>CAZVMS010000118.1:0-5996 GCA_964628795.1 uncultured Haloferula sp. | reverse complement strand
GCTGGCCGGAAAGATAGGGAGTTGGATCTGCGGCATGCCGTCAGTGTGAGCATGTTTGGCGAAAGTGCCAGCACTGGATCATTCCATTTCCTCGCTTTTGCACGGAACTGCGCATGATCGGGGGGTAGGTCAGGATGTCTGCGGCTATGCGCCTGCTGTTGCGGGCGGGCGTGATGCGGCTGGCGGCTTCGCGGGCGCGGCCTTTGGCCCAGTGGCGGAGGGCGGCGATTTTGCCGTCCATCAGTTGGGCGAGCGGGACGGTGCGGGCGTTCGCTCGGCGGGTTCATGGGGCGGTGCCCTCCACGATGGCGATTCCCTCCGACGTCAGGCGACTTCGTACGCGGCCTTCCTGTTTGATGATGGCGAGGAGGTCGGGGCTGTCGGCGGTGAGACGGAGGAGGCGGTTGCGGATGGGGTGGCTGGGGGCGTTGAGCGTCTGGTGGAGGTGGGTGAGGAAGTCGCGCTGCTGGGCGGCGCTGGACTCGGGGGCATAGCCGGCGAGGTGCGGGGCCACGGGGTCGTGGAAGAGCAGGTCGCGCCCGGGGTTTTCGTTGCCAGCGGTGCGGGCGGTTCTAGCACCAACGGTGCGGCCCATACCAGCCCAGGGCATCGCCCTGGGTTTGGGCATCCCATTGCACTCAGCCCTGAAGGGGCGGGACATCGGGCGGGATGGGCCGCCCCTTCAGGGCTTGGGTGATTTTTGCGACGAATTACCCAGGGCGTTGCCCTGGGCTGGTATGGAGCCGGGCCTTTGGCCCTCAAGAAGCGGGATCCGGGGCCTGCCTGTGCGTCCGCGCACGCAGACAGGCTGGCTCCGGCTTCGGCTTTGGCCAACGGGAGGCGGGGGAAACGGCGTTCGCTCGGCGGGTTCATGGGGCGGTGCCCTCCACGATGGCGATTCGCTCCGAGAAAAAAAGGGTCAGGAAAAGAATCTTGTAGTCGTGAATCCGCCGTCCGGTGACAAATCTGCGCGTTGTTGCTTGCCGCCCCGTGGACATCGCCGAGCTCGTCGATCAAGCCGCTGGCTCGGAGCCCTTCCTGCTCCATTCGGACCTAGGCCTGACACCAAACAGCCCCCTTTCGCCCGCCCTCCGGTCCCGCTGACCGCCCGCTTGGATAACCATAAACGCGCGCCATCCAGCTCTCCGCGCGGACTCACATTTCACTGGTCACGGCTGCATGTCCCATGGCATTAAGGAAGTATGAAGATCGTCTCGCTGGTATGGGTCCTGATGTGGACGACGTTGGCTTTCGGCAGTCCGCCTGAGCTGGGAAAAAAGGACGAATCCCGGAAGCCGCTGCCTCTGCCGGGTGAGCGTTTCGAAGTCGGTAACCGGCCCGCGTTCGTGATTTTTCCCGCCGCGGAGGCTCGCCAGGTAGGTCGCCCGATGCCCTGGGTTTGGTATGCGCCCACCCTGCCCGGACTGCCCTCGCCCGAGGAACGCTGGATGTTCGAACGTTTTCTAACAGCTGGTATCGCCGTGGCTGGAATCGATGTCGGGGAATCCTATGGGAGCCCGCAGGGGCGCGTGCAATTCTCGGCCCTGTATAACGAGCTGGTCGAACGGCGGGGCTTCAGCCGCCAACCGTGCCTGCTGGCCCGCAGCCGGGGTGGCCTGATGCTCTACAACTGGGCGGCGGAACATCCGCAATCGGTGGCGGCCATCGCCGGTATTTATCCGGTTTGCGACCTGAGCCGTTGGCCCGGTCTCAACCGCGCGTGTAGTGCCTACGGCATGAGCGCCCAACAACTGGGCGAGCAGCTTGAGGCGCACAATCCGATCGACCGCCTCGCGCCGCTCGCTGCGGCTGGGGTGCCGATCTTCCACATCCAGGGCGACAGTGACAAGGTGGTCCCCTTGGAGGCTCATTCTGCGGTCGTCGCCAGGCGCTACCGCGATCTCGGAGGCTCGATGCGATTGCGGGTGGTGCCCGGCCAGGGCCACAACATGTGGAGCGGTTTTTTCCAATGCCGGGAACTGGTGGATTTCGTCATCGCCCATGCCAGCCCGGTGGCGCAGCGCGAGCCGACCCCGGCCCTGTTCGAGAATCCGCCCATGGAAGCGCGGCCCGGCGCCTTTTGGTCGTGGATGAACGGCGATGTCGATCTCGACCGGCTCACCTTCGAGCTGGAGGAAATGAAGGCCAAGGGCATGTCCGGAGCGGAAATCTGGGACATCGGCGTGATCCGCAAGATTCCGGAAGAACCGGTCCCGGCAGGTCCGCCCTTTCTCGGCCCGGAGTCGCTTAAGGCCATCAACCACGCCATCGACGTGGCCGATCGCCTCGACCTGCAGCTCGGGATGGTCGCTTCCAGCAGCTGGAACGCGGGGGGGAGCTGGGTCGAGCCGCGCCACGCGATGAAGAGCATCTACCACAGTGAGATCGTGGTCAGCGGCCCGGTGAAGCTGTCGCAAGTGCTGCCTTTCCCGACCAACCGGGCACCGGCGGGACCCAATGGGCGACCGGTCTATTTCAAGGAGATCGCCGTGCTTGCCTGCCCGGAATCTCCCGACCAAATGATCCCGGAACCGGCATCGGTGATCAATCTCAGCGCCAATATGAAGCCGGACGGATCGCTCACTTGGGATGTGCCAGCCGGATCGTGGAGGATCATGCGCTTCATTACCACCAACACCGGGGAAATGCTCAAGGTGCCCAGCCCCAACTCCAATGGTTTGGTCATCGATCATCTCGACGCCAACGCGGCGACCCAGCATTTCCAGCACATCGTCGATCAGATCCTCAAGACCCGCCCGAGCTTCGACGCCCTGCGCTACATGGAGGTCGACAGCGTCGAAATGGGCGGGCCTCAGGCGCAGGACTGGACCGACTCGTTCGTCGAGGAATTCCGCAAACGCCGCGGCTACGATCCGATTCCCTACCTTCCCGCGCTTAAGGGCATCAGCTTCACCGACCCGCAGGTCGCCCCGCGCTTCCTGCACGATTACCGGATGACGGTCAGCGACCTCTGGATCGACGGCCACTACCGGGCTTCCACCCGGTTCCTGAATGCCTATGGGATGAAGCTCGTCGCCGAAGCTGGCCACGGTGGCTACCCACGCATCGACCCGCTGCGCGCGCTCGGCGCGGTCGATATCCCACGGGGTGAGTTCTGGAACGGCGAGCAGTTCTGGGTGGTGAAGGAAGCGGCCTCTGCGGCGCACATTTACAACCGTCAAATCGTCGATGTGGAAGGCTTCACCGGATGGCGCAGCTGGCAGGACGGACCGCTGGAATACAAGCGGCTCGCCGACGCCTCCTTCTGCGAAGGGCTCAACCGGATCACCTTCCACACCTTCGCCCACACCCCGCCGCACGGGGGCGTGCCCGGGCACATCTACCACGCCGGCGAGCATTTCAATGTGAACACGACCTGGTGGAATCAGGCCGGTCCGATGCTGTCCTACTTCTCCCGGTGCAGTTACCTGCTTCAGCAGGGCCTGCCGGTGGTGGATGCCTGCTTTTACTACGGCCACGACGCGCCCAACCTCGTCGCCACCCGCCGTATCGGGCCCGACACCACCCGCCACGACTTCACCGAGACCTGCGCCCATTGCAAGGAGCCGAACCCGGCCTCCGTCGCCGGCCTTGGAGCGGGCTACGATTATGACGTCATCGACTCCGAGGTGATTTGTGAAGGGATGGAGTTCAGGGACGGCCAGCTGGTCCTGCCCCATGGGCTTGGTTACTCGGTCATCGTCCTGCCGGACCGCGACGACCTGCCGCTGCCGGTGCTCCAAAAGCTCGAGAGACTCGTGCTCGAGGGGGCTACGCTGCTCGGGCCCCGGCCGTCGCGCGACACGACGCTGGCCGATTACCCTCGGCGCGATGGAGAAATCCGTGAAATTGCCAGCCGGATGTGGGGTCCGGCGGCAGCCACTGACACGACCGCCCGCACCTACGGCAAAGGTCGGATCATCGAGGATCGCCAGCGCGTCCGCGAAGTCCTGTTAGACAAAGGCATCGGGCCGGACTTTTCCTTCACCGGCACGGGAGAACCGGTGGATCTCGACTTCGTCCACCGCCGCACGCCGCAATCCGACATCTACTTTGTCAGCAACACTCAGATGCAGGAAGCTGTGGCGGATTGCACCTTCCGCGTCCCATGGCGGATGCCGCAGTTGTGGCATCCCGACACCGGCAGGATCGATCCGTGCACGGATTTCGAGCGCGTGGCCGGCGGGATGAAGCTCAGGATTCAGCTGCCGCCCGCTGGTTCGGTGTTCGTCGTCTTCTCGGGCAGCCTGCCGGAGACTGCCCCCACCGCGCCGCTTGCCGACGCAGCTCCTCCGACCGCCCTTGCCCTCGCCGGTCCGTGGGAGGTCACCTTTCCGCCGGATCTCGGGGCACCCCCGTCGTACACCTTCGACCCACTCGTTTCCTGGACCGAGGTCGAGGACGACGGCATCAGTTATTTCTCCGGCACGGCAACTTATCTCAAGCGCTTCGATGTGGGCTCCGAGCTCATCGCCGAGGGCAGCCGGATCGAACTGTCACTGGGACGAGTTCGCAACGTCGCTGAGGTCACCCTGAACGGCAGGCCGCTGGGGATCCTGTGGAAGCCTCCCTTCGCCTGCGACGTCACTGGCCTGTTGCGCGCGAGCGGCAACGAGTTGAAGATCGAGATCACCAATCTGTGGGCGAACCGCTTGGCGGGTGATGCGAAGCTGCCGAGGGAAGAGCGCGTGACACGCATCGTCCAGAGGGTTCCGCTCGGCGGTCCCTTGGAATCCGGCCTGCTGGGCCCGGTCGAGCTGCGCGTCGCAGCGGGGCCTAATGCTAGGTAGCCATACCCCTCTTCCCCCGCTTTTCGGTCCGGTCCACCGACTGCCTTAGGGGCAATGCCTTTAGGGAAAGGTGGTGATTTCAAATGTGTAGTCGCCTTCACACTACACGACAAAATTTAAGATCTCTTAACAAATGGCAGCTTGAGGTGTAACCTGTTGGTTGTGAAAACAAAAGAAAACAACTCCCAAGCTGCCGGACACACTCTGCACGCACTTCGCGAACTTTTCAAACCCCATCTCAGCCTTTCAAAGCCTCGCCTTACCTGTCTGGTCATGCTCGTTCTTGGCGTCATCCGCAAACGCACGGTGTCACTCGTCTGGCTCTCTCAGCACGCCGATTCGGACGCGAAAGCCTCCTCGATCTACCGTCGCTTCCAGCGCTTTTTCGCGCTCTCTAAGCTGCGGGCGAAAACCGTCGGCAAGCTTGTTCTCTCGCTCGCGCCGCGACCCGCCGGGGGCTGGGTCCTTGCGATGGATCGCACCAACTGGCAGTTCGGAAAAACCCATATCAACATCCTTGTCGTCAGTGTGATTGTCGGGCGCGTCGGGCTTCCTATCGCTTGGCGCGTGCTTCCAAAAAGCACCAAGCGGGGCAACTCACGCAAGACCCACCGCATTGGGCTGATGCAGGACGTGCTCTCAATCCTGCCTGCCGAGAACATCAAAGTACTGACGATGGATCGAGAGTTCGTCGGGAAATGCTGGCTTGCCTGGCTTGAAATCATGGACGTCGGCTACGTGGTGCGGCTCAAAAGCAACACGCTTGTCGGAAACCACGCCGCGTCGTTCCTGTGTGAACGCGGGAGATGGAAGCGCTGGGCCGACGAGCTTCACGAGGTCTTCGGGCAACGCGTTCACTTTGCTTCCAAGAGAATTAGGAAGGGACGCGACAAGTATCTGGCAGTGATCAGCAACCGATTCCGGGGACCCGAGGCGCTTGAGATATACCGGCAACGCTGGGGAATTGAAACGCTCTTCGGCCATCTCAAGAAGCGAGGCTACCAATTCGAGGACACGCACATGACCAAGAAGGACCGGATCGAGAAACTCATGGGTGTGCTGACACTCGCTTTCGCGCTTTGCTACGGCTGGGGCAGGAAGCTCGAAAGGGAATCAGCAACCCCAATCAAGAAGCATGGATACCGCGCCAAGAGCATCTTCCGTCGAGGATTCGAAAGCCTCCACCGCATGCTGATCCGCCCGCAA
>CAZVMS010000117.1:0-11681 GCA_964628795.1 uncultured Haloferula sp. | reverse complement strand
CTGAGTGAAATTAAGTTATTGAATTACAACATGTTGCGTCACACCTTTTCAAGGTATTTATTTTATTTTCAATGAATGATTCATACGCAGGCTGCGACGTGTTTTCGGTCGGTCAGCGGCTTTTCGAATAGGGTCTAGCTTTCCCCGAAAAGCGGCACCACTCGACTTGGTGCCGCTTTTTTCGTAGCCTCATCGCATGAGTCATGTAGGAGCCGAAGAAATGCGCGCCATCGAGGAAGCCGCTTTCAAACGCGGAGTTGATCCCGGTGAACTGATGGATCGCGCCGGCGAAGGCATCGCCAGCCGCTTGCTCGATCACTTTCCACAACCCGGTGCCGCCATCGCCTACCTCGGAAAAGGCAACAACGCCGGCGACGCCCTCGTCGTTCTGGAAATCCTCCGCCGCGCCGGTTGGCAGATCGCCCTGCGCTGCTCTCATCCGGAAACCGAGTGGACCCCCCTCTCTCGCCAACGCCTTCGTCGACTCGGCAGCGTTCCCTACACCATCCCCGCCCATTCGCCCCGCCCCCTACTGCTCCTCGACGGCCTGTTAGGCATCGGAGCGAAAGGTCCCATGCGCGATCCCCTCGCCACCCTCGCCGCCGAAATGAACGAGCTCCGACAAAACCACGGCGCCATCATCGCCGCCATGGACCTCCCTTCCGGCCTCGATGCCGATCGCGGCGAGCTCCACCCCGGTGGCGTCACCGCCGACCTCACCCTGACCGTCGGCATTCCAAAAACCGGCCTCCTCACCGACCGCGCCGCGAACGCCACTGGTCGGCTCTTTCTTATCCCCCTCGCCGATCTCCCGATCCCCGATCGCCCCGGCCTGCGCCTCATCACGCCCGACACCATCTTAGGCCTCCTTCCACCACGCCCGCACGACTTCCATAAAGGCAAGGCCGGCCGCGTCGTCCTCATCGCCGGATCCCATGGCCTGAGCGGCGCCGCCACCCTCGCCTCCAGCGCCGCACTCCACGCCGGTGCCGGCCTCGTCACTCTTCATCTCGATCTCGACACCCCGATCACCACGCCGCCTGAGATTATGGTAAAACGCAGCGCCGAAAGATTTCGCGAAGCCTTCTCCTCCCGCGCCGACGCCCGAGTCATCGGCCCTGGCCTCGGCCAAGCCGATCAAGCTCACAACGCCGATCTGTTAGATTATCTCGCCTCGAACAAGCTCCCTACCGTCCTCGATGCCGACGCCTTGAACTGGATTGCCGAAGCGAAACAGCTCGAACGACTACGCACGCAGTATATCATCACCCCGCACCCCGGCGAATTCGCCCGACTTGCCCCGGACCTTGTCGATCTCCCCCGCGCCGAAGCCGCTGCGCGCTTCGTCGACCGCCACCCCTGCACCTTGCTTCTCAAAGGAGCCCGCACTCTCATTGCCGCCCCCGGCGAAGACATCCGCTTCAATCCCACTGGCCACGCCGGCATGGCCAGCGGCGGCCAGGGCGACGTCCTCTCTGGCGTCTGTGGTGCCCTGCTCGCCTCCGGCCTCAAGCCCATCGACGCCGCCACCCTCGCCGCTTGGCTTTGTGGTCGCGCTGCCGAACGAGCCATCACCCACGCTCCCGAAAGCCCCGAATCCACCATCGCCACCCACACCATTCTCAACCTGGGCGGAGCATTCACCGACTGGCGCGAGCGGAGACGATAGGAGCTGGCACGCCCCCGCCCCCCAACCGTTCGCCTCACTCTCCGCAACGACCCCAACCCGGATCACCGGATGCTGGTCCAAGCTCGTGCGAAGCGCCCACCCCGGGATAACGCGAAGATATTCAGCCTTACAGCTTGCTCCCGAACCCGGCATTCGGTTAATGAGGAACCGTCTTCGCAAATACTTGGACAAAGATCGCTCCTCACTACCCCTTAAAAAGGCGATTTCCGATCAATTCATTGGGGTTCCGCCATGAACAAATCATCATGCAAGAAGCCCGTGGCATCCATCTCCGTGCTGCTTGCGGCATCGCTGCTTGTTACCGGCGGAGAACTTCTTTACGAACCGGGTGCCCCCGCAGGCATCCGGCTCCCAGCCAAGGTGCGTGGCGAGGCCGCCATCGCTGCCCTAGGCGCGCGTCTTCCCGAAGTCGCCGCCTTTTACCGGAAATCCCCGCAGCAGCTCCGCAGCATCTTGCGGGCGGACGAAACACTCTGGGTCGATCCCGCAGGCGCACTTTTCTTCGCTTGTCCGCCTCACTGCGCGCATTGCGCAGAAGCGGAGACCGCAGAAGGTCAAGCCGTCGCCGAAATCGAACCCACCGACCCGGGGCCTTTTGACACCAACGAGGCTTTCCTGCTGCACAGTCGCCCCGGAGCGAAGCGGGTGATCTACCTCGACTTCGACGGGCATGTCGATGACACCCCCGGAAACTGGAAGGATGGTGCCTCGGCACCGCCCTACAATATCCCCAACAGCGATCCCGGAACGTTCAGTACCGACGAACGCAACCGCATCATCGAAATCTGGCAGCGGGTCGCCGAGGATTATTCGATGTATGAGATCAACGTCACCACCGAGGAACCGAACATCGAGGCATTGAGAAAAACCAGCTCCGGGGATGCGGCCTACGGAATCCGCGTCTGCATCGGTGGCAGTGGTAATGACTGGTATGGCAGCAACGTGGGTGGCGTGGCGTTCGTGGGATCGTTCGATGCGCGCAATGACGTTCCCTGCTGGGTGTTTCCCGCGGGTTCCGGATACTCCGCCAAGAACATCGCCGAAGCGGCTTCGCATGAGGCCGGCCACACGCTCGGCCTGTTACACGACGGCATCGACGGTGGTGCCAGCTACTACAGCGGCCAAGGCAACTGGGCACCCATCATGGGCGTCAGCTACAACAAGCCGATCAGCCAGTGGAGTAAGGGAGAATATACCAACCCCAGCAACACTCAGGACGATCTGGCCGTGATGCTCACCCAGGGCGCGGTCTATCGTCCGGACGACCACGGAGGAACCATCGCCAGCGCCACCGAACTCAGTGCCGATTCCGACACGGCCTCCGCCGGCGGCGTCATCGAACGGAGCACGGATCTTGATTTTTTCCGGATCGAAGCGCTCGGTGGTTCGCTGGTCGTCAAGGTCGATCCCACCCCTCGGGGCCCGAACCTTCGGCTGGAGGTGAAACTTTACGACGCGGGAGGCAAGCTGCTCCAGACAGCCACCTCCGCAGACACCATGGATGGCACCCAACCGGTCACCCTTTCCCGCACGGTCGCCGCCGGCATCCACCATGTTTCCGTGGACGGCATCGGGAATGGCAATCCGCTCACCACCGGATACTCGGATTACGCCAGTCTCGGCCAATACCACTTAGTCATCTCCGGCGTGGCTCCCGACGGATCCACCTGGCTACCCGTCGCTGCGGGTGCCTATCAATGGACCGGCGCGTCCAACTGGGCATCCGGCAGCGCGCCCAACGGTGCCGCCACCACCGTGAGGATCAACAACGACATCTCGGGCAACCAGACGATCCAGCTCAGCAGCACCACCACGCTCGGCAGCTTGGTTCTGGGTGATTCCAATAACACCCATGCCTTCACCCTCGCACCGACTGGAGGGTCGATGGTTTTCGACAACTCCGGTAGCGCTTCGAGCCTGAGTAAAACGACCGGCAGCAACGATCTCATCTCGGCCCCGGTCTCCCTGGTCGGGCAGTTGAACCTCAACCAATCCGCATCCGGCACGCTGGGCTTCACGGGCGGAATCAGTGGTGCCGGTTCCTTGAACAAAACCGGTGCGGGCATCGTCGTGTTCGGATCCGCGAATACCTACACCGGCGCGACCACCCTCAGCGACGGGTTGCTACGGCTCGACGACTCGGACGGCATTCCGGGCGGCATCGACAACGCCGTGGGAGCCGGGGAAAGCGCGATGGCCTTCAAAGGCGGCGTGCTCGGGCTCGCCAGTGGCGATTTTACGCGCCAGATCGGCACTGGAGCTGGTCGCCTAAATTGGGACCCAGACACCGGCGGTGCAGGCAGCGGAGGCTTCGCCGCCTTCGGCGCGGACCGTCAAGTGAAACTCAACAACGGCACGGGCGCATTTTCTTGGCAAACTGCACTCATCGGACCCAACAACATCCTGATCCTCGGCCATCCGACGGCTACCCACACGATCGACTTCAAGAACGGCATCAGTTTCGCAGGAAGCAAGCGGACCATCCAGGTAGAGGATGGTGAAGCCTCGGTGGACGCCATTCTCAGTGGCGTGCTTTCCGGAGGAGGATCCAGCGGCTTCAACAAGACGGGTCCGGGCGTTCTCTCACTCGCGAAAGCCAATACCTACACAGGCGCGACCACTGTGGCTGGCGGTGTCCTGAGACTCCAGCAAGCCGATGCGCTGCCAAGCGGCAATCTCGAACTCACCGGTGGCATCCTCGGCCTGGGAGCCGGAGACCTCGTCAATCGCACTCTCGGCTCGGGTGTCGATCAGCTCCGCTGGACTGGAGAGGGCGGGTTCGCCGCCTTCGGCGCGGATCGCGCAGTGAGATTCACCCCGGATCCGAACACCTCCATCAACTGGAACACCACCGATTTCATCAGAGCCGGGCAAGCGCTCATTCTCGGGCATGACAGCGCCGACGCCACGCTCGTCTGGCAACAGCGAATCTCCCTCGCCGGTAGCACCCGCCTCATCCAGGTTGAAGACGGCGCGGCCATGATCGATGCAAAAATGAGCGCCATCGTGGCCGGTGGCTCCAGCGGAGGCACGAACAACATCTTCAACAAAATCGGAGCCGGCACCCTCGCCTTCACCGCCCAGCACAACTACTGGGGCAATACGATCGTGAGCGCCGGCACCTTGATGATAGGCGATGGCGGCAGCTCAGGCGGCATTTCGATGAACTCGCCAGAGATCATCGTTGAAGCCGGGGCCACCGTCGCCGTGAACCGGAATGACACGATCACGCAGGGAAGCAGCTCCGCCCTCAAGGTCGCCATCTCCGGCGACGGCGGTTTCACGCAGCTTGGAACCGGGAACACCGTGCTCACCCTCGCCAACAGCTACTCCGGGCCAACCACCATCGACGGTGGTGTGCTGACTCTCGGCGACAGCGGAGTCCTTCCCGACAGCACCACGGTTTCGATGGGCAACGCCACGCTCGATGCCGGCTCCTTCACCGAAGTCATGGGCAGTCTGGACGTCACCGGCGCTGCCGTCATTGATCTCGATGTTGCGGCAGCCCTATCATTCGCAGACAGCAGTGCCGTGGACTGGAGCGGCACGCTCGATCTCACGGGCTCCTTCGTCCCCGGTGCTTCACTTCGTTTCGGTAGCGACGGCGGTGGCCTGAGCCCCTCCCAACTTGCCCTCATCTCGGCGGACGGATTCACCAATTTCGCCCTCGATGGGAAAGGCTACCTCATCGCCGCCGCGACGAGCGGTTTCGAGCTGTGGATTGCCGGAAATTTCGCCAACGGCTCCATCCCCATTGACCTGCGTGGGCCCAATGACGACTTCGACAACGACGGCGTTCTCAACCTGGTTGAATACGCCCTCGATCGGCAGGATCCCACCGTCCCCGAACCGCAGGTCGGCACTTTCACCGGAAACACCCTCATTTTCACCAAGCGTCCCGCAGCCAACGGCCTCATCTACGCCATCGAGACCTCTGCCGACCTCGGCCAGATCGATCCATGGACCGAAGTCACCGGCGGTTCCTATGTCAACAACCCGACCACCATCTCATATACCTTGCAAAGCGGACCGCCCAGAGCATTCCTCCGTTTGCGTGTCTCGTCGGACTGAGCCATCCCAAGGCTTGCCTTTTTTGGGCTTTTTCACCTGTTTATGGGATAGACAACATTCCATATTCGTGGAAACTTTCGGGAACCGGTGGAATTCCCGCCACCTTGTTCCTACCAATCATGAAAAAACCCGCGATCAAAAATTCAGTCAGGGGCTTCTCGCGAGGCTTTACACTCACGGAACTTCTGGTGGTCATCGTCATCATTGTCGTTCTCGCCGCTCTGGCCATGTTGGGCTCGCGCCGGGTCCGTGGCATGGCTGACAAGGCGACCTCCATCCGCAATCTCAATCAGCTGCAACTCGCGAACATGTCCTACGCCTCCGACAACAGTGGCAACTGCGTTCCAATCCGAGCCAATAGTGATCAGGGTAATGCCACTCGCTGGTTCCAGGACCTAGAATACCTCACCAACCTGACCGGCATCCCAGCCGAGCAGCTCAAGAGACTCAACCCCAACACAATACCGCTTAAAATGCTCGACCCCAAGGTCGTGCGCGCCCGCAAAGACCTCTACAGCCGGGTGTACTGCTCCTACGGTATGAACGACACCGGCCTGAAACTCGGTGGTGAACCCAACCTCAACTCCCGCCACAATATCAATCAAATCCTCGACCCGGGCCGGACAATGGCCTTCGCGACCGCCACCGATTTCCGGGTCACCTACAACAGTCGCTTCAAATGGGATTTCGAGAATCCGAACGACTCGAAAACCGCCGCCGGCGACATTGCCTATCGCCACCGGAACAAAGTCCTGGTGGTGTATTTCGACGGTCATGCCGGCGAAATGAGCAAAGCCGACATCCAGGACATCGACAAGCGCGGCGGAAAGAGCAATCCCTTCTGGAATCCCAAAGCGAGATGAGCGGCTGCCGGCGGTATTATTGATGTCGCCCGCATTTTCCCACCTCGAACCGAACGATCATGAGATCCCCCGTGATCGACGATCAATCCTAGACTCGCGGGCAGCACGGTCAACGCACCATACGAGGCGATCGGATAGGCATGCCGCTCACTAGGGATTCCACTGGGCTTCCTGCAGTTTTTTCATGCGCTTCACCACCTCGGGATGCTGATCGGCAACGTTGTTTTGCTCCATCGGATCCGTCTTCAGTTCGAAGAGGGAGACCTCATCCGGGACGGTCGCAAAAGGACGGACCGGTTTGACAGGACCAGGAATGATCAGCTTCCACCATCCGTCGATCACCACTTGGGCGGTCAGGCTTTTTTCGGGAGCTTCGAGATCCGCGATATCGTGGGTGTATGCCTCGACAAAAACCGTCTCGCGTTTTTTCAATACCTCCTGATCCATCAAGTCCAGACCAGGCAGATCGTCAGGTCGTTTCGCGCCAGTGATATCGAGGATGGTGGGAGCAAAATCCGTGATGTGGACGAGAGTTTCATCATCGCGGCGAGGAATGACTTTGCCCGGCCACCGGACGAACATGGGAGTCCGAATTCCAAGCTCGTAGGGTGAGAGCTTCGCGCGCTGACCCTTGTAGCCGTGAGCGGCGTTCCAGCCATTGTCTGCAAGATAGAGAATAACCGTGTTGTCCCTCAGGCCGTTTTTCTCAAGGTAATCATCCAGTTCTCTGCAGGTGTTGTCGAACCACTCGACCATTGCATAGTACTTTTCGGCAGCAGGCGTGGGCCCTTTGCCTTTGTATTTTTCAAGGATCTCCTTGGGGGGATTGTGAGGGTCGTGAGGAAGGAGTGGCGCGTGCCAGATGAAGAAGGGCTTTTTCTCAGCCTTGGCAGTCGCGATGAAATCATAAACCGGCTGCATGCCCTCACGACCGATTTTCAAACCCGCATCCCCATGGCGCCCTGCGGTGTCGGTCATCCCGTGGGTGAAACCAACCTCCTCGTAGGTCACATTCCAGAGTTTGCCGGTTTGAAATGTGAGATAGCCTGCCTCGGTGATCGCCTTGGGAAGGATCAGGGAATTTCCCAGAAGCTGCTTGGCAAGCTTCTCTCGATTCGACCTACCGCTGGCAAGATCGTTGCCGGTGATGCCGTGTTCGTGCGGGAGTTTTCCCGTTAATAGACAAGCAAGGGAGGGCGAGCAGACCGGCATCACATACCCGCGAGTGAAGAGCAGGCTCTCGGCGGCCATTTTATCGAGATGAGGCGTCTTCGCGATGCGATGGCCCATGAAACCGTAGTCCGTGTATCCTTGGTCGTCGGAAATAATGAGGATCACGTTCGGCTTGGCCGGATCGGCGGCTTGGATCGGCAGAATCAAAATGGCTAGAACCGCCAAGATAAAGTTCGTTATCGGTGTTTTATTCATGGGTGCGATGCTTGCGAACGAGCGAGAACTTAGTGGGTAACCGCCTTCAGGCCGAGAAGATTCCATGACCTTTTCTGCCAATTTCTCCTCAAGACAAGTTCGAAGGCAGGCAGGGAGGATCCGGAATGGCTTCTTCCGACTGGCGAGTCGGGTGGCTCCACCCATGTCCTTGGAAGATCAACCCCATTCTCCATTCCCGACCGGCCAACTTCCACTTTCAAGCACCTTCGCCCTTGAGCACCGGCATCCGCCCCTTGGGTGCGCTACGGCCTTCTTCCTTGAGTTTCTTAAGGAGCGCTCGGAGTTCCTCCCTTTTGGCTTTCTCTTTGAAATACAGGTTGGTGGTTTCACCCGGATCGTTGGTTAGATCGTAGAGTTGTCCCGGAGCTTCGGGTGCCTTTTCCGGAAGCATGTATTTCTTCAAGTCTCCATCGTATTTGTTTCCGCCCGAGCCTTTGTGGTCGAGATACTTCCAATTCCCTTGGCGGATCTGGAACTCGCCCCTGAAACTCTGCGTCAGGAGATAAGGCCGGACCGGCTTTGCCTCATCCTGCCTGCCCAGCATCACCGGCAGTACGTCGAAGCTGTCCACCGCCACCTCGTCGGGGAGCAGGTAGCCTACCGCCGACGCGAGGGTGGCAAAAATGTCCGTGGTGTTGGTGACCTGTTGGGAAACCTGTGCCGCTGGGATCTTCCCCGGCCAGCGGGCGATGAAGGGAACCCGGTGGCCGCCTTCCCAGCCGTCGCGCTTCATGCCCCGCCATCCGCCGACAGGATCGTGTTGATGGTCCTGACGCATCCAATCGACATGTCTGGTCTCCGCGCCGTTGTCGGAGTTGAAAAGCACAAGCGTGTTGTCGTCGATACCCTGCTCCTTGAGCAGATCGAAGAGGCGGCCGACGAGAACATCGAGCTCGTGGACGAAGTCTCCGCGCGGGCCGGCCTTGGTGGTGCCTTCGAATTCGGGGGCGGGGAGAACCGGCGCGTGGGCGATCTGGGTCGAGAGCACCGCGAAGAACGGTTGCTTCGGATGCTCCTTGCGGTGCGCCGTGATGAAATTGCGCATCTTGTCGTAAAAGAGCAAGTCCGCCTTGACGAACTGGTAGCCCGGAGCCGCCCAGCCCTCGTCGTTGTCCCAGCGCCACTTGCCGCCGGGATTGGGCAGCGTGTCCCTCTTGTGGCGGTGGTCGGCGGGCACGGGGACCATCCCGTTCTCGATGTAGATGTAGAGTGGGTCGGTAGTCGGGCAGTTCGGCGTGACGAACGACTCATCGAAGCCGCGAGCGTTCGGACCATCCACCAACGGCGTGCTTTTCTCGTAGTCAATGAGGGGGGGAGTCTCAAAGCCGCCGGCGAGTCGCTTACCGTCCTTGTCGAGCCACGTGAGCCCGACATGCCACTTGCCGAAAACACCCGTGCGGTATCCTTGCTTGCGCAGCATGTCGCCAAGCGTGAGCGTGCCGGGTTTCAGGTAGCTCGGTCCGCTCGGCCCCTCGAAGGCCCCTCCCCCACCCCCGGTGGAACGGTAGATTTGCTGGCCGGAAAACAGGCTGTAGCGCGAGGGCGAGCAGATCGTCGAAGCGCTGTGCGCGTCTGTGAAGCGGATCCCCTCGGCCGCCATGCGATCGATCTGCGGTGTCTGATAGGCCGCCTTCGGGTTGTAGCATGAAAGATCGCCCAGCCCGAGATCATCGCTGTAAACGATGACGATATTGGGGAGTTTTTCGGCAGCGGCGGGTGCCATCAGCGCCGCGATGAAAAACAGAACCGCGGCGATGCGCGAAGCCGGGCGGAGGTGCTTGTATTGGTTTCTCATCTTGGTTTCTTGGATGGATCTACGCGGCGGTGATGACAATTGTTTCCCAAATGGTCCAGATCTGCCAAACGGGGACTGCGCGTTCGCCGTGGATTCATCCCTGATTATGCGCTTGTGGGGTAGAGGGAGGATTCGGCAAGATGTTGTCCAGATCATGAAAACGTCACTACCCAGCACTCGCCGCGATTTCCTCAAAACCTCACTGAGCGCCGCAGGCGCGATGATGGCCGCCCCGCAAATCGTGCGGGCGGAGACCTTGGGCAATGCCACCAAGGCGGCGGCGAATTCCAGAATCGGCATGGGATTCATCGGCATGGGCCTGATCTCGGAGGGCCACGTGCGTTCGTTCCCGGGGATGATGAACGTACAGCCCATCGCCGTGTGCGACATCAAGGAGTGGCAACTGAAGAAGGCTGCGGGGATTCTCAAAGAGAAGGGCTATGAGGATATCCTTGCCACCGCGCAGTTTGAGGAAGTGCTGGCGAATCCCGATGTGGATGCGGTGTGCGTGACCACGCCGGACCACTGGCATGCGGCGATTGCCTTGGCAGCGATGAAGGCGGGCAAGGACGTGTATGTGGAGAAGCCCATGACTCTGACGATCGAGGAGGGCAAGGCGATGGTGGCGGCGCAGGAAAAGTATGACCGCATTCTCCAGGTAGGTAGCCAGCAGCGATCCTCGGTGCATTTCCGCATCGCGGCGGACCTGGTGCGCAACGGGCTGATCGGCGAGGTGAAGGAGATCTATTGCCAGCTTGGCCATTTCCCGCTGCCACCGGAAAAGGAGACCATCGTGCCCGTGCCCGCTGGCTTCAACTACGACCGCTGGCTGGGGCCGTCGCCGTTTTTCGAGTATTCGGAAAATCGGGTGAAAGGCAATTACGGCGGCGGCTGGCGTTGCTACTGGGAATACGGCAGCCGCAAGTTCGGCGATTGGGGCGCACACCACTTCGACATCATCCAGTGGGCGCTCGACCGCGACAACACCGGCCCGGTGGAATTTATCCCCAAGGGCTTCGAAGGCTCCGAGTATCATCACTACCGCTATGCCGACGGCATCACTGTGTGGCGCGACAGGAAACCAGACAACGGCCACATGATCCGCTTCATCGGCACCGAGGGCGAAGTGCTGGTCAGTCGCGGCAAGATCGAAACCTCACCTAAAGAATTGGTCCGCCACAAGTTCGGCCCGAATGACATCCAGGTGTATGAGTCGAAGGACCATCGCATGAATTTCATCGAGTCGATCGTAAGCCGGCAACCGACGATTTGTCCGGCAAGTGTGGGACATCGCTCGGGGACGATCTGCCAGTTGGCCGGTATCGCCGAGCGACTCGGCCGCACGGTCAAGTGGGATCCGGCCGCCCAGCAAATCAGCGGCGACAAGGAGGCGGCTGCCATGCAAGACCGCCCGCGCCGCAAGGGCTACGAATTGCCCGTCGTAGGCTAGATCATTCCCTGTCTCCGTAGGCACTGGGGATACGGGTCAGCGCGACCTCGCCGGTGCCGCGGGCTGCGGCGGACCGATGGCGACATCCGCGAAGGTCAGTGCGGCGATGTTGTTGGAACCGTAGAGCAGCTTTGCACCGTTGCCGTCCCAGGAAACCTGATCCTCGACATAATCGATGGTGGAACTGTCCGAGGCACCCGACAACTGGAGGGTGATCACGTTGCCGGAGTGACTGCCCGAGACAACCTTCCCTGCGACCTTATCCAGACCCTATTCGAAAAGCCGCTGACCGGCCGAAAACACGTCGCAGCCTGCGTATGAATCATTCATTGAAAATAAAATAAATACCTTGAAAAGGTGTGA
>CAZVMS010000116.1:0-2352 GCA_964628795.1 uncultured Haloferula sp. | reverse complement strand
GCATGCTGTGGGCGATCTGCCAGTCGGCAGGGGTTTGGGCGGTGCGGATACGAAGTGAGGCGGCACTTGATGCGACGTGACGGCGAGCGCTTGGGCTGACTTTCATGGCGAGGCTAATCGACCATTTTCGTGCCTCTTTGTTTAGCGCGAACTTTTTCCAAGCCATCGCAAGGGATTTAGAGCCTCAAGCCAATCGCCCTACTGGATGCGGCCCGTCATCCGCTTGCCAATCCGATGCAATACCGCAGTGTGGCCACTGTGGCGGGTGAAGCTGGGATGAGCCTCGACACCTTTCGCCGGGCGTTCCGCGCTACGAAAGGAGAACCGCCCGCCCGTTTCCAACGACGCCAGCGCCTTGTCATGGGGGCCAATCTACTCCGCCGGCGCGAGCTGACACTCAAACAAATCGCCTCAATCTTGGGGTTTTGTGACGACTTTCATTTTTCAAAAGCGTTCAAGGCTCAGCATGCTGTCTCGCCAAGCGGGTTCCGTGAGAGGATTCTCAGGCTTGGCTCGGAAACCTTCTCGCCGGAAATCCACTCGGCCTGGACCGATGAAAGCCGGTGAGGGCTCTTTCCCTTATTCTCGCGATCCGAGAAGCCGAGTAATCAGTCAGCTGGAGATGATCCCCAAGGAAGGTCCGAGCTGGAGAAACGGTAGGACTGCGCATTTCTTGACTTTTGAGGGAATCCGCCGGAGCTGTAGGGCATGCAGATTCCGTGGTCTTGGATCGTTCTGGTGCTTGTCATTCTGGCAGTGATCATTGTTAAGCAACGTTCTCAGGTTTCTGCGGATGATGCGCGGCGTCTGCTCGCTGCGGGTGCGGCGGTGATCGATGTGCGGAGCCCTTCTGAATACTCGTCCGGCCACATTCCGGGTGTGATCAATCTTCCATTGGATGTGCTCACGGAGAAGATTCCTGCGGTTGTAACAGACAAGAGCTCGCCGGTTTTCCTCCACTGCCAGAGTGGCACCCGCAGTGCGATGGCCGCCCGGAAGCTGCGTGAGATGGGCTATTCCCAAGTGTTTAATCTGGGCTCGCTTGGTCGCGCCCGGTCATTGTGCCAAGATGCTGGAATCAAGTGAACGGACTTTCGACGAGCTTGGTGGTGAAGGTGGATCACGATCTGGGATGAGAGGCGGCCCCAAGCCCACGGTGAACACCAAACGAGATTTAAAGATGAGACATACATCGAACCCGACATGTAGCGCTTTCAAGGCGACGAGCGAGATGGATCAAGAGCGATCAGCGAAGCCCCGCCCAGGAAAAATCTGGTGGCTATCTGGGCTTGTCTGCTCGGTGGTAGCTGTCACTTCCTGCGAGTCTGGAGATCTTGAAAGCGCGGAGGTAGCAGTGCTCACGCCCGCTCAGGAGGAAGCTGCGGTTTCGAGGAGCATGCAGGCGGTGAAGTTGCTGAGCGAAAGGCTTTCAACCCAACTCAAAGCGGCTCTTACGGCGGGCGGTCCGGAGAATGCGGTGATGGTTTGCCTGCAAGTCGCACAACCACTGACCGGTGCCACGAGCGATGAACTCGAGGGTCTCAGTATTTCGCGGACCTCCCTTCAGGTCCGGAATTCTGATAACTCACCGGATCAAGTGGATCGAAAGATTCTGGAAGCGTGGCAGGAACTCGCCGACAGCGATCAAGCACTTCCTGATCACGAAATCGTTCCCCTGAGTGGGGACCGTGCCCTTTTCTATAAGCCCATCATCACTCAGTCCCTATGTCTCAGCTGCCACGGATCGGCTGACGAATTTTCGCCCGAACTTCTTGAACTCCTCGCTCAGAAGTATCCTCAAGACCAGGCAAGCGGATACCAAGAAGGTGATCTCCGCGGAGCATTTCGAGTCGTGCTCGACCTTAATGCATTGGCATCGGGGGAATAGGGCAATACCGGAAGAGTCGCTTCCGTTCCACCATTTTGGGACTGGCCGGTGCGGCAGTGGTCCAGATCCGTTTCGCGCCCGTCTTCAAGCGGGCTACGATCGCATCCAAGCTTAAAGGAGTGCCATTGGGGTATGTGGGCTTACTTTCCCTTTCGGATTGCCGCCCGGCCAAATTGCTCGAAGCGCAACACACGGTCTGGGTCTTCATCCTTCGAGAAACTTGCCAGCAGACTTTGTCCTTCCATCGGTTGGATCTTTTTATCCCCAAACTCTTCGGGATACTTGGCACCCGAAAAGTAAGCGGTCAATAGAGCCTCTCTCGCATTTTTGCGAGAGGTCTCGCATCTCTGGCTTCTATGCTGCCGTGGAATCGTCGGTGTGCGTGACTTCTCGCTGGAGCTTTAGCCAGGCGACGGGCAGTAGGCCGGGTAGGTCTTCTGGCGCGGGGTGGTGCATCAACTTGT
>CAZVMS010000115.1:0-2286 GCA_964628795.1 uncultured Haloferula sp. | reverse complement strand
GGTGGCTTTCATGACGAAATGATCCTGCCACGAAACGACGTTCTAACAGAGCTTCGCGGCCGCCGCCGGAGCAGTCGGCCGGGCTAGGCCCTCACGGGCCCGCCCGCCTGCTCCGGACGGTGTTTGAACGGTACCGGTCCTTTCATTTTGTATTCCTTCGGTCTGGGGTCGGTCCTTTCATTTTGTATTTGACCACCACTCTTGAGTTGTTGTTGGTTTAGGCATGGCTCGGCGTCCACGATACGAAGCCCCTGGTGCGGTCTACCATGTGATGTCCCGGGGCGAGGGCGGGAAGACCATATTCAAGGATGACATTGATAGGAAGGCATGGCTTGAGCGGTTGGGGAAATGCTGTGACAAGCACGGGTGGCGGGTGCATGCTTGGGTCATGATGGGCAATCACTTTCATATCCTCCTTGAAACACCCGAGCCTAATCTGGTGGGTGGCATGAAATGGTTCATGGGAGTGTTTTCTCAGTGGTGGAACATTCGGCGGAAGCGAAGAGGTCATGTTTTTCAGGGCCGCTACAAGGCGGTGGTGGTCAATGGCGAGGGCAGCGGGATGTATTTCCGGATCGTCGCCGACTACATTCATCTGAACCCGGTTCGCAGCGGATGGGTGGGTGGGAATAGTGGCAAGAAGCTTGGCGCATGGTCGTGGAGCAGCTTCGGCCAGTATGGAGGAAAGCGGGGATTCCCCTGGGTTGAAACGAGCAGGGTATTGGCTGCCTTTGACCTCGATGGAAATGGCCGGGGTCACCGGGCATACGTTCGCTATCTTGAAGAACGGGCCAAGGACCGAAAAGGAGTGTTGAGTGATGCCTCACTCAAGGAGTTGAGGCGTGGTTGGTGCCTGGGTGATGCCACGTTTCAGGATCGAATTCTCGATGCGCTTTCTGAGGTCATTGAGAAGGCGAGGCCAAAAGGAAGCGTTGCCGGATCAATCGTGCGGGCCCATGACGAAGCGGAAGCAGAGCGGCTGGTAACGGCGGCATTGTCGGAACTGGGTGTGAGCACTTCGGCAGACGATCTGAAGGGATGGGGACGATTTCGGAATGAGAAAGCTTTGGTAGCCTACGTGGCGCGTTCGAGCACGGGGGTGTCCAATGAATGGGTGGCTGATCGGTTGGGGATGGGCCACCCTTCAAACGTCAGTCGAGCGGTACGCAGGGTAAGCGAATCCCGAGTGCTACTGCACAAGGCCAAAGCCCTGACCGAACCGGGGGTCAAAAGAGCGGGGGAAAGCTAGCTGATTCATCCAAATGCAAAATGTGAGGCGGACCCCGATCTTCGGCCAGTGATTGGCTGAGCTAAGCTATGGAGGTCAAGGTGCGCCGTTGGTTTATGTTTGGTTGATCGATGCTTCAAGCTCCGAGTCGTGCATGCCCGATTTTGGGAAGCTGGAGCGGAGGTGTTGCGCACCAAATTGATATCGTACTAGTTTGCCAAATTGTGACTGTACGGATTTTGGTCTGATTTCCACGCTGTCATCGACTTTCGTTACCACTGGCGTCGTACGATTTTTGCCGGAGTACAATGTGCCGGTGAATGTGGGATTGGGGGATCTGCGGGCTGTGACGGTAGGTTTTTCGGGAGGCATGGTGGCGGCTCCCGATGAGGATTTATGATGAGTTCGGGCGTGGCCGAATGCTCGGCCACGCCCGTTTTCTCTGGGTTACGACTTCATCGGTCGCACGCCATTTCGGTTATCCCTCGGCAGGTTGCTCCCCAGCAGAGCCTGCGTCCGTTTGGCCGAAAGTCTACGGACTTGCCGGAAGCTCGCCTGGTGGCATGAGGGTGGCCGGGTTATTCGGGTCTGTTGTGCCGCGAGGAGGGCTGTAAGAGCACGATGTCGCTTCGGAGGCGTTGAATCTGGGTCCCAGATGCGAGGTGCTTTTTCCATCTCGTGTTGCCACTCGAAACAGGTTTCTGAATGTCTGAACGACTCGATGAGAAATCGGAACTTTGTTGGTGTCGATTCTGCAGAATGCCTTTTGAAATTGGCTCTGGAAAGCTGCCACAAGGCAGGCTTCTCCAGGGAAGGCTTGCTGAAGCTGTGCCAGTGTGGCGGTTTCGGGTGTGGCGTGTGCTTGCCGGTCTGGCGGGATCACCATCGACGCCCGGGACCGCAGTTCTCCGAGGTGGAGGCGGAACCGCTTGGCCCACCGGTAGGCGGTGCTCTTGGAGACCGTGCTGATTCCGGCAGTACAGGCCTCCGTGAGAGGGTGTCGTTCTGGAAGCGGGAACAGGGAGGCGATCAGATCGGACACCAATTCCGCGCTGATT
>CAZVMS010000114.1:0-10299 GCA_964628795.1 uncultured Haloferula sp. | reverse complement strand
GTCAGGGTGCTGGGCCATTTTTCCCAGTGAAAGGCGCTGCGCACCTCCCGCAAGCCCTCGGCACCCTCTGCAGACCGCCCGCTTCAACTAAAAATTCGAAAATCACCCTGCCCGAATGGCTTTTCGAATAGGGTCTAGTTTAAATAGCCTTCTTTTCACCCGCTTCGTCACGCTCATACCAGGGTCGCATTTGCGCGCCGCGGAAGTCGATGCCGTCGAGCAGGAGTTGTAGTGCCTCGGGGGCCAGCGACAGGCTCCGCGAACCCTGAGACGGCCACGAGAACGTCCCGGTCTCGAGCCGCTTGGCCAGAACACAGACGCCCGTGCGGTCGTAGTAAAGGATCTTCAAGCGGTTGCGGCGCTTGTTGGTGAAGGCAAAGATTGCTCCGTCCTCGAGTCCGCGTGCGACGAGTTGGCGGGCGATGGCGGAGAGTCCGTTGAAGGACTTGCGCATGTCGTGGGGCTCGACAGCGAGATAGACCCTCACCCCGGCGGGGAATCCGATCATCGCAGTCCCTCCTTTCCACGGCGCAGGGTTTCGATGAGGCGGGCGGCGAGTGGGATTTGGCTGTCGTCTGCGACGACAACGCGTAGCCCACACTCGAACTCGACGCGCAACTGGCGGTCGGTGTGGTGGGTGATCTCGATCTCGACGAAGGTCACGTCGGAGACGCGCCACGGCTTGGGTATGGATTTCTTGGCCATCCAGCCAGCGTGAAACCGGACCGGCCAGGAAACCAGATTTCAGCGAGGTGCGGATTTACCCCGCTTACCGAGCATCACATGACAATTCCGAAAGATGGACTGAATCCCTGGGAGCTGACCGCTGGGCGCAACGATGTCGGCGATGGCTATCACGAGTTTGAGCTGACGTTCACTGGAGAGATCGAACAAGGAATTTCCGGGTTCTGGATTCGGCACTATATTTTGACGACATCCGATCAATATGATCATGTTTACATCAATGAATGCAGCTTTGGATGCTTCGGACCTTCCCCCGAAGGTGGTATGAGCGGGATGTGGTTAGGGTCTACCTCGCACAATCCGGAGGATCTTCCAGATTACGGAGGGTCGAATTTCAGCACGAGTTCCGTCGGGCGTATTCGTGGCAGGGAAGCGCTTAAATTTCTTCTGAACGATTTAAGGACGATCGATGCCCGGTCAAAGCGACCACCTTCCGTTGATCCCTCACCCTGACTGATCTACCTACCTATTGGGTATGTCGAATATGTAGACTGAGTCCGCCAGGCCGGCAAAGGCCTGGATGACGACCTTTTCCCAGCCGTCATGTTCCGCTTCGAGACCGAGTCGGCGGCGTAGGATCGGACGGTTCCGAGGCTCTGGAAAGCGCTGCATGAACTCTGGACCCGGAAGTTCCTTGGAGCCGTTGCGCGACCCCAGCGTATCGCGAAGCTTGCCAGAGATGCTTTCCAGCAAGGCTTGGTCAAATTTCACTTCTCTGCAGATGACCAGACAGGTCTCGATGCCGGGAGGGGATGTGATGGTAAGTCTTCGGGATCGGGGAAATTTGATGGACAGATAACCTTTCTTTGCGGCCTTGGGAACCGGAGGAACGGCTTCAAGATCGGAAATCGGAAAAAGAAAGGTCACTCTGTTGGTGCTGTCGATCCATACGACAGCGAGATGGGTTGCGAAATTCCACCGGACATAAAGATTAAAGTTAAAGAGCCGGGTTACCGATCCCCTACAATACTGGCTGCTTATGCGGAAATCTTCGTCGACGAGATCGATGTGCAGGCTCGGTGCCTCTGTCTTCGAGGTATCATTCGCAAGAAGGTTCTCAATCAGTTTTTCGATTTCGCCGATCGAAAACGCATTCGCACGTGTTTCCGAGATCAGCTCGATCTGCACGTCAAGCGGAATCCAGATTTTTAGTTTTTTGAATTCGACACCCGAGCCAATGAATTGCGGCGTTTTGAACGGATCGCCTCCGAAGACCTTCTCTTTCCACGTCATGTCGGATTTCGACTTGGAGTCGTGGAGTGCTTTCAACCGTTCAAGATGACTGTCGGGAAGCTCGATTCTCGCGGGCTGGCCCGCGTTGTAGTCTGAGGCGGTTCGTGACAGAAATGTGTAGAGCAAAAGAGCGCAGTATCTGTCGATCGCATTTTGCGAGCGTGCGTCGAGGTCGCCATCGGGTCCAACGCGTACTGATTTTCTACTGCCTGCCTTCAGCTGGCTAAGCTGCCAGTCGGAGTTTTTCGAATGCGTGAGATGAATCGTAACAAGATGCATGGCAAAGGAGTTCGGAGAATGTTCGGAGAATGATCAATCTTTCAGTCTGCCTATCACTATCCAGACTGACCAACGGTATGGCACACCATGTCCCGTTATGGAACTAGATCCAAATCACGAAAGATGGGCATGGCTGATGAGCGAACGGGAGTTCTGTCTGAATACGATGCAAGCTTGGGGAATCGTTCGCACGGATTGCGAGGACATTTTTTCCGATCTGATTCGCAAATGGCTGGCGAGCGAACGCGAGGGAAGGTTGCCTGCAGAGATCAACCGGGGGCTGCTGATAGCCGGTCTGCGCCAACTGAAGATCGACGACTGGCGCAGGAAGACCGCCGCCCGCAGGGGAGGCGGGTGCGAGCACGTCAGCTTCGAAGAGCAATTGATCGACAGTGCGGTGGTCGGGTTTTCGTTTCCCGACGACCGCAGGTGGTATGCGATCCCGATGCTCCGAGGCCTGAGGACGAGGGCAAGAGGTCGGAAGCTGATTCTGCTGGATGTCATGATCGGGGTGATCCGGGAGGGCCGGAGTATCGACAGCTGGACCGAAGCGTTCACGCCGGAGACGCGGACCGCGTTCATGCGCGATAGCTCGGGGGGCGACGGGGCAGACCGCCGTTTCGCGAAACAGGTCTCACGAACCTTCTCCGAAATCCTGAAGGAGATTGAACGGATTACCAAAGCCAACTAGGGCCGGAAGGGTTCCTTTCCGTATTTTCATGAGAGGCCGGGTTCTCCGGCATTCCTGAAAACTACAAGTTATGGATATAATACAAATAATCGTTGAGTCCGGAGCCCTTGCGCAGATCGACATGCCCGAGGGATTCCGGAATATCATCTCGCTCCTACGGGCATTCGCGGCGATCCTCGCCGTGGCGGCTCTTATCTACTCGGGCGTTGCCTTTGCGACGGGTAGAGTCGACAACGCGCTATACGGGATTGTAGCAGCGGGTATGCTGGGCATCAGCGTGGCGCTGGTGAAAATCATCTTCGAAGGGACCGGTGATGGTCTCGATTTCTAAGACAGCTGCAATGAATCACGAATCTCCGCGCCGGTGGCATGCCACCGGTGCCGGCTCGAACCAGGACCCTTCGCTGTTCAGGCTGACGGGAAGGCAGGTAACCATGTTCCTCCTTTCACTGATCACTGCGTTCGCATTGTTCACGCTCCTGAGTGCATCCGGATGGAACTTCATACTGTCCTTGGTCGCAGCGGCTCTCATTCCCTTTGGGATGCTTCTGTTTCTTCTGACACTTTGCTGCGGTCGGCACGAAGGTTACGCGCGGCATTGGTGGGAAGCCCGGCGGGCGAGAGCAAATAGGGAAGAACTGTTGAAAATAAATCACCTTGAGATTGATCATGAAAACCATTGAAGGCGGCTTTGTAAGCCATGGACAAATTGTTTGGAGCGAGGGCGGAAAATCCGTCACGGTTGCAAGAGCAATCGAAGTCTCGTTGCCCGGGTTCGAGACCGCTTCGGCGCAATATTGCGAGCAGCTCGAGACCGCACAGCGGACCATCATCAGAATGCTGCCGCCCGATATGCTCCTGCAGGTAATCTGGATGCAGAATCTCGATCATGAGCCCCTCTTGCGCGAGTTCTATCACGATACGGAACAACACTCCGCAAACGCCTGGGCACGGCGGGAGCGAAATGCCGTGTTTGTTGAACAAATGGAACGGGAGCAGAATGGAGGGATTCGTGGCGAACGGCTTGTTTTGGTCCTCCGTCTGCCATTCGCCGGGGGCGCACGCGCTCTTTCCAATCAGGCTCTTGAGGAGTCTCGCAAAGGTTTTGATCTATGGATTGGTCAGATCAAGGAAGCCATTGTGCGGCTAGGTGGTATTGCCGCAGAACTGGGTGAGGGAAGCCTCTATGAATTGATCCGGAAGTACGCCGATCCGGCGATTAAATCGAACCCTGTAGAGGTCGATATGCTGGACGAATCTGCGCCCAGATCGCTCTCCTCGATCTTGCCTGGCGACATGGTCGGCGAAGAAGGGCTCGGTTTCTATTGCGGAGGACACTACCACGGCTTCGTCGTCCTTTCAGGGCTTTCGCAGGCGACTTGTTCGGGGATCATCGCTCATTTGTTGGATCTTGCTTCCCGCAACTACGGGATCACATTGAATCTCAAGCCTCTCGATCCCGCCAGGGAGATCGAGCATGCCGAGAGT
The DNA here is from genome assembly GCA_964628795.1 of uncultured Haloferula sp. Lineage (GTDB taxonomy): Bacteria > Verrucomicrobiota > Verrucomicrobiia > Verrucomicrobiales > Akkermansiaceae > Haloferula. The sequence goes on along the minus strand of CAZVMS010000114.1, from coordinate 5,864 downwards.
AAAAAGACGAAACTGGAGCGAGCCCATCGCTCAGGCAAAAATACGCGGTTGGAGCATGCTATTGAGGCCCTGCGTTGCCAGATCCGGGCGCTCGCCTCTGGAGAAGCGTATCCTGTGATGGTTCAGCTGATCGTGCACGCGCACGATGCCAGCTCCTCCGAAGTAAGAGCCAGGCTCATCGCGATCCGAAGCGCAATGACGCGGCTTCAGGGTGCTAGCGGATACGAGGTAGCTCTGGCCACCACCGCGAGGAATCTCTTTCTGGCTGGCATGCCTGGAGCACCGATTATAGAGAATGCACTTTGGCATAAGGTCAACGACCCGGTCGCTGCCAACCTGATGCCGATGGCCGGTGAAGGAGGACGATCCCTGAGGCATGCCCAGGCGCTCTTTCAGACCGCTAAAGATGGCCTCTTGGGAATCAGAATCTTTGGAGGTGCAAGGGGACATGGGTTCCCCCGTCACGCATTCGTGACCGGGATGACCGGCAGCGGAAAGTCGGCTCTATTGATTGCCTTGCTTACGCAGACCGATCCGTTCTTCGACTTCACCGTCATTATTGATGAGGGGCTGTCCTACGCGGTGCTGACTTGGGTTCTAACAGGCGGCACCATCAAGCCCTCAATCTTGTCGATCGATGGCGGAGCGACCCTCAACTACTGGGATACCGCCGGTTCACCATCAGGATCGCGTCACCTGTCAGATACAGTGGCGGTTCTTCATCTCATGGCGGGACACAAATCCGATGAGGATGCAAACCGACTGAGGGAAGCCGTTCTTGGTCGCTGCGCTCGCCGCTTCAGAAATCATTGGGCGGGGCTCTGGATGGAAGCGGACAGCAAAAGGAAGCACTCAGTATTCCGCCTCCATCTGGCGCTGGACAGCTTCCCGGAAAATGAAAATGAGTCCCGGGATTTGGTCGAGAAGCACGCCCGCCTTTTGGAATGGGCGAAGGACCATCCTGCTGAGGCTGATTCCTTGTTCAACCCAAAGGAAATGACGAGGCCGCAGGGTTCCGGCCAAGAGGACACGTTGGCCTCGCTCGCCTTTTCAAAAATGTCACCCGAGGAGATGCCAACCCACTCGGACTTTCATCGCTGGCTCCAGAAAGAAGCGGAGTCCGAAGGCAGGGACCAAGGCGAATTGAGGATACTGGCAACGCTTCTTGAAAGTTGGAGGGCGGATAACGGAATCAAGGGAGGATTGCTTGACGGTGTGAACACGGTGGATCTCTCAGCGAGCTATGTGCATCTTGAGCTGGGGAAGCTGGGCGAAGCCGACGAGTCTCTCAAGGCCATCGTATCGCACGTCATATCGAGTAAGATCCGGGACGAGGTTACCCGGCGACCAAGATCCCAGAGAAAACGGGTGGTTATCGAGGAACTTGGAAGTTTTCTTAAACTCAGGGGAGGGGAGCGGATCGTCCGTGATTTCTACGAAAGGATGAGAAAGCACAGTGCCTGGGTGGTGTCGGTCATCCAGCAGGTCTCGAGTCTTCCCGAAAGCCTGGCCAGCTCGATCATCGGCAATACCCGCACCGCTTTCATCTTTCGCCAAAAGGAAGATCGGGATCTCGAAGCCCTACGGCACAGTTTTCATCTGCCCGACTCTGCGGTTGAGGCGATCCGCAATTTCCCAGAACCAAGTGTGGAAAACGGAGCGTCCTTCCTGTGCTGGGAAGATGCCGGGAAGTCCAACCGGATTAGCGTCGGCGTCAATCGTGCTACTCCCGAGATGCTCTACATCTCAAACTCCAGCGGTGAGCAGTTCGAGCAACGCGCCGCCGCCCTGAAGACATACGACGATGTGCTCGAGGGCGTGATCGCTGAGTCACGCAAAACATCCTGAATTTCGGGCCTGCTCCGGTCACTCAACGTATTCATTCATGAGTTATGAGATCTACTAAAAAGTTACACTTATTGTCTGGTTCCATTCTTCTGATTACGGTCCTGTCGATCACCAGTTGCTCGATGCTGGGTCTCCATACCAAGAGTGACCTCAAGAAAGTTCAATCAGAGGCCTACAAGTCCGGGCTTGCGAGTGGAAGGGCTTCAGAAGTTCGGGCGCGCTATCATCAGGAGCAGAGAGAAAAGGAACTCCCTCTACCGCCAGCGGCAAAGCGCTACTATCGCGTGCCGGTCACCGGTTACACGACTAAGGACGGAATAAAAATTGAGGATCATACGGTGACTCTGGAGGTGGTGCAGCCATGATCTTCAAGATTTTTCAACTGCTGGTCGGATTGATTATGGTGTCCATGTCTGCCAAGGCCGGAGCCATGCCAGTTATCGATGTCACTCTGGTCAAAACAAATCTAGTCAATGCCCGCCGCGATCTGATCGAGCAAATCCTGCAGGGTGAGCGGCAGATCATGCAATACAAACAGCTCGTCGAACAGGTCCGCCAGATCGACAGCTATCTCGATCGTTTCGGAGATCCAAAGGCGGTCAGTCTTGATGCTCTCGATGATGCACTAAAGTTCCTTCATACCCTTGATCCCGGAAAGACCTCAGATGAGATTTTCAGGACCATCGATGGCGACAGTGTTTTCGATGAAATGCCGGTCACCGGATACAAGCCGATCACCCCCGAAATCCGGGTGAACGGAAGACAAGTAGGGACTCGCAATTCGGAAGTCTACGCCCCGGAGATCGCTTCGCGCCGTGCACTGGCCTATTACGACGAGGTCAGAGACTCGGTTCTTCAAAATCGGCAGGCCCTCAGGGCGAGCCTTGATGCCGCCTTGGTGGAGCTGCAATCCGCTGCGACTGCCAGCCAGGTGGCCAAACTCGATGTCGTCATCCGATCGCTCGAGAGTCAGCTCTCCGCCACCGCGACAGATCTTCAACTTGCGGAAAGTGCGGCGACGCTCCGCTTGCTTCGCAATCAGACCGAGGAGCGGATCGCCGCGAAGGCGGCGGTCGAGGAAAAGCGCGCTCTGCTGAAAATCAACACGGAGTTGGAAGTGAAAACCTTCCCTCTGCCCACCAGGCCCATTCTATTCAAACGCTAAACCCGCAATTCAGTGGAAACAGATATCAAACATTTCTTCCCCGAGCTTCAGCTTTATTCAGGCGGGCTCTACACGATGATGATCGCGGTTGCCGCGATGATTATGCTCGCTGGCCTGATATACAGAATCGCAGCATCTGGCGGTGATCCCGGACAGATGCTCCGAACCGTCACAACCGCGGGTATGATCGGGATAGCCATCGCGATGTTTTCCGACTGGATCAATGACCTCCAGTTGATCGCCTATGATCTTGTGGATGATACCGATGCCGATCCTTCCAGGTCCTACCAGCGCTTCGCCAGCCTTATGGGTGGCGCTTCAGCGCAGTCGGACCAGGAAGTCGGATTCTGGGATATCCTTTGGTCGCAGAAGGGAGGGCTCGGAAACGCGATGGTCTATGCCTTCATGTTCTGCATCTCAAAACTGTCCCAAGCAGTGATGTTTCTGTTTTTCGTGGTCCAACAACTGTTGGTTCATTTCCAAACCGCGCTCGCACCGGCTTTCCTCGCGATGTTTCTGATCCGGTCTTTGTCGGGGGCTGCAACCCAGTTCATGCTCCGTCTGGTTGCTGTGGCTCTCTGGCCGGTCGGCTGGGCGATCGCCAGCGTCATGACAAACGCGCTGATGGATAAGGCTTTCGACGATGTCGCCGGACCGATCCAGACATGGGAGGTTCCCGGCTTTATGCCGCTTTTGGCACTTTGGATACTGATCAGTACGATCGGCGCTCCGCTGATCATTTGGAAGCTGCTCAGCGGCTCCGCCACCGCCGGGGAGTCCCTTTTCATGAGCGTTGGATCTGGGTTGGGCCAAGGTCTCACTTACGCCGTATCTGGAGGTATGACTGCTTCCATGATGGGCGGATCGTCGGTGGCAAGTGCTGCGGCCGCCACCGCCGGCGGAGTGGGGGGCGCGGTAAGCGGTTCCCTCGGTGGGGGAGGTGTCCTTATCCCCGCCGCCATTGGATTCGGATCAGCCATGATTGGGAGTAAACCCGCAGATTCTGCTCCGATCGATGTCAACAAGCGCGCTGCGGAACTCGCCAAAAAATGATCATGAAGAAAAATCTTTCCACCCCCCTTGAAGAGTTTCTGAAACGCAACCGCTCTGGGCGCTTTTGGGGCTACCTCAGTCTTGCGACCGTATTGCTGTGCCTGACTCTTTGCTGGCGCATGGCGATCGCCTTCGAGAACCGCCCACGGTTCATCGTCCTCGACCCTGCTGGGACCATGATCATCACGAACGAGAAGAGCTTTCAGGATGCCAAAAAGCTCCACATGGCGCAGGCCGAACTCGCCGTCCAAACTTTGCTCAACCGGCACCCAGGAGGTTTCGATAGCCCGGAGCGTCTCAGACGGTTGTTCGATCAGTCCACCTACGCTCAGGCTTTGGAACTCGAAGAATCGCAGTCCGCTGAATTTGCTGAGAAATCGCTGCGGCAAAAGGCGGAAATTGCACAGATCAACATTCAAAAGTTGTCGGGAACGGCGGTGTCCGTTGCTGTCGAGGGGCAATTGATCCGAACAGGAATTTTCAAGGATAGACCGTCGGTCGAGGTTCTTCTTTTCGATCTGAGGATGCGCTTTGATCACAATCCTTCGCTTCTCGACAATGCCCGCCTTCCAACAGTTGTCCGTAGTTTCGAACTCACTACCACGCCGCTCTGATGAAATGGTCTGCTCTCCTGCTATCTCTGGCCCTGCTTGCGCACGGTGAGGTCATGTCTCCTGGTGTCGTGCGTCTCGATCCCTCAAGGATCGGAACCATCCCCATTCATACGGAAGTGGATACCCTCTTGATGTTTCCCGAAGCGGTCACACTTATCGCGGGGAAGGGGATGACTGATGGCAAAGAACCCGGCGCCGTATTTTTCCAGCAAGCGGAAAATCCCAGCCTGCTCCTCCTCCGCCTCCTCCAGCCGGATACTCCTGTCCTCATGCACCTGGTGATGGGTTCGGAAGGCTTCAGCTTCCGGCTCGTTGGTAGCGAAAATCCTGCCAGCATCATCCGCTTCCACACGGATGACGGCACCGTGCCTGCGATCGAAATCCCGGAGGATGAGGTGAGAAAACAGAAATCGGAAATGAGCTGGGAGCGGCGCGAGCAGCTGCTTCAGCTGGCAATCGGCGAACAGGTGCTCAGGCCCAAAATTCCTGATGAATATAAGGACTTTCAATCACGCACCTCCGAAAGTCAGACTGTGGTGAACGGTCTCCAAATCATCACCACCAAGATCGCTCGATTCAATAGTGAAAATGCGATCGTCCTACTGGCCGATCTTGAAAATCATGGGAAGACTCCCTTAGAACTCGCTCCGGAGCTAATTGGGATTCGCGTAGGCGACAGTCGGGTATTTTCACCAAGCCATCTGCAGTGGACCGAGCGGCAGGTTCAGCCCGGAGCTAAGTCACAGCTTGCAGTGCTTCTGCTCGGTGATGGTCGCGGAAAGTCACTTCCCATCAGCATTGAAAACCAATTTTCGGTCATTCTTCGATCAGATTCCAACCCTTCTGTCACCCCATGAGCTGGTATACGGTTATCGACTTTGCCAAGAGTCGAGTCGGTCGCGTGCTGATTTTTTCAGCGGCTTTTCTCGTTATCTTACTGTTGCTCGCCAAACGCTATCGGGACGATCTCAGGGAGAAGGAGGGCATTTCCGAGTCATCCCCCGAAGCAGCCGCAGGTCATGGCGGGATCCATTCAACGCCCCTTCTAGACCCTATTCGAAAAGCCGCTGACCGACCGAAAACACGTCGCAGCCTGCGTATGAATCATTCATTGAAAATAAAATAAATACCTTGAAAAGGTGTGACGCAACATGTTGTAATTCAATAACTTAATTTCACTCAGC
>CAZVMS010000113.1:0-2234 GCA_964628795.1 uncultured Haloferula sp. | reverse complement strand
ATGGCGACGCGTGTCCTGATGCCACGCCGCCGCCCGGAGCCACTGTGTCAAAACCGCGTGTCGTGTCCTCCCTCCATATAATCGCGGGCTTTTTCACGACTTCACCGCATTTTCAGCAGCCATCATGCCGAACACTTCTGGCAGCGAGCACAGCCCGGACGAGGACTCGCGGAATGACTTTGAGGCGATCCGGCGCGCCGCAGAGGAGGCCTCGCTGTCGATGCGCGACATCGTGTGGTTGATCCAGCGTGAGCCGATCGGGCTGAAGGATCTGGTGACGCGGATGCGGCAATCGTTGAGGACGATCCTGCATCAACCCGACCTGTCGTTGGAGGTCGAGCCCGCAGAATTTCTGGACCGGCCCTTGGGCCTGTTGTTCCGGCGGCACGTTTTTTTGGCTTTCAAGGAGGTACTTAACAACGTTCGCAAGCACGCGCGGACCCGCCAGGCCACGGTGAAGGTCGAAATCAAAACGGACCGCTTACGATTCACGGTTCGTGACGAGGGGGGCGGGTTTGCCCCTGAAGAAGCTGGTGCCGTCGGCCACGGGCTGAGCAACCTGAAGCGTCGCGCATCGAGGGTGTCCGGCTGCGTCCGCATCGACAGCGCTCCCGGCAAGGGGACCGAAGTCACTTTCGAAGCACCATTTTCCAAGTCCCATTCATGAACAAGCCGATAAAAACAGAGACCGAGGTATGGTTGGTGGAAGACAACGAAATTTTCGCCACCGGGGTGCAGCGCACGATCGATCGCTTGGAAGGCATGAGGTGCGGTGGAAGTTACCGGTCCGTCGAGCAGGTATTTGCCACATTGGAATCCGGTGGAAATCCGGATGTGATCCTGCTGGACGTACAGTTGCCCGGGATGGATGGAATCACGGCCTTGTCCCACCTCAAAGGCATGGCCCCTAAGGCGCAGATTGTGATCCTCACGGTGTTTGACGATGCGGACAAGATCTTCCGGGCCGTCTGTGCAGGAGCCTCCGGTTACGTCCTGAAGTCGTCAAGTAGGGCGGAGATTGGCGAAGCGATCCGCCAGGTGATCGAAGGAGGGGCATCGATGGCCCCTGAGGTGGCGCGCAAGGTGCTGGATACCTTGGTGCACCAAAAAGTTCAGGGGCATTCGCAAGGCGCCGATACCTACGATCTGACACCTCGCCAGCGCGACATCCTGCGCCTGATGGCCGAGGGCTTGGTGAAGAAGGAGATTGCCGATGCGTTGCATATCAGCGCGACCACTGTGTCAACCCACATGCAGCGGGTATATGAGAAGCTGCATGTGACGACCAACACCGGGGCAGTGGCCAAGGCCCTGCGCGAGAAACTGATCTAATCTTTTTTTCTCCCGAAGGACTCCACCTGCCCTTCGGCGGATGAGGGAATGGATGTCAAAGCTGCGTAAAGCCATTTCAAAGCAGTTGCGCATTCGCGTCAGGTTAAGGCTAGGATGCCTGATTCTATTGGGGATTTTCGCTTTCGCTTGTCCCGCTTGATGTGTCTGAAATCCGGATCAAATTCGTCAAGAGTTACAAGACTGCGGATTTTCAATAGGTAATCTACCAAGTTATCATAGAGCTTCTCATCACTGAGGCGGGCGCGCCCCACTTGAGTCCCTATCAGCCGGCCCATCCTCATCCCGAGCTGGTGGGCGATCATCGCGGCAAGCACCAAGGCCTGGATGTGGTGTGTGCCACTCTTCCGGTTGAGTGCGCCGGTGAGATTTAGCGATTGCTTCCATGCTCGGAACTGAATTCCCACGGCCCAGCGGGCTCGATAAATCTCGGCGAGCTGCGCGGCGCTTGCCTGATCCGGGTCGAGATTGGTCAACATGAGATGCCGGTGGTCAGCGGAAGACGCGTCAGCGGAAAAACGGGTCAGGCGGGAATGGCGCGGTTTTAAGCGATAGCTCGGGGTTTTCCGCGATGGGGCGTTTCTTTGTATTCCGCCCTCGGTTTGGTCAGGTAACTGAAGGGTTTCGGTCGTTTCTTCTTTGCCCTGGGCTCGTGCCGGAAGGGTTTGAAATGGATCACTTTCTCGGCGATCATTTCTATCGTCGATTCCCATATCTCACGGATCTTGATCACATGCTTCTGCCTGCGAAGATAGCGGGCGGAGTTCGCCATCGTATCAAGCGCTCCCTTGAAGCTAATCAGACGAAGGTCCGTTCCTACAGCATGGCCCGCTTCCTGACAGCCTGATTTGATCAGGTTGTAGGCGATTAATGCGATCTTCAGC
>CAZVMS010000112.1:0-5071 GCA_964628795.1 uncultured Haloferula sp. | reverse complement strand
CTATCTGGCGATGCGGGAAAGGCACATCAGCAAGGCCGCATTGGCAAGCCTCATGGATGTCAACGAGAAAGAAGTTCGCCGGATTCTCGACCCGCACCATGGGACCAAGTTGCCCACCATCGAAAAAGCACTTCGGACCCTGGGGAAGCGGATTCATCTGCAGGTGGCGTGACGTCATCTCAGGCTCGGAAATCGAGCTATAAGCCGAGCTGAAGCCTTTCTGCGTTGTAGCGCCGCAGATCCACCCTCCCCCGGACCCCCTCCCATACTAGGGAGGGGGAACTTTTGAAGCATGTACATGCACAGTACGCGAACGAGGTTTTTTGTCTTACTCCCTCTCCCCTCTGTGGGAGAGGGCTGGGGAGAGGGGCGCCTCCAGGCATCGCGTTCTGACAACCTCCAGCACCCCTTCTATATTCGTCAATATTTCATGGTTCCAGAATCTCAGGACCGTGAACCCTTGCAAATGCAGCCACTGTGTCCGCTCGTCGTCCTTTTCTTTCTCCAAGGCATGCTGGCTGCCGTCCGCTTCGACAATAACCCCTTTTTCGTAGCAGACGAAATCGACGATGAAGCGGCCTGTTTGCTCCTGCCGCCGGAACTTAAGTCCGTCAAGTTGCCTGGCCTTCAAGCGCTGCCATAAGAGCCTCTCGGCGTCGGTTGAGTTTCTGCGGAGTTCTTTGGCTGTCTGAGTCAGATTTATTGGCATTAGTATCCCAAATTGGTGCCGACTTGGTGCCTACTTCCCCGGTGACTCCCCACCCCCAAGTCCGTGAATGCCGACCCTCGGTTAGCCGCCAGCCGTGACTCTTGCCGTGACTCTTGCCGTGACTCGGGCCGTTCTTGGGGAATGGTCAGCTCTTGGGGCATCCAGCGGCACTGTAAACCGCATCCGCATTCCGACCTCCAGGATCTGAAGGGCCGGCAGCCCCTGTTCCTCGGCCTCCCGGAACATGCGTCGCACACTGCCTCATTGTGCCACGTTGACCAGCCGCAACTCGGTCTGGCTGGAAGTCGCCGAGGCCCGGCTGCCTTCGGCGATGTTCTGTCGCCCGCTACGCGCCGCCTGCACCATCTGGTCATGGGTTCGCGAGCGCTTGTTCACGAACCGGTCGCAGAACGAGACCGTTCCGTCGTAGATGATTTCGGCCAACTGAAACGACCGCAGGCGGCGGTAGCCGCCGCTGGGGCGGAGTGTGGCTGGGTGTTTGTTCATGGTTCCCCCCTCCGGCGATGTCCGGCTGATCGGCTGGACCCGCCGCCTTATACCCTGAAATCCCTCATTTTCTGCCTCGAAAATCGAGCTATAGGGCGATTTACAGCCCTTTTTTGGCGGATAATTGTCAACATATCAAGAACTTATCTTGGTCCGACCCCATTCGCTGCATTCAGGAACCGGGAGTGCAGGTCATCGAAGCTGGCGGTCGGTCCGCGCGTTACATCCCTTTTCTCGTCTGACTGCGCAAGCACTCGACTGCACTGCGGATTGCATTCTCATCTGACGCCTGAGTGCCCCATTCTCTCCAAAAATCGCGTGTTGCACTGTCTGGTGTAATTGAAGGAAGGTCTAGCTTGATCCGAGACGGCAGCAAAACAGCATCGCCCAGCATCAAAGCCTCACCTGTATCAAGAAGGGGCAATATGCTGGTGAGTCCTGCCAACGAATCTGGCATCAGACGCTTAATGACGCCTTGGTCGCTTTCGTTGGTCAATCGCAGGGCCAGGAAGTTATTGCATTGGCTGAGAATAGTCTTGCTGACATCCGAAGGCCGCTGACTTACAACAACCATCGAATATCCGTACTTACGCCCCTCTTTCGCTATACGTTCGAAAGAGGCCAAGGCTTGTCGTTGCACTGCATCCGCATCAACACGGACAGGCAGATAAAGGTGAGCCTCATCGCACAGTAGAGTCACAGGCGTTCGCTTCACGGGGCTCATCCAGAACTGGACATCGTACAATAGCCTCGCAAGCGTTCCGGTGACGACGGGCAACACATCAGCAGGCACCTCGGAGAAGTCAATGATCTTAATCCCCTTACCGCCCCCAGAGCCTAATAGCCGTGCAGTTTGACTGGCGAGCCAATCATAGGTTTTCGCCTCGGTAGGGGGGGGGGAACATGAAGCCGTAACGTCGATCATCCAGCTTGGCCTCCAAGCGGGAAATAAAACGTGTGAGCTTATCCTCCCACTCGCCTTTGACGGAACCTGTTTTGCCGACACCTTTTGTGGTGTTATCGACCCGCAAGAGTTCGAGGAGTTCATCGATCTCGTATGGGATCGGCGAATCTACCGTGAATGTCTTCACGACCTCCGTCTTCTTTTCTACTTCAAGCGTCCTCTGCTTCAGAGCACGAACGTGAGATGTGAAACGCGATGCTTGGTTTGGTGCGTTTTGGTCACTCCGATCAAGAATCATCGACAGCATCTCATCCCGGTTTAGTAACCAGTAAGGCAGGAATAGGGCGTCATCCCCTGGCTTTTCCAGATCCCCGGGGCCTGCAATCCTAAATCGAGTGGCAAAGCCTTTTTTGGCAGGATCCGCAAGTGGTGCATATTCGCCATGCATGTCGAAAACGAGAATATTGGGGAATTTGAGCTTTGCCGCCCGCTCCAAAATCAGCGCAACCGCATAGCTCTTGCCGGAACCGGTGCTCCCCAGCACGGCGGCATGACGCTGGAAAAATTTATCACCGCTGGCGATGGCATCTGCCGTGCGGTCGGCAACAAATGTTCCAAGCTTAAGGCGTTCGGCCTCAGGAAAGTCCGAGCCAAGTATGCTCATGAACCGTTGTAGGTTACCTCCGTCTATAACGAAGCAGTCACGGTCGATTTGCGGGAAACTGTCGGCACCACGTTTAAATGTGTTCTTCTTTGCCCCCTCCACCGTACGGAAAGTTCCGATCAGCGCACCTCGCAGCAAATCCCTCGGCACTGCTGCAAGCATTGCTTCTTCATCTCCTTCCGGCAGTTCCTCCGGTAATGCATCACATAGACTACGGGTCACCCGATCCGTTATCGCGATGAGATATTCAAGTTCTGTGGCCCCACGGATGGCAATGAGGGTACCGATTCCGATGCGCGTCAAAAGCACGGAGTTGGATACATCAATTGCGACGCGGCTTGTATCGACTGAAGCAATTTTCCCGAGAAGCTCTGCCTGGGTGAACTGGAGTGCAGCAGTAGTAGTAGCGGTCATGGTTCAAGCACCTCCGAGATAAAGGAATGTAAATCCCACAAACCCAAGGCAGGGGAAAAGTAATCAACCTTGTCAATGATGATTCGTGTACCGTCTGTGCCTGCCCGCGTGCAGTGTTCCAAGGCAATTACGTTCGCATGTCCTGTGGCCAATGTCACAGCTTTGGCCGACAGTGTGTGTGTGATTAAAAGCGTTGGTTTGCCCCCTACTATCGCCGGTGACAGATGCGTTTCAAGGTGGTCGTCATTGAAACCATAACCGAGGATGAGAAAGCGGCTAGCCCGATCAATTGCGTCGTTTGCTCGACTTCGATGGTGGTCGAAAGGACTCTCATAACCGTTGTGGAACTTGTTCTGTCCAGGGGTTATAATCAGCCGCTGGACCCTTGGCAAATCACCTGCGTAATGCACAGGTTTGCCATCGCGTAGGTACCAATCCAAGCTTCCGTGGGGTTTGCAAACAAGAGCCCGTGACTGGTAATTGCAAGTAACTCGTTTGTTCTTGAGAGAGACATCGCGACAAAAGCTCAAGCGGCTCTCCCGCTCGTTGAACTTGGCAGCGAATCGACCTACAAACATTGTGTCAACACCAAGTCCAGCCTCCTCGGCGCCAATCTCCACCAGACGGTCATAATTCGTTGTTATTATAGGTAGCCCGGTCGATGGCTTGAGCATGTGCGCCATCAAACGCGTAATTCGCAAAGTCCGGATTCCTGCAAAGACTTCGGCAACAACAGACCGTTCCCGCTCCCCGACAAATTGCGCAGTCGCTAAAGAAATCGCCGTTTCGAGCGCGGCCGTTGGTGCTCTCTCTAGCAGTGCAGGTTCAAGACCTTTTGCAATAATTAAAGGTTCTATCTCGGCCCAGGCTGCAGCCTCTGCACCAAAAAGCCCAACAGGAATCACTGCGCATAAATGATCCGCCAACTCACCCATGCCGGGCAATCCCTCGGCACATGAAAGACCCGAGCCGACGATGGTGACAAGGCCATCGCTCATGTGCTGCTGCAACCTAATCTTTAGTTCATGCAGTTCCACGGTTCCCCTCATGTCGAACTGGTACGTGGCCGGTCAGCAGGTCGTGCATGAGGCCGTGTTTATGCTGGCGGAGTTTATGGAGATTTTCCTCCTCTGCTTTAGCCCTGAGAGAGCATCCAAGATAACTGTCAAGAATTCGCTTCTGCTCCTCCATTGGAGGGACCGGCAGTCTTAACGTTCTTAGGGTGGATGACTGAATCGCCTCCATTACGGCACCCTGGGAATGGCGCGCAAACCAATTTTTCACCCAACTGGCGTGGTTAAGCTGCCAACAGACGAGTTCAGGGAGGACTTGGTCGGTATCGAAGGTCATCGTCCACAGATGCTTGGAAGAAAGGGCCTTCGTGATGTGGTTGGGTACCACGCAGCATCGACCAACAGTGCCCATGATCGTAATAATAACGTCGCGCGGAAAGACCGAATACCTATTTAATTCCTGGAACTTCTGATCCGAGACAAATCGATGGAATTTAGGTAGAAAATGTTCAACAAAAATATTGTCGATACCAAGAAACGGAACACCGTCTTCAACTAACTCATCCTTCAATAAAGCGCTTCCAAATGGGCCACTTCGCATCGGACATGCTGTATTTGCGAGAAGTTGCTCGACTGTCAGACAGCCCCACTCCTTCGGAATCCATCCAAGCGGCGATTCCTTGTAAAGCTCAGGCGCCAGCGCGCGGGTGGGACGAAGTCGGCCGTCGGGGGTGACCCCGCGGGTGAAAAGGTCGTGCATCAGCCCCGCCTTGACCTGCTGCATCTTCGCAATCAGCGCCTCCGTCTGCTCAATCGCTTCGTCCAGCGTTGAAAGGATTTCGGCGATGCGGCGCTGCTGG
>CAZVMS010000111.1:0-48046 GCA_964628795.1 uncultured Haloferula sp. | reverse complement strand
ATGGCGACGCGTGTCCTGATGCCACGCCGCCGCCCGGAGCCACTGTGTCAAAACCGCGTGTCGTGTCCTCCCTCCATATAATCGCGGGCTTTTTCACGACTTCACCGCATTTTCAGCAGCCATCATGCCGAACACTTCTGGTTCGGCTCCCTTTTCGAGGAGCAGCTTCATGATTTCGAGGGATTGGTTCTCAGCGCTACGGACGGCGAGGTGGAGCGGTGTGACGGCACCATCCGGAGATGGAAGACTTGGCTTGGCTCTTTGATCGAGGAGGAGGCGGACGGCGGCAAGGTTGCCATCGACAACGGCAATGTGAAGCGAGGTTCCCTCTGCGGAATTGTGGCCGGAGCGGTCGAATGCATTCACGTCGGCTCCGCGTTCGATCAAGAGGGCGGCGGTTTTCAAGTCGCCTGAATGAATGGTGCTGTTGAGCGGCAACCAAGGGTCATCGCCAATCATGAAGGGGTCGTTCGGACTGAGTCCCTGATCGAGTAGGAAGTTTAAAAACGTGCGGTTTTTTTGATTGAGTGCGCCTCTGATGGATTCGGCTGATTCTATCTTGTTAGGTTTGCAGCCGTGTTCAAAGAGGAGTTTGGAGACTTCAAAGAAGCCTTGAGAGGCGGCCTGTGACAGGATTCCCTTGGCATTCGGGTCGGCTCCGTTTTCCAAGAGAAAACGGATAGGGGGGAGATTTCCGGAAGCGACGGCTTTTTTGAGGGTTTCCGGAGAGAGGAAGATGTCCGGCGCGGTTTCCTTGAGCTGCTTGAGACGGGCGATTTCCTCGTTTTCGGGTGAAGCATCGTCGGCGTCGGGGATTTCGCCACCAAGTGCGGCGAGATGTTCGCGGGCGAGCTTGGATTCGGCCTCGAAGTCGGGGAACTCGCGGAGGAGGCGTTGATAGAGGGCGATGGCTTCGTCGTTTTTCTCCTGCTTGCTGCGGACTTCGGCGAGGCGGAAAAGGGCGCTGGCGGCGAGCGGGCGTTGCTGGTCGAAGTCGGCGAGGATCTTTTCGTAGGACTCGGCGGCTTTGGCGGGATCGCGCTCGACTTCCTCTGCGTACAGGGCATCGCGGAGCTGGCTGCGGAGGTCGGGCTCGGCGGCGATGAGGGTGAGCGGGATGAGTCCGAGGGTGAGAAACAGCGATTTCATGGGTGCATGAGAGCAGAAGGGTGATGATGCTTTGTCATGGAATTGTCATGAGTGCAATGCCCGCGGCACGGGAGGGCGGAATCTGAGCGCCGCCGCTGATCTCATATTGGCGGAATCACGCTGGACGCATCGCCAGTTCAATCTAAGGTGTCCGAGTGTTTGATCTGCGCCTGTTCTTCCGGAGGTTTCCATGCTGCTCCGAAGTTTTTCTCGCGCTTGCTTTTTCCCAAGGCCTCGCCGCTGCTCCGGTGGTGATCGGTTTGGAGGGCAAGCATCCACTCGACGAAGCCGGAACCGGGGCTCTGTTGATGCAGGAACTCCGATGTGCCGCCTGTCACGACGGGATTTCCCCAAGTCCGCCACCTTCTGCGCCGATGCTCGCCGGGGCGGCGTCTCGCCTGAACCCGGACTTTGTGGCAGCGTTCCTCCTCGATCCCTCAAAGCACGACCCCGGCACCACCATGCCGATTGTCCTCGGCGGTCTGCCCGATGCGGAGAGGGAGGAAATGGCGTCATCGATGGCGGCCTATGTGCTTTCGCTAAAAACGCCAGCTTCCTCGGAAGTCGCCGAAGTAGGCAAGCCCGAGGTCGGTAGGGATCTCTATCACAAGGTCGGCTGCGTCGCTTGCCATGGCCCCCATGAACTAGCCGCGGTGCAGGCAGAAAAGGGGACTTACGTCGGACTGAAGCATGTGGGCAGCAAGTATCAGCCGCAAGGGCTGGCGGGCTTCCTTCACGCGCCGCTTGAAGTGAGAGCTTCTGGGCGCATGCCTGACATGGCTCTGACCCGACAGGAGTCCGCCGATCTCGCCGCCTACCTCCTTCAAAAGGCAAGCGCAACTAGCGAGCTGAAGTCACCCGCCTCCGGGGCCGACCCCGAGCGCATCGCCCAAGGGCAAAAAGCCTTTTTCGAGATGAACTGCGTCGCTTGTCACCAAGTCGATGCCGCACCCGAAGACCTCCTCGACCTGCCGAAGCCTCCAGCGGTCAAGGATTTGGACCTGAATCGAGGCTGTCTTTCCGAATCACCCGGGAAGGCTCCGAACTACCAGTTGAGTGCCGCCCAGCGCAGCGCCATCCGCAGTGCTCTGGGCAAACCGGTCTCCGCGCCGGAAGGCGATCTTGCCATCCGCCATCGGCTCACCGCCCTCAATTGCATCGCCTGCCACCAGCGCGATGACTACGGCGGCGTCGCGGAGTCCATGAATTCATTCTTCCTCTCCACCGAAGAAGCTCTTGGTGATGCGGCACGCATCCCGCCAGACCTTACCCATGTCGGAGCCAAGCTTCGTCCCGAGTGGATGAACAAGGTCCTCTACGACGGCGAGCGCGTCCGTCCCTACATGACGACCCGCATGCCGCAATATGGGCGAGAGGCTCTCGGCGGCTTGACCGAGCTCTTTGGCGAATGTGATCACCTGCCCGCATTTGAATTCAAGGAGATCGAGCAGGAGTCTAACCCGATGATGCGCAATGGTGCCCACATGCTCCTCGGCATCAAGGGACTAAACTGCATCGCCTGCCATAACTTCAATGGCAAGGACTCTCCCGGCATGAAGGGTCTCGATCTGATGACGTCCTATCAGCGACTCCAGCCGGCGTGGTTCAATCAATTCCTGCGCAACCCGGCCAGCCTCCGTCCGGGCATCATCATGCCTTCCTTCTGGCCCGGCGGTCAGGCGGTTCAGACCGAGATTCTCAACGGCAACACCGAGGATCAGCTCCGCGCGCTCTGGTTTAATTTCTCGCTCGGTCGCTCGGCGCGGGATCCGGAAGGCCTTGGTGCCAGCGACCCGAAGCTGGTCGTCACCGACACGATTCAAACCTACCGCGGACGTAGTAACATTGCCGGCTATCGTGGCATTGCCGTCGGTTATCCGGGCGGATTGAGTTATGCCTTCAACGCCCAGAACGGAACCATCTCCGGCATCTGGCTCGGTGAATTCGTCACCGTCGGATGGCTTGGTCAGGGGTCTGGAAACTTCAATCCCATCGGCCGCCCGGTCCCGCTTTCGAACGATCTTGGCTTCCTTCCCGAGGCTGCCGATCCGTGGCCGCTCCAGCCGGTCCGGACGAAAGAACATCCGGTCAATCCCGATCCGCTTTACCCGCGCCAGTATGGATATGCTTTTGAGGGATACTCGATTGGAGAAGGCGGTCGACCCACTTTCCGCTATCGCATCGGAAAGGTTTCGATCGAGGATTCGTCGGTCGCCCTGATCGATCAAACGCCCGTCGTGCTCCGCAGGACGCTCACTTTCAAGACCGATGAGGCGGACGAGATCTACCTCCGTGCCTTGACCGGAGAGATCTCGAAACTTGCCGAGGGCTCATTCAAGCGGGATTCGCTCCAACTGAATCTCAGCGAGGACGCCTCCACGGTCAGCAACAGTATTCGTCCATCGACAGCGGACGGTGTTGGCAAGGAGCTTATCATTCGCTTCAAACTCCCTTCCGGAACTTCATCCCACACGATCGATTATGCCGTGCAACGCTGACACCTTCTTCCTGCGCACGCGGTGCATTGCCGCACTTGGCGCGCTCATCCTTCCGGTCACCTCGCTCGCCGAGGAGGTCGGGGAACGGTGGGGAACCGCAGACCGCGAGCGGGAGTTCTACCGCATCGTCGAGCTCCCGATTCCCGATGACCTGGTGATCGAGGCGGGTGCCTTCGAACAACTTCCCGACGGCCGGATCGCGGTCGGCACGCGCCATGGCGACGTGTTCTTCGTCTCGGGTGCCGATGCTGCCAACCCGGAACCGAAATATCATCTCTTTGCCACCGGGCTGGATGAGATCTTCGGTCTGGCATGGAAGGATGACGCGCTCTACGTCACCCAGAGCTGTGAGCTCACCAAACTCACCGACACCGACACCGATGGCAAAGCAGACCGTTTCGATGTGGTCTCCGATGCATGGGGCTACGGCACCTACCACGAGTATGCCTTCGGTTCGAAGTTTGATCCTGAAGGAAACCTCTACGTCGCGCTGGGGCTTTCCAGCTCGTATCATTCGCAGGAGCTCTTCCGTGGTTGGGGCTTCAAGGTGACCCCTGAGGGGAAGAGCATCCCTATCGCCAGTGGCATGCGCAGCCCGGGCGGGATCGGCTTCAACGAGCACGGTGCCCTCTTCTATATCGAAAGCCAGGGTCCTTGGAATTCCGCATGCAGCCTCAAACACATCCGTGAAGGCGGCTTTATGGGCCACCCGATCAGCTACAACTGGTATGAATACGCGCCCAACATGGGACCGATGCCGGTCGAACCTAAATCCGGCTCCAGCATCATCGTGGAAATGGAGCGAGTCCCCGAGTTGGAGCCCTACGCCGTCATTTTTCCCTACATCCGCATGGGCCGTTCGATCACCGGCTTCGTCATCGACCGCACTGGTGGCAAGTTCGGTCCCTTCGAGAATCAGATGTTTCTGGGTGATTACACGCAGTCGCTGATCATGCGGGCCACCACCGAGCAGGTTAATGGAGTCTGGCAGGGTGCCTGCTATCCCTTCCGTGAAGGTCTCTCGACCGGCCTTCTTAACCTCCAGTTCACTCAGGAAGGCAAGCTGCTCAGCGGCGGCACCAACCGTGGTTGGCCAGTGCGGGGACTCAAGCCCTTTTCGCTCGAGCGTCTCGACTGGACAGGACGCACTCCGTTTGAAATGGAACGCATCACGATTACACCCAAGGGTTTCCGCATCGAGTTCACCAAACCCGTGGACCCTGAGGTGGCCGCCAAACCGGAGAGCTACCGCTTGGCCACCTTCACGCACCGCTACCACGCCGGTTACGGGGGGCCGGAGATCGATCAGACCGAACCCAAGGTAAGCAGCGTCGGTGTGGCCGATGACGGCCTCTCGGTGGACCTGACAGTGGACTCAGTGATGAAAGGACACGTCCACGAATTCCACCTTGAGAGGATGCGTTCTTCGGAGGATGAGACGCTCCTTCACAACTTTGCCTTCTATACGGTGAACGAAATCCCGAAATAGATACGTTACCTTTCTTACCCTCATGAAAGACCTTCCGTCCCGACGCCCGCTCTTCACCGCGCTGTTGGCGCTTTCGCTCCTCGCCACGAATGGCTTCGCTGCCGGACCGAAGGGTTCGATGACCAAGCCGGATTTCACCCAGGGTGATGCCATCCCCGCAGGCGCGTCTCACGACTGGACCCTTGGTGCGACCGGCATGCGCGGCTGGATTTACAGCAACCGACTGGAAACCTCGGAGGCCCGGCAGATCGCCGTCACCAAGGTCGATAAGGGCTCTCCGGCAGCGGGCCTGATTCAGGTGGGCGACGTCATCCTTGGCGTGGCAGGAAAACCCTTTTCCTTCGACCCTCGCATCGAGTTGGGTCGCGCCTTGACTGCGGCCGAAACGGAGTCCGGTGACGGCAAACTCGCACTGACCATCTGGCGGGGCGGAAAGGAAAATGAGGTGGTCGTAAAGCTGCCGGTCCTCGGCAGCTACAGCGCGACCGCTCCCTACGACTGCCCCAAGTCGGCACGCATTCTCAAGCAGGGCTGTGACAATTTGGCAAAGCGGATCAAAGAGCCTAACTACCGACAAAATCCGATCACGCGCTCGTTGAATGCGCTCGCGCTCCTAGCCAGCGGCGACCCGCAGTATCTGCCGATCGTCAAAAAGGAAGCCGAGTGGGCGGCAGGTTATTCGACCGAAAGCATGGCGACGTGGTACTACGGCTATGTCATCATGCTGCTAGCCGAATACCAGATGGCGACCGGTGACGATTCCTTCATGCCGGGGCTCACGCGGCTGGCGCTTGAGGCTTCCGAAGGCCAAAGCATGGTTGGCTCTTGGGGTCACAAGTTTGCCGGGCCTGACGACCGCCTGGTCGGCTATGGCATGATGAACGCACCGGGCCTCCCGCTGACCACCTCACTGGTGCTTGCTCGGGATGCGGGCGTGAAGGATCCCATCGTGGACCTTGCGATCGAGCGCAGTGCTAGGCTTCTGCGCTTCTATCGCGGAAAGGGTGCCGTCCCCTATGGTGACCACTCCCCGTGGCTGCAGACCCACGAGGACAATGGCAAGTGCGGCATGGCCTCGGTGCTTTTCAATCAACTCGGCGAAAAGGAGGAAGCCGTCTTCTTTTCGAAAATGAGCCTCGCCTCGCACGGTTCGGAGCGCGACACGGGCCACACCGGTAACTTCTGGAACGTCCTCTGGTCTCTGCCTGCCGTGGCGCAGTCAGGTCCGAACGCCTCCGGTGCCTGGATGCAGGAGTTCGGCGCGTGGTACTTTGATCTCGCCCGTCGCTGGGATGGCAGCTTCACCCATCAGGGACCGCCACAAATGGGCTCCGACAGCACCAATAAGTGGGATTCCACCGGAGCCTACCTGCTGGGCTACGCCATGCCGCTGAAAAAAATCCACCTCACCGGAAAGCAAGCTGGGGTCATTCCTCAACTCAGCTCGGAGGAGGCGAAGCAAGTCATCATGGACGGGCGCGGATGGAGTAACAACGACCGTAATAGCGCCTACGATGCCTTGAGCACCGAGCTCGTCTTCGATGCGCTGGACAGTTGGTCGCCCATCGTCCGACAGCGCGCCGCCATGGCGCTCTCGCGTCGAAAAGACATCCCGCTCCCGGCTCTGATTAGTATGCTGAAATCGCCGGAACTCGAAGCCCGCTATGGTGCCACTGAGGCATTGAGCATGTTGAAAAACAGGGCCGCTCCGGCGATCTCCGGACTCCGCATGAATCTTGAACACGAAGACCTGTGGCTGCGCATTGAGTCCGCCGAGGCGCTTGCCAGCATCGGCCAGGACGCCATGGTCGCCCTGCCGAAGCTTCTTGAAATGATCGCCGAAGGCCCGACGGAGGATGACCCGCGCAATATGCAGCAGCGTTATCTTTGCTTCGCGGTCTTCGGCAAGATGCTCAAGAAATCCATCGAAGGCGTCGATCGCGACGCGCTGCGGAAAGCGGTCGTCGCCGGTCTCCAGAACCAGGACGGCCGGGCTCGTGGGACGATCGGCAGCGTCTATCAGCATTTGAGCTATGACGAGATCAAGCCGCTGCTGCCGGCCATTCAGGAGGCCATCGTCACCCCATCTCCCAGCGGCATCATGTTCGCCGCCGGCATTCGTCTCGCTGGTCTGGAGATCTTGGCCAAGCACCGCATCAAGGAGGGCATCCCACTTTGCCTCCAGGTCATGGAAATCGACAAATGGGGCAAGCAGGCGAGGATCAAGAGCTGCCTCAATGCCTTGGCAAAATACGGCGGAGCCGCAAAGCCGATCCTGCCCGAGCTTCACCAACTTGAGAAAGACCTGCTCGCCCACGGTGAGGCCAAAAATCTGTTGCCTCTGATTGCACAACTAAGAAATATCACCAAGGCCATTGAGCGCTCGACCGATACCGTTGAGCTGCGCAGCCTCAATTGAGATTTTATTACCAAACCGCTCAAGCAACACTGATATCATGATCCTGCGCTTCCTTACTCTGGCCATTGTTGGCCTTTTCTCCATGGCTCATGCCGCCGAAAATCATCCCGTGCCCGGAAGTCCGAAATGGCTGACCTACCCTGGCGGCGAAGGTCCGGGGAAGGGGAAGCACATTGTCCTGATCGCCGGAGATCAAGAATACCGGAGCGAGCAAGCGATGCCCATGCTCGCGGGGGTGCTCTCGAAGCACCACGGCTTTGACTGCA
The DNA here is from genome assembly GCA_964628795.1 of uncultured Haloferula sp. Classification (GTDB taxonomy): domain Bacteria; phylum Verrucomicrobiota; class Verrucomicrobiia; order Verrucomicrobiales; family Akkermansiaceae; genus Haloferula. The sequence continues at coordinate 40,225 of CAZVMS010000111.1, read as the reverse complement.
CCGTGCTCTTCGTCATCAACGAAGAGGGACTCGTGGATCCCACCCTTCCGGTCTTTCCCGAGAAGGGAAAAGAGGCCGAGTTCAAAAAGCACAACATTCCCGGACTGGAGTATCTTGCCACGACCGACCTCGTCATTTTCTTCCACCGGCTTCTGACGCTTCCGGATGATCAGATGAAGTCCATGGTCGACTACCTTGACTCCGGCAAACCCTTCATCGCCCTTCGCACGGCAAACCATGGCTTCCGCGGCAATCTTCCCTACGAGATCGATGGCAAGCAGGTGAACTTCGGAGATATGGTTGGCGGTGCTTTCATGTCGCACCACGGCAATTGGTCGAGGGACTCCACGCGCGGTGATATCATTCCGGAAATGAAGGATCATCCGATCCTGAGCGGCGTCAAAGACATCTGGGGGACGACCGATGTCTATCGAACCTTCAAGGAGGGAACCGGATTGCCCGAAGGGTGCACCGCACTCGTCAATGGCCAGCCCTTGATCGGACGCGAGCCCGGTGGGGCCGACAATCCTGAGAAGGAACCCCTTCCCGTGGTGTGGTTCAAATACTGGCAAACCAGTAAGGGCAAAAAGGCTCGGGTCCTCAATTCCACCATGGGCAGCGCCAAGGACTTGAGGAACGAAGGTCTCCGTCGCCTCGTCGTTAACGGTGCCTACTGGGGCATGGGGATGGAGGACCAAATCGATCCGAATCGCAGCGTTGACTACGCCAGCGAATACAAGCCTCTCGATAGCGGATTTGATTATGGGAAGCTCGGAGTCATTCCCAAGCCTCCTGCCGATTACCGCTAAGGTGGGAGGGGCGTGGCAAGGAGCGGGGCTTTGTAAGCCCCGAGGGTGATGGATTGGAGCGGGCGGGGTGGTTTTTCGAGGGAGTTTGTGTGGGGCAGGCTGAAAGCGTGGTTCGCCGGGCTTGTCCGGTCGCTGCAAGCAACCGCTCCTTGTGCGCTTTCAATTCGCTGTGATCACGGCTTTGCCGGTGCCGGGAATGAATTCCCACATCAGGATCGCGGTCTCAGCGGGTTCGATGAGCTGATCGACCTGAACTCCGGCTCCGGTGGTCTCGTCTTGCTGGACGCCGTCGATGTAGAAACGCAGGGTGCCGTCGCCATCGGCGATGGACATCTCGAAGTTGAGCTGGGTGCGGGCATTGACTTGAACGATCATGCGGCTGGGTTCTCCGGGGTTGCCACCGTGGCTGGTGAGGGCACCGCTGGATGGATCGACTTGCCATGACGAGGTGCCGCGCAGGCCATACTGGGAGGTGCCGCTGAGGGATGCGACGCTGGACTCGAGACCGGAGGTCGTCTCGACATCGAAGCTGAGGCGGTAGAGTTTGGTCGGATCGGCGGCGTCGATCGGTGGCCCGAGAAGTCGAAGCCCGTCGGTGATGATTTCTTCGGAGAACTCGGCGCTGACATCGGTCCATTCGGATGCGCTGGCGCTGTCTTGGACCTGCCAGCGGAGATCGGGATGTTGGGACTGGAGTCGGGTGGTGAGTTCGGGGCGGTCGTCGACGATGCGAAGTGAAACGGCCTGCGGGGTGAATGAATCCGGCGAGGCTTCCCCGAAGGCATAGGCGCGGAGGTAGTCGCTGACCCGTGAGGCTTGGTCGGATTGGAGGAGTTCGTGGATGGAGGCGAACTGCCCGGAGCTGGCGGCGGAGACCCAGCGGTCGAAGCCCGCAGCGTTCGCGTTCGGCGCGGTGTCGGATGCGTAAAGGGTGGCTTCGTGCGGGTTGCCGATTTGATAGCCTTTTTGCGCGACGAGGCGCAGCAGGAGCATGCGGGTCGGAGCGCCGTCCCATCCGCTGTCGGTGGTGATGCTCACATCTGCGGAAGCTTGACCGGCGGGAATGGTGTGCGTGCGAGCCACGGGATTGATGTGGGTGTTTTCCTCGGCGCTTCCTTCGAGTTCGAGATGGATCAGCAAGGGAGCTGTTAGGGAGCCGTCGCGGGTGACGCGGACAACGGCGGGCTGCGAACCGGTGACGAGGGCATTCGCTTCGATGACCGCGAGGGTGACCATGGATTCATCGCTGACCGAGCGCGCGACCGAACTACCAGAGATGCCGTAGCGGAAGTTCGGGAGAATGGCGGTTTCCCAAACCTCGGTGCCTTCGGTTTTGAGATCAGGAACGGGGCGGACGGTGATCTGTTTGGTAAGCTGACCGCGTTGGAAGCTGACGACGGCGCGCTGGCCTTCTTCCGAACTGCTGCCTTCGACGAGGAAGTCAGGTCCGAGGGCGTCTTGGAAGAATCCGATCGGTACATCGAGGGTGCCAGCGACGCCAGCGCCACTTCGGGTGAGGTTGACGCTGAAACCTTGGTCGAGGTCCTCGCGCAGGACGGGACCACTTTCGGAACCGGGAGCGAGGGTCATTTCGACATCGGTGGGGATGCTCAGGGCTCCCATGCGAATGCGGCCTTCGACGATGAGTTGGATCAATTCCGGGCCGCCGAGAATGACATTGCGAAGAACGATTTCCTGCACGGTGGCATCCGGGCGTTGCAGGATGAGCACGGTGTCGAGGGTCGGGATGGGATCGCTGAAGTTGGTGTCGAGGCGGGTGCTGAGGTAGCTGCGGGCGTCGCCTGTTTTTCCCCAGAAGAGGGCGGAGAAATCGATCACATCTTTTTGCAGATCGAAGTCGACGATCACATCGCGGCCGGTATCGACGCCGCCGAAGACGAAGTGATCGATGCCGGAGTTGCCGGTGAGGATGTCTGCGCCGGGTCCACCGGAGAGGGTGTTTTCAGTGTTGCCGCCGCGTAGGTTGTCAGCGCCGTGACCACCGCGGATGATGTGGCGACCGGGGCCGGCGGCGGTGATGGTGGCGGGTTGCAGATGAGTGCTGAGGTCCCAGATGATTGCGCCGCTCCATTTTGACTCGAGGTAGTCGTGGACGTCGCGGAGCTTTTGTTCGGGCAGTGCGGTCGGGAAGACGAGGAGCTCGTGGAGTTGGCCACGGAAGCCGTCACGGATCGGATTTTCAACAGTCAGGGCGACGCGGCGCGCGCCGAGTGTTGGGAGAACCGGGTCGAGGGCTTCGGCGGGGATTTGTTCGCCGTTGAATGAGTGGCCGAAGATGTTTTGAAGGGTGGTGCCTTCGCGGCGGAAGATCGAGATCGCGGTGGTGTGAAGGGTCGACTCAAAGCCACGCACGGCTGCGCTATCGATTTGATACTGCGGGGCACCGGGATAGGAGATCGCTTGAGCGGTGGGCTCGAGGCTGAGGAATCCGCGATTGCTCGACATCAGGACTTGGCGGTTTTTTGGAGTGCCTTCCGACTGGTAGGCGACCAGCACGGTGTGATTTCCGGCTGGCAATGCGGGGTCTTGGAAGAAGAGGTGACTGCCTTCCTTATCAAACTCAATCGAGCGATGATCGCCAAAGCTGGTGACCAGCGGTTGCTGCGCTGCGAGAGGCTGCATGGCATTGAAGCCGTTGCCCGAGCGGTCGGGCCAGGTGGCGACGCGATCGCCTGCGGTGGGCATTGAGTCGGCATCGAGCCAAAGCGCGGCGTCATTGCCGTCTTGGCTGCTGGGGCTAACAATCTGGACGAGCACCGCTCCGCTCGCGTCGTCACCGCCATCGTTCCAGCTGATCGGGAGGGAGAGTTCACGGACGCTTGGATCGGAGTGGCGCATGGTGAGGCGGCCTGCCTCAAGATCTGCGAGATTGATGGAAGTGCCGTCGGGTATTGTGGCTCCGTCCCATAGCATTTCGATGCCGCTGAGGCTTTCCTGCGGCAAGATGATCTGGATGTCGGACGGCTGGGAATCCGAGTCATGAATCTGAAGGAAGCATCCTGCTTCGCCGGACTCGGGGATGAGGATTTCGGCGGTGGCGAGTTGGGGGTCGCGATTGCTGATGGCAGGGTTGCTGCCACGGCGGAATTCACTGAGGTTGCTCCAGCCATCGTTGTCGAAGTCGGCATTGGCATCGGCGAGGTTGGGGTCGAGCCCGTAGAGATCTTCGTACCAATCGGGGAGCCCGTCGTTGTCGGTGTCGGTGCTTTCTCCAAAGACTAACAGGTCTAGCCGGTACTGATCGGCGCGATTGGCGAAGCTGAGGTCGTAGAACTCGGAGCTGCCGTCTGGAAGGGTCGCAGGAATACCGTTGACCTTGATGTTTTCGATCTTGAATTGAGATGCCTGGGAGCTGATCGCCAAGAATGATGATATCTGGTTGGCGGCGGGCAGGAACATTAGTGGGACACGGAGCGAGTAGGAGTAGGGCTTTACGGATCCTGCGCCGGTTGGTTCCAGTGGTGTCGACAGGGTGACCTTGTTGCTTGGGTCGGTCTGATTGACGAATGTGATTTCAAGAGTTCCTACTTGGAGGGTGGTTGACTGGGCACCGCTCGACTGCCTGACGGAGCCATAGAAGGTGACATCAGAATCCGAGAAGCCTGCGGCTCCGGCGAAGGTTGTGAGGACGATGCTGAGCAGGATCGCGAGGTGGTGTTTCAAGAGAGCGTTCATGGAGGTGGTGTTACTGTCCGCTATGGGAGTAGGTCTTGAAGGTGAGTTTGATGTCGGAGATCGTCTCCGTCAGACGTTGGAGCGCGTAAGTGGAATCGGCGTTGAGGTTGGCACCGGGGATGACCAGCAGCCATTCCGAGTTCCAGATGGAGCGACCGATGAGTCGGGTGCTTTGGGTGGAACTGCCGAGGGCCGAAGTGTTTCCGTAGTAGACCCGGAAGTCCGCATGGCGGCGCGGTTCTTGGAAACGCCCGTCGATACCATCGAGGGAGGGAATGAACCCGGGTGAGGTGAGTTGGGTTTGATTGATCGTAAAGGGAGTGGGAATCCGGGTGTCGTGAACGCTCCAAGTGCGGGTCAGCGGTTGGGTGGCGGTGGAGACGCGGAGTGAATCGACGCCCACCGGAATGAGATAGGCTCTCGGGGTGGAGGCCAAGGTTCCGGTATCGTAGCCATCCAACAAGATGCCTGCGCTGGCGATCTTGGTAGAGAAGCTGGACGAACTGTAAGCATGATCGCTGGCCATGAGTGGCCGTCCGAAGAAGTTCTTTCCGGGATCGATGCTGCTCGAGAATCGAATGACCAGTCCTGGCTCTTTCTTGCCAACCACCTGATTCGCGAAGGGGCGGAAGTGGGTCTTGAATTCCGGAAGCTGCCACAGATCCTCAACGTTGCGCGCTTTCAGAGCATTCTGCCAGCGGGTGTCACTGGCGGAGGTTCCCCCCTGTGCCAAACCGGGACCAATGCGGAACAACTCGGAGCGAAGGGAGATGTTCTCGTTCTCCACTTGGAGGTTGTTGATGCCGAGTTGTCCCTTGAGCACCGCAAAGTTTCCATTCAAGGAGGAAAGGATTCCGGCGAGGCCGCCTTGTCCTGATTGAGGTTGTCCATTTGACCAAAGACCGAGTTGTCGGGTCTTGACGATATCATCCATCAACTGGGTGGCGGCGGCGGGGTTGCCGGAGTCGAGGCTCGTTTCGTAGTCGTAGGCTTTTGCGGCGAGCCAAGTGTATTGGGCCGCATGGTTGAAGGCGCTTTGGTAAGTGGCCATCGCCTCATTTCGAGAGAGGCGGAAGAGCATGTCCTGATAGCGGTTCTTCTGCACCTTGGAGGCGAGGATCTTGTTGAAGGCCTCCCTTTCCTTGAGGACTCGGAAGCCTTCTGAAATGGCGGTGATGTACTGCTGGCGATAGATTTCGAGGTTCTGCAGATGTTCACCGACGGCGGCCAGTCCGTCATTGCCTGAGATCTGTTCGAGTTCCACCAGCAAGCCTTCAATCTCGGAGACGTATTCGGTTCTGACCTTTTTGCGTTCCAGTGCGTCGATCACCTCGTCCCGGGTATGCTCGGCGATCGTCTTGGCGATGTCCTTGATCTCAGTTGCGGTGTCGTTCGCGGCTTCTGCGGCCGCTGCAATTCCCAGTGCGACACCCCGACCGATCGAGGTGACGTCATTGGAGAATCCCACGCTGGTGGGCAGGCCTTCGGCAACGGAATCGGCGGTGGCTCCGATCACATCCGAAAGGATGTTGGCGATTCCGATGGCAGTCTCCGCTGCGACGATGGCGGTGTTGACACTCGCTCTCACACCGGTGATGGAGTCGCCGATGTCTTCCCTTTCATCGATCAGGTTGATTTCGTTGAGGAGGCGGAGGGAGATGGATTGGTAGTCCTGAAGGAAGCCTTGATGGTCTTCGATCGCGGCCTGCAATTTGATCTCTTCGCGGAGCATTTCCTCCAAGGCGAGTTGGGCTTTACCGTAGCTCGTGCGTTGGCCCCATTCAGGGATGGATTGGAACGCGTAGGCGGAGGCGCGGCGGACCGGCATCGAGAAGTTCACTGTGGGGTCTTGGTAGTCATTGCCTTCAACGAAGGTTTGGATGGCCTCCGTGAGCCTCGGGCTGCCGAATGAAACTCCGCCACCAAAGATGTCCAGAAGAGGATTCAGGAGAGGGTTCAGGCTGAATGCTGTGTCACTGTAGATATTGAGGAGTTTGGGGTTCGAGGCGAGGCCGGAAATGGTGGCTTTGATATCCTCGAACTCAACGTCGTGCGTGGTGCCTGCTTCAGACTCACCGGTAGGGATGATCTGATCAATCGTGGTGCGATCGAGGTAGGAATAGAGATAAACATCCGGCCCTTCGTAGCCTTCCGGATAAAGTTTGCCGAAGCCGATGGTGCCATCGTAGGGACGACCGAAGATTTCAATCAGGCGATTGCGGTAGTCGAGATCCTGACGGAACGCTTGCGCTGCAAGTTCGTCGGTGTCGTCGGCAATGCGGCGCAGCTTGTTTTCGGTCTTGGCGGCGAAATCAAGGGTCGAGAGAGCATTGGTGCCAGCCGTTACAGCACGATCGTAGATCTGCTCGAAATGGGTCTTCCCTTGAATCGATGACGAGACTTGAACGAAGTTCGGGTCGATGTCGAAGGCGATGGCATCGGAATCGAATCCAAGTGGATTGGAACCACCGTTAGCCTCATCCATGGCCATTTGGATTTCGTAGAAGGAGCCGATGATTTCACCGATTTCGCTTTCGGCAGCGGAGCGCTCGATGATGTCGAGATTCTCGGGGTCGTTGAGCGGTGTTGAAGGGTTCTGATCGGCTTTTTCCGGCAAGATGGCATTGGCCACGGCCCAGTCGAAGTAGGCACCTTGGCCAGCGCGATGCGCCCATTCGGAAACACCCCAGGCACGGGCGAGGTTCGCTCCATCGGTATAGCCCTGCCATTGTCCATCGGGGTTTTGGGTGTAGTTCAGGCGATAGGTTCCGCGAACGATGTCGCGACCGGTGCGCGCCTTGCCGGCGGCGAGTTTGGCAAAGGTCTTCTCGTCGAGGAAGTCGACTTCGAGGACGTTCTGCATGAGCGAGTAAAACTCCGAACGGCTGCGCCAGTTGAAGGCGGGTTGCTGGAGGAGTTCATAGTGCATGCCGATGGCAGAGAGGTAGTGACCCCAGGCATCGCCATGTCCCTGTGGATAGAGGGCGCGGGCGTCGTCTTCATTGATGAAGCCGTCGCTGTTTTCGTCATAGATGTTGTAGTTGACGTTGTAGGCGGCTTCTCCGAGACCCTTGGCGTAGTTCCAGAAGATCCGGTTGTCGACCGGGTAGCTCTTTTTGAAATCCGTGCCACGGAGGAGCGCCATTTCCTCGTGGAGGAGATCGGCTTCCATGTTCTGGAAGGCGTGGGTGAACGAGGCGACACTTGAGAGGCCGTCTTCATTGGTCACGCGGATGGTGGAATCCTGGGCGTCGCTGTAGGCTTCTCGTGCGAGGAGTTCGTAAAGCACGGACAGGCGGGTCGCGGCGAGCAGTAGCGCTTGATTGATGCCATCGGTGCTGACGGGGTTACTTGAGTTGTCGATCGAGAGTTCGCGGGCTCGTTGAAGGACGGTTTCGTAGAGTTCGATCAGGCCGGTTCTTTCGATGACGGACTTGTCGGAGTTGAGTGCGACCTTTCCGGCATAGGGAGCTCCCGCGATTTGGATCTGGCTGCTGTAGGTGGCCGGACTTTCGTTGCTGAAGAAGTCCGTGTAGCGGGCTTCATAGGGGTTGATGCGATCGAGCACGCGCTTCACCCAACCCATGACGAGTTGTGGGATGTAGCTTTTGCTGCCATCGGCCTGTCCTTGCGGCGAGTTCGCGGCACCGGCCCATTGGAAGGGAGCGGGGCTGCCGGGCTGCCAGTCGACGGAAGGATTGGTGCTATCGAATGAAACCAGATTCCAGCCTGACTCATTCCTGTGGCGGTAGCGCATGAGGATGAGCTTGTCGGCAAGGACGACATCCGGGCGGCCTTCGAAGACGATGCTGTGGAGGCCGAGGTGGCGGGCGTTGACATCGGCAAGCGCAAGACGCTCTTGAGGGATGTATTGCTGCCACAGGCTGTTGCCACTGCTGTCGAATTCCTTGAGGGTCCCGTCATCGCGGATCTCAGGATCGGTGGTGCTGTTGATAATACCGAGCGGAGCGGCGTCGCGGATCCACCATTCATAGTAGAGATCGCCGGTGTTGGTGCCGAATTCGCCGTTGTGCTGCAGGGTGATTTTTTCGCTGAAGGCATCGGCAGGTTCGATGACCTTGATGGCACCGCGGTAGCGGTCGGGAATGATCTCGATGATGTGGAGGCTGACCGGAGCACCGCTGAGTTCACCCCGATTGTTCTCTGCGATCGTGACGAAGAGCGAACCATTCACCGATTGGCGGAGCAGCTCGGGCGAGGGAACCAAGGCGGAGCCGACGCCCAAGCTGTTGAGGTGAACAAACTGACCGGCCGTGGAGCCTGTGGCCGGAGCATAATCACCGGACGGTTGGAGAACCCATGGAAGATCGATTTCCCTAAAGGTATCCCGTTGAGCGGTTAGGAGGGTGCGTTCGGTGTTGGTGAGGCCGGTGTTATTCAGCGTGACTTCCGGCAGTTCGCGGACGCCTGGAAGGAACAGACCACTGGTGTTGATTTCGGTCGGGGTGCCGCCAACGAGTCTGCGGACAGGATCCGGGTTCAGGGACTTTTTGTAGATGCCATCGACAACCGATCGCCATGAAGCGCTACCGGAGAGGTTGCGAATCAGGGTGAACTCATCAGGGGTCATGATGTTCGGTTCGAGGATGTTGATGGGATCGGGGCCAGCGGTGAGGTCGGGGTCTCCGCTGTCCTTGTCATTGAGGTAGCCACGGAAGACGAGTTTCTCTGCGAGGGAATCGAAGTAGAATCGGCGTTGGAGCGAGCCGGGGAGTTGTTTGAAATACCAGCGCTCGGCAACGAGGAAGACTTTCTCGCTGGCAGCGGGGGTGAACTCGGCCGCGCCCATCTGGGCAACGGTGAAAGGCGCTTCGCGGCGATCGAGAGGACGGATGATGCGGGCCGAATAGCTGCCGACGTTGGAATCGGTGATGATCATGTCGGGGGTGACGCTGTCATAGACGACCTCCGTGGCGGCCATCGCCACGAGTGCGGGAAGTCCGTTTGCCCCCGGCGTTTCATTGAAGTATTCGCCGCCCTGATAGGTCATCGTTTCACCGCGCTTGAGCTTCGGATAATCCGAGCGCCAGGCGGAGTTGTAGGTGATTTTGACCGGCTTGGGATTGTCGTCGACGATTGGGTCGCCTGAGGCGTTGTCACCGGTGAATTGAGTGCCACCTTGAGGAAGCCAAGCGATCGGGGTGCCCGCAGCCACGGAGCCGGGAAGGTAGAAGTCGGCCCGGAAGGGATAGAAGAATTGATGGAAGAACCGACCTCCGCCGGAGACGACCCAGGCGTTGTGATTCACGTCGCGCCAGAGGGTTCGCTGGGTCACTCCATTGACTTGGACATTGCCGCCACGGTCGTCTGGCATCTTGACATTGCCGACGACCAGATTGAGCGGGTAGGGAGGAATAAGCAGATCGCCCGCGAAGACCGGGTAGTCGAACTGATAGCTGAACGAGTAGGTTTTGTTCGCATCGATGGTGAGGAAGCGGTTTTCCTGCACGGCGGCGTCTTCATAGGCGAGGCCATCGGTCGCGTTGACGTCAGAGTCCGCAGGACGCGGGAAGGGGATGGCGCCTCCGCGAGTCTTGAAGACCTGATAGGCCGCCATTTCCGGCTCGCCAGTGACGAGGTTGTTGACTTGGACGAGAACCCACGGATCGGAGGTGTAGCTTTGGCTTGCGGCATTCGCATCGTTCTGCAGGGCGAAGGCGGCGAGTGGCGGGTTGTTAGGGATGTCGCCACCGAGGGATTTGACTTTCAGGCCAGCGCGGTTGGAGGCGGCGGCGAGGGCATGTTCCTCGTTCGGGTTGAAGCCCGGGAGTGCGTTGTTCGGTTGGTTGTAAATGGCGAAATTGGCGTATCCAGCTAGGTCAAAGACCTTTTGTGGGCGTCCGGTGATATCGACGCCTTCTGAGCCGATGCGGCTCGCGATGTAGATCGCCTTGTCCTTGTTAGGGCCATAGTTTGGATAGATGACCTCGTCGTAAACGGCAGCTTGATAGGGCCATGCGACGTTCGGGTGGATGACGGGATCGATCAGGTAGGGCGACTCGTAGTAGGCCACTTCGAGTCGGCGAGCGTTGGTATCATAGAGTTGGCTGTGGTTGACCGGGAAGATGGGGCCCCATGTGCCTACTTCCGCCGCACGGTTGTAGAGGTTGGCATTGTAGTTCGAAACCGCATTGAGGACGTAGCCGCTGCCGCCGAAGCCGGCATTGTCCAAGGTGCTGTCGAGCTTGGTCGCCACTTCCTGGATATCGAGGCGGGCAAGAACCGGGCTGTTCACCGTACCGGTGCCGATCTGGCCACGTGTCGTGGTATTCAGGTTGACAAAGGCGCCACCAATATTGGTGGGTTCGAAGTTGAAGTGGATGAGCGGTGCCGCCATGCGCAGGGAGGCGTTGGGCTTGATTCTCAAGTCCTGCAGTTCGGATGGCGTGAGCCATGGTTCGACACCGCCGGTAAGTTCGAAGAGGGGCGGAAGATCGAACATGCGTAGCTTGTCGACCTGCAGACCGCTGGACGGGCTGGCATCAAGTCCCAGTCGGAAGCTGTTTGCCGCGAGGGTGGTGCCGACGGATGAACCAGGGGCGGTGCCTGATCCGACAGTACCTTGTTCGACGCGTTTTCCATCGATGTAGAAATCGACAACCGTCACGGGAACTCCGAGGAAGCTGTCTTCAAAGGCGTGGACGACGTAGTGTTTCCACGTCCCACCGGCGGTGGTGAATGGATGGGTCACATCCATGCCGAAATACTTGGTGGTGATGGTCGAGGTTGAAGGATTCAGGACCACGCGAAGGGCGTCGTTGCCAGTGCTCAGGATAGTGGTGGGAGCGTCACTTGGACGGACGCCTTTGGCATTCATCCAGAAGTCGACGACGAGGTCCTTGCCGGGGTTGATGGTTCCGAGACCTGCTGGGGTGGATTGGACGATGCCGAGATTGCTTCCATCCAAGGCAAGACCACGTCGGCCGAGGATGAGCTTGGGGTCATCCGGGGTGATTGATTCGAGTTGAGTGGATTGGACGACGAAGACGGCGAGTTTTTCCTTGGAGGCCGTGCCGTCTGCGATTTCACCTAGGTTCGGGCGATAGCTGAAGAGGACGACGCTCTTTCCGTCACCGCTGGCGGAGAAAGGGACGCCGCTGGCGGATGCCGTAGCGGTGGCTCCGGAGGTGAGATCGCGGTAGGTCAGCTCGCGGAACTTCCAGTTATCCGTGCCGGAAAGATCGAGCTTGGTCGGCGGATTGCGATCAGGATTGGTGTCGTAGATATGGCGATAGTGAGCAGCGGGAGCGGCGGGAAAGCCGGATGTTAGAGCGACGCTACCGAGAGTGATGTTACGATTGTAGTTGGGAGCGGTGCCGACGCGCATGCCATTGGGTAGTTCCTCTGCCGACGAGAGCGTGACGGTTTCGCCGGGGTAGCCGGTGACGATTTCGATGCGATAGGAGGTGCCGGGATTCACAGCATCCGGCCAGAGGAGTTGGTAGTTGCCTGGGTGGACCGGGAACAATTGCTTGCCGACACGATCCCAGCGGACCGGGAAGCCGGTGGCATCGCCGTCCGGCAGATTCGGCCCGATGCGGGTGAAGGCATCGGATGGTCCCGTGTCACCGAGACGGAGGGCACCGCCTGTGCAGAGAGTCGGGATGAGGACAGGATTCTGGGCATCGAGACTTTTCCCGAGAGGGACAATCGCGCGGAAGGTAGTGGGCTCGTAGAAGAAGTGGGCTTCTGTCGGCGCGTTGGCGGAGTTTACCGTCCAAACTCGGGCTGCCCGCGAAGTGCCTCCCGCGAGGGGGTCAGGAATCAGAGCATCCTGAAAGAGGGCGATGTTGGTCCCAACCGAGCCCAAGTTGCCACTCGGCGAGTTGACGAAATTTCCGAGGGTGTAGCAGTTGTCGACCGAGCGGTAGAACGCGCCGACTTCGACTTTGCGGTCGAGGTCCACCCAGTGCTCGTTGAATGGCGCGAAGCCCGTCACGGTTTCCTCGATGGCATTACCTGCTTTATTATAGACGCGGAGGAAGGACTTCCCGGCGAAGGGTGCGGTGCCCACTGATGAGTCTCCTGCAGCATCGAAGCGATAGCGGACCTGACCCATCCAGCGCCACTTCACGCGCAGCCAGTTGTTGATGGTCACGGTTTCAGTGACGACGCGGTTGCCGGTGTCGCCCAGTTGAACAACGGGTTTGACGCCCGTGGCATCTTCGAGTTGATAGGAATCCGCCGAAAAGCGACGTCCGGAGATGTCGAGGCCGAGGGTATCGTTTCCGACGGTGCGGTCAACGGAGGCGGAAAATTCGGTATCCTTGGGGACAAAGATTCTGCCGACGACAGGAAGCGGATTTCCGACGCCATTTCCGGGGTCAGGGAGAGTGATACCACCAGTCGTAGCGGATTCGATGAAGACGGCATATTCCAACTGCCATTTCCAGATGACTTTGATGTCCTCGGTAAGCGTTCTTTCAAAGAAGCGATCAACCCCCTGAACGGTTTCACCATCGATGGCGTAACCCATATTTCGGGCACGGTAGTAGGCGATATCGTCCTCATTCGAAGAACTGAGAGTTGCCGTGGCTGTGGCTCCTGAGCCGCCGCCTTCAGCGAAAACGATGCTTGGGGGTGATGTGTAACTGTTCCCCGGACTATTGATGGTGATGCTGGTGACGGACTTGCCGATGAAGGCCGTGCCGGCCGCGCCACTGCCACCACCGCCGGTGAAGGCTACCGTCGGTGCTGAGGTGTAACCTGTTCCTGGATTGCTGATAGTGACTCCAGTGACGGCTCCATTTTCGACAGTTGCGGTGCCGCTTACTCCCGATCCGCCGCCGCCGGTGAAGGTTACTGAGGGAGCCGAAGAATATCCGCTCCCGCCGTTGGGGACTCCAACCGCAGTGACGCGTGCACTGGGAGAAAGTGTTGCTGTTGCGGTGGCACCTACGCCGCCGCCTCCGGTGATGGTCACGGTCGGTGTGGAAGTGTAAGCGCCTCCGCTGCTGAGGCTGATGCTTTCCAGGGTTCCTCCCAAGCCACCGACTTGATCGAGTTCCTTGAGGTTCTTGTTGAGATAGACAAACTCAGGCGCTTCGAAGCGTTGAACCGAATTGTATTGGACTGGAAGGCGGCCTGAATAGGGGGTGAGCTTGCCAGCCAACGCGATCGAGCGGGTGACTCCGTCGGGACCGACAAAGTTGCTTTCAACTTCGGCGAATATAGGGCGTTCAAACCGGACAGCGAAGGGGAAAGCCTTGAGTTGGGTGTTTAGCCCAACCCATTGTGTGAGTTGGTAAGTCAGTCCACTGTCGCCGGTAGAGTTCTCAATCCCGATGCTAATGAGAGGCTCAATTTCGCCGCTTATGAGGGCACGGCTCTTATAGTGAATTTCGATGGCGTTGTTGCCCTCGAAGAGCTTAACTTGGAACGTAACTCTGTTTCCCGGGACAAATCTCTGGGACAGATTTTCGTACTGGGCGATGAAGATCCGCCGTGGAGCCTGTCCGATTGTCTTGTAGTAAACCTTTCCGCCGTAGGCAACAGGGTTGTCCAGATCGGTCCAGAACGGTGCAATCTTTGCGCTCCCGCTCGTGCCACTGGGAAACGTGGTCGCAGTATTGCTCGTGTTCGCTTGGCCGAAGGTGATCAAGCCGTTCGTGGAGAGGTAGCAGATCGAATGTTCCTGATCGTAGAATGTGAAGGGGAATCCAATCTCTACGGCTTCGGCCGAATCGTTGGTCAAGGTCGTAGCCACGTTCCCGCCGAGGGCGACGAGATCGGTGAATTCATAAGGAGGTGCGGGGGGATAGTTTCCGGGTTGATTGAATGCGGTGGGGGTGTCGAAAGGAGGCAGGTAGGTGAAAACACTGCCGCCATCAGGGACACCGGGGTTGTCACCTGGGGCACCTACAACAACTCGCGGGCCTGAGATCGCGACGGAACTCCCAAAATTGTCGGAGCTTGCTGCGCTAGGGAAAGTCAGTGCGCGATCCAATGTCGCCGCACTGGTCACGGGATCGATGTCATAAACCCAAGCCCCACCCGCACTACTATTGAAGGTGTTGTCGATTGAGCTCCCGACCACTGCCCGATTGTCGGAGATGGAAAGCGAATAGCCAAAGGTGCTACTGCTACCAGGGTTCGTCGAGGGATTTGGCAGGGACGCCTTGTGGCTGAAGGTGCCGGAGGCAAGGTCATAGATATGAACGGTGCCGTTGTTGTCATCGTCCCCCCCGATCATCACGCGCGTTCCCGAGATGGCGGTATCCACGCCGAAAAATCCACCTGGGGAGGTGGAGGGATTCGTTACCTTGTTCACGAAGGCTGCGGCGCTCGTGGCAGGATTGAGCTGATAGTAAGAAGCGCTCCCCCATCCCGAACTCATGGTGTTATTGTCTTGGAGTGCTCCGACGAGGACACGGTTCCCATCAATGGCGACTGAATTTCCGAAAAGATCGGAAAAGCCGGGATTGGAATCCCTCAACGTGCTGACTGGAATCTCTGGTGTTGTACGATTGAGGTCATAAATATAAACTTCCCCGGCGAGATTAGATCCTGCGACCGGAACAAGCGGAGCACCCACCACGACGCGGGTCCCGGAAATGGCAACCGAGGAGCCATAGAACTCGTCTGACGCTGGCGTTGGGTTATTCAAGGTGACCACTGGGATGGTGGGCGTCGAACTGGTCAGGTCATAAACATAAACGGTTCCTGCGTTGGTGAATCCACCGAAGTTGTCGCGAAAGGCGCTTACTACAATGCGGGTGCCAGAGATTGCCACCGAGCCACCGAATGCATCACCATCCTCTGGTGTTGGATTGTTCAAGATGAGCACGGGAAGCGTTGGGGTGGGGCTCTTCAGGTCGAAAACATAGGCGGTTCCAGAACTCCTAACTCCTGTTGAGGATTCTGTGCCGACCACCATGAAATTGCTGGATACCGCCACGGCACTCCCAAATTTGGCACCCTCCACCGTAGGTGGGAAGCCATTGAACGGGATCGTGCTGTCGGAGTAGGTATAGCCGTAGAGATCCGGGCCACCGGAACTGTTAGGTAGTGGCGGGATGGCCCAGGCGGTTGAAAAGATAAGAAGAAATCCGATCGCGAGTAACGCGGGAACTCGGGCTGTTTTTGTGATGTTCATCGCTGTGAAATTGGAATGTTTGGCGAGGCTGGGGGTGTTCCTACTGGTTGCCGTCGAGGGTCTTGACGCTGCTCACGCGGCGGAGTTCGACGGGGCCGGAGAGTTGGATGTCGGACTTGGTGAGGTTCCGGATGGTTTCTTGATAGGTGCCCGTGAGTCGGTCGGGGACGGGTTGCTCGGAGTCGAAGACGATGCTGAATTCACGAATGATGTTCGGGCCGGTGGTGTGCTCGTTGTGGTAGGCGTGGCGGAAGGGATTGCTGCGGTGCCTGGGATCAATGACGAGGGTTCCGGCGTTGGTGCTGAGGGTTTTTCCGGCACCGAGGGGACCGTTGAGTGGGAGGCTGAGGTCGTAGACTTCGGTGTTTCCGGCACCGGCCTTGCGGGGCATGTCGAAGGCGATGGATTCAACGCGGAGTCCGACGCGTTTGCCGTTGCGCTCCTTGACGCCTTCGAAGAAGGGGATCTTGGCAGGATCAACAATCAGAGCGGGGGTCGAGGGAATGGAGGAGTCCGCAGATTTGGTCTGCATCAGGGTGACCTGGGAAAGCAGCGAGACGGCTCCCGAAGCATTCGAATGAAGAATGATGCGGAGCGGGGCGGCTCCGGCGGAGGGCCGCATGGGGGAACCATTTTCAACGATGGAACCAGTGCTGTTGACGCTGATTTCTCCAACCCAGAGGCCTGAGTTGAGATCCGCAGGTGAGGTGTTGGTGCTATTGGAGGGGACAACGATGCTGCTGTTGAGCGCGCTGACCGGGAGGTAGACCTTGGTGCCGCCGCCGGTATTCAGGCGGTAGACGTTGGCCCGTGAAACAGGGGTGGAAGTCCAGTTGCGAGCAGCGCCGAGGGTGAGGTAGCCGGACTGCTTGGCAGTGATGGTTTTCTGAAGGGCCGTGCCAGTGCCGGTGATGGTAGCGATCAGTTCGTAGGCATTCAGGGTGGTGGCGACGGGACGTGCCGCCTTGAGGGCGAGGGAACCGGTGCCATTCGCGATGGTATCCACATCAATCACGGGGATCGCCGGATTTGTGCTGAGGTTCGTGAAGGTAATTTCCATCAGGTCGAGGTTCTCCGCACCGACTTTTTGCACGTCATCCGGGCCGCCGAAATTGAGTGAGCCGGAGCTAGCACCCGTGAAGTCCACGGCGACGGGGCCCATGTAGTTGGAGGGGCCATCGGCGAAGATCCAGTAGGCTTCGCCGGATTTCATGGGCGGGACGGGGGTGGTGATCGCGCTGACCCAGGATCCATCGGTCTTGAGGCGATAGATTTTGGCGGGGGTGTGGACGTCTCCCGAGGGCGAGAAGAAGTTGCTGAAGGACGGGGTTCCGCTCAGCCCGAAGCCGACGAGGTTGTAGCGGTCGGGGATCCACTGCGGGCGGAAGAAGCGTGCTTTTCCTTCAATGGAGATGGTGACGTCGGATCCAGCGGTCGACTTGATGAGGTAGCCGCGATTTCCGGTGACCATCATGAGGTCGTTGCCCACTCCGGTTCGGTTCCACTGCTCCCAGCGATCTTTGTTGAAGGTGCCGCTCTCCGTGCCTGGTGCATCTCCGAAGAATTCGGCGAAGCCGGCGAGCGGCTTGGGGGAGGCAATGATGTTGATAGCCGTATTTGTGGCGGTCTTGAATGCAGCTTCGGGAGTGAGCGGGATGCCGGAGGCATTCTGGGGCTCGACCTCCAGCCAAACCGCATTCCAGCCGGGTTTGAGAGTCACCGATTGGGTCGCGGTCTGGGCGCTGGCGGCAAGTGTTAGAATGCCGGCCAGAATCGCGGGGAGTGTGCGAGAGATGAGCATGCGGAAAAGTTTCATGGGAGATGCGTGCGGGAGTTGGCGGCTATGGCAGGGTGACGACGAGACGCAGGAATTTTTTGGTGTCGCTACCGCGTGCGACGGAGGCTCGGATCACGCGTCTGGTGGTGAGGTCGTCGACGAGGGTCTCGGTGATGCCGCTTGTGAACCAGTCCTGCATGTTGGTGGACCACTGGACCTGATAGGTGAGGTCGGTGGCGGCGGTGTTCTTGATGTAGGTGAGGGTGATGTCGTCTCCGTTGTCCCCGAGGGTGGGAAGACCGACGCGGGTTGAGATGTTGGGATCGAGGAACAAGGCGTATTTCAGGAGGTTGACGACGCCATCTTTGCTTGGGTCGGCATTGATTCCGGCGATCAGTGGGTTGCTGGCGTTTGCTCCGAAATTCGCGCTCTGCCACTGGGTAAAGGGGGATCCGGTGACGGTGCTGGCGATGGTCATCGAGTAGCTGTGGAGTGCCGTTTCATCGTCCGAAATGACATCGACGCGTAAGACGTTGTCGCCGGGTATCAATGTCTGGGGCGGGCTGGCGACTCCGGAAGTCAGATCACAGCAGTGAACATCGTTCAGGAAGAGTTTGAGTTCCGCGTTTGAGCTGGCAGCCGTGGCTCGAACCGTTGCCGCGGTTGCCTGGGAGGCGAGCGCGACGGGGTAGCTGAAGACGCAGGGATTGAATCCGGGGACGGCGACACCATTGACCGTCAGGGCACTGAGTTCGGCAATGTTGTCGAGCGTCTTGAAGGTGAGACCCGGGGTGGGGTTGAGAGGAAGGACGGTCGTGCTGCCGCCGCCATTGGTCGCGATACTACGGTAGTAGTAGGTGGTGTTTGGCTCCAGACCGGCGAGGTCGAGGGTGATGTTGTTGTTTCCTGCGGCGGTCAGGGCGGTGGCCGCGGTGACGGTGCGTGCGGCAAGAGCGATCTGGCGGATGCGGTGGTTGCCCCGATCGGCTACGTAGATCGTGCCAGCCGGACTGACGGCGATGCCGGTCGGCTGATTGAAGCGGGCGGTGCTACCCGTGCCGTCGACGGTGCCAACCGATCCTGAGGCTCCGGCAATCGTGGTGACGGCCTGGGTGATCGAATCGATGCGGGCGATGCGGTGGTTTCCTTGATCCGCGACGAAGATGTTGCCTATGGCATCGACGCTGATGCCGTTCGGATTGTTGAAGCCGGAGGAGGCCACCACCGTCGGGGTTTGACTGATCTTGAACTTGATCACGCGGTTGCTGCTGGTCCCGCCTTTGTCCGTCACGTAGAGGGTGCCGACCGCATCGATCGTGAGGTTGGCGGGAGCATTGAAGCTGAAGCTGGAGGCGAGGGTCGTGACTTCGCCCGCGTTGCTGATCATGCGGATGCGGTTGTTTCCGGTGTCGGCGATATAGAGATTGCCCGCGCTATCCACGGCGATGCCGGATGGCTGGTTGAAGCGCGCGGCGCTGAGGACGCCATCAGTAAAGGCTCCGGAGCTTCCGAAGCCGGCGAGGGTGGTGACTTGTCCATCCGTTGCGATGCGGCGGATGCGGTGGTTGTTCGTGTCGGCGACGTAGACATTTCCGAGCAAATCGACGGCGACTCCTTTTGGTGAATTGAAGGTGGCGGATGCGCCAGGGCCATTATCGGAGCCAGTGGAACCTGTTCCCGCGAGCACGGTGCAATCACCATTGGTGGCGATTTCGCGGATGCGGTTGTTTCCAGTGTCCGCGACGTAGATGTTGCCGAACTGGTCGACGGCGATGTCGGACGGGGTGTCGAAGCTCGCCTCCGGGCCGCAGCCTGCCGAGAACCCTTGGTCCGATCCGGCGGTGGTCAGGACTTCGAGGATGCCCGTGAAGTTCGAATACTTCGAATACTCGAAGACAAGGTCGGTCGGGCTGCCCTGGGGATTGACGGTGGCTGAGAAGGTGACCCCGATGGCAGTCACGTTGCTGGCCGCGACGGCGCTCAGGCTGGCGGGTGCCAAGGTCTTGCCTGTTAGAGGGAAGGTGATGGTTCCGGAATCAAGGTCATCGCTGTTGATGGTGAGGACTCCACTGAAGGTATTCGCGGTGGCGTTGTTCAGCTTCACGGTGAAGGTTCTGGATGACGCGGCGGGAATGGCTGCCAAAGAGGAGACGGATGAAACGAATCCGCCGGATGCGGTGATGCTGCTGATATTCAGCGCCGAGCTTCCGATGTTTTCGATGGTGATGCTGCGGATGAGATCCGTGCTGAGTGGCGTCGAACCGAAGTCGATGCTTGCACCGGACTGGATCGTCGGGGCTGTGACGCTGGTTCCAAGGCGGACGACGATGTCCGACTGCGGAGTGGTGAAGCTGAGGATGGTGCCTTCCGCCCGTCCGCGGCCATTGGTGGCGACGGCGCGGAAATAGTAAGTGGCACCACGAAGAAGGGTCTCAGTGGGGCTTCCTGATATCGGACCGGAGATCAGTTTTTCCGGATCGACGACGAAGTCCGGCAGGTCACCTCGGCTGATTCGCCGAAGGACTGAGTTTCCGGCATCCGAAAGCATGATTTGGCCCGAGGGGTTGAGGGTGATTCCGGTCGGCTGGTTGAAACTCGCGGAAGTGGCGGGGTAGAGCTGTCCTACCACCGTGTTGAGAGCCCCTGCAGCGCCAGAGCCTGCGACCGTGTTGACTTGGCCGGAGGAGTCGATCGATCGCAGTCGATGGCTGCCCCGATCGCAAACGTAGATCTTCCCACCGGGGGACTGCTCGATGGCAATACCCGTGGGTGAGGAGAAACGTGCCGTGGATCCGGAACCGTCGAGGTGACTATCAATGCCGGTTCCTGCCAGGGTGAGGACGCTGCCTGAGTTGATGAGGCGGATACGGTGGTTGCCAGTGTCGGCGACGTGGATGATGCCGGAAACATCGACGGCGAGATCCTGAGGGGATTTGAATTGGGCGGTCGCGGCGGGGCCATTGGCAAAGCCTTCGACACCGGTACCGGCAACGGTGCTCACGACTCCACCGGAGATCTTTCGGATACAGTGG
Source organism: uncultured Haloferula sp. (assembly GCA_964628795.1). Classification (GTDB taxonomy): domain Bacteria; phylum Verrucomicrobiota; class Verrucomicrobiia; order Verrucomicrobiales; family Akkermansiaceae; genus Haloferula. Next base: position 19,795 of record CAZVMS010000111.1, on the reverse strand, counting down.
TTGCCTGTGTCCGCGACATAGACGTCGGTACCAAAGACTGCGACACCTCTCGGGAAGAGGAAGCGGGCGGTGGTGAGTGCGGAGCCATTGGTAAAGCCCGCACTGCCGGTGCCTGCGAAGGTATCGACCGCACCACCCGGGGTGATGATGCGGATGCAGTGGTTGAATTCGTCAGCGACGTAGATGTTTCCAGCCGCGTCCGTGGCCAAGCCGGCAGGGTGATCGAAGCGGGCGGTGGTGCCGGAGCCATTGGTGAGTCCGCTGGCGTTGTTGGTGGCACCGACGAAGTTGTTTTTGACGCCGGTGGCATCGACTCGGAAAATGGCGTTCTTTGTTTCGTCCGAGACGTAGGTGTTCGTGCCGAAGGAGGCGATGCCTTGGGGCTTGGTGAATCCGCTCGGGACCACGGTGCTTACTTGCCATGGGCCTGCGAGTTCAGGATCCGTCGAGTATTCAAATTTGGCTTCTGTGGGGCTGTTGTTAGGATTGACGGTGCCGTTCAGTGTGGCGCTTGTTGGAAGAAGGTTGCCTGCCTCAACGGTGACGACGCTGGGTGTGCCGGGGAGGTAGAAGCTTTGTCCATGCGTCTGGACCTGCATGCCAGCAGCAAGCGAGCGCCAACGGACATAGTAGGTGGTGTCCGGAGCGAGCCCGAGGGTTTCCGCATCGATGACCGCGCTGATGTTTTCGCCTCCGGCTGCGACCACGGCTGCAACGGTGAGCGGTTTGATCATCACCTGTCGGATCAGGTGGTTTTCGGTATCGGCGACGAGGAGTTGGCCATTCCGATTGACGAAGACACCTTGTGGCTTCTTGAAGCGCGCGGCGCTTCCGGCACCATTTGAGTTTCCGATGGAGCCGTTGCCCGCGATGGTGCTAACCACGCCGGCCGGAGTGATCTTGCGGATGGCGTGGTTGTCTTCATCCGCAACGTAGAGATTGTTCGTCGTATCAATCGCTAGACTGACCGGGCGATTGAAGTTCGATGAGCTAACGTTTCCTTGGCTGCCTCCGGCGAAGAGGTTGGCGGTCGTCGTGCCCGAATTGATTTTCCAGATGACGTGGGTCGCGGCGCTGGCGACAAAGAGGTTCCCTGAGGTGTCGCGGGTGAGGCCGGTTGGATTGCCAAGGAATCCTCCGTTGTAATAGCGGGTGGTCACCACACCGGCCGGAGTGATTTCCCGGATTCGCTTGTTCGAAGAATCCGCGACGAGGAGGTTGGCTCCATCTAAGACCAGATCATAGGGGCGGTTGAAGCGGGCGGCGGCTCCGGTCGCGTCGAGGAAGGCGGGGCTGCCGTCGCCTGCGAAGGTGGATGCCGTCCACGGCTGACCGGCTGACGAGGGGCGAGTCAGCTTGCGGATGCGGTGGTTGAAGGTGTCCGAAACATAGAGGTGTTGATTTGGACCGACCACGATGGCGGTCGGGAAGGCGAACATGGCGCTAGCCCCCGGGCCATCGGCGAAGCCGTAGGTGCCGCTGCCTGCGATGGTGCTGACCACGCCGTCGGGCGTGATGATGCGGATGCGGTTGTTCCCCGTGTCGGCGACGAAGATGTTACCCGATGAATCCTCGGTCACGCCGGAGGGGTAGCTGAATTTTGCGGCAGTTTTCGGGCCGTCGAGAAAGCCCGCCGTGCCCGTGCCGGAGAGGGTGCTGGTGCCCGCTTCGAAATTCGGGTCGGTGGAGATCTCGAAATTCACTCCTGAGCCGGTGAGGGCTGAGGCCAATTTGGCGTAAACGGTGAGTCCAGCGAGATTGAAGCTACCTGCTGCTGCTTCATAGGCACCGAGGTCCGGGCCGGCACCAAGGACGCGCTCAAAACCACGCTGGTCGGTTGTTAGAGTGGCCGTGCCCCCGGCATCGATAGCTGGGCTTCCGGCCAGAAGCATCATGGTTTTGGTTGGCCCGCCGTTATCGGCGAGGGCAGCGAGTCTTGGGCTGCCGGTGAGGAGCGTGGCAGATGCGGTCAGAGACGATCCGGAAATATCCCCGATGAAATTGACGCCGGTTCTGATCGGCGGAGACGACTTTTTGAAGTCCGTGTCGGCGTTCGAGGCAGTGTTGCCTGCGAGGATGGAATTCGAGATTGAAAAATTTCCGGCTGAACTGATGCCACCCTGCTCTAGTCCGGCGGTGTTTCCACTAATCGTGACGTGATTTAGCGCCACCGTGCTACCACCGTTGTTGGCAATGCCTCCACCCCGATAGCCAGAGTTGTTTGCCACCGTGCAGTTGGTGAGGCCGAGCTGCGCCCCGACTCCGCTGTAGATGGCACCACCGTAAGCGCCCGCCTCGTCACAGTGATTGTCAGCCAAGGTCGAGTTCCTGAGGTTCAGCACGCCCGAATTCCGAATCCCCCCTCCGGATGCGCCAGAGTTGCCTGTATTGCCCTTGGTGATCGTCAAGGTATCCATCGACACCACTGCACCGGATAGCACATCGAACACCCGCGAAGCGTTGTTCGCATCAATCGTCATCCCTCCTGACAACGCTGCTGCGCTGATATCCACCGAGGATCTGATGGTAATCTGCCCGTTGTTCAAGATGATCGACTGACCGCTCAATCCTCCGGCAAATGTGATGGTCTCAGGCGGCGATGCTGTGATGACATCGCTGACTGCTTCTCGAAGGGAGATTCCCCCGGTTGCAAAGCCGTTGTTCTCGTCCACGTTTGTGTTAACGATAAAGTTTTTCGGTCTCGTAGTGAAACTGAACACGGAGCCTGTGGCTCGCTGGCCGCCGAATAAGGAATCGACCCGCCAGAAGTAGGTGGTATTGAAACTCGATATAGTCGGAGTGAAAGGCGAGGTTACGATCCCTTGAGAGCTGAGATTGCCGGCACTCGTGCCGAGGAACAACTCGTAGGTCAGGCCCGGTGCGGTAAATGCGGTCCAACTGAGTTGCGGACGCATGCCCACATTGGAGGACCCACTGGCAGGGGCCAAGGGTGCATTGATCGCAGGAACAATGGTAATGGTAAAGGTCTGGGGGGCACTGATGTTGACGTTTCCATTGATGTCGCTGCCATTGTCACGAAGGCTCACGGTGACCGTGACGGTGCCGGGGTTGGCGAAATTTGGCTGGTATTCGAGGTTGCCGGTGCTGGTTCTAACAGTCGGGTTCGAGGTAAAGAGGGCGTTGTTGCTGTTGGTGACGACAAAGGTCAGGCCTTGGCCCGTTTCGTCCGGAGGTCCGGAGTCAATCCCTGTGGCCCAGCCGGGGATCGTGCGCGGGCCGGTATCGTTTCCTAGAGCGACCTGATTGGCCCCCTTGGTGAAGCGTGGTGCATCATTCAGAGGGTTGACGGTGAGGACGAATGAGCGGCTGCCACCGGAGAGGCTGTCGTTGATGGTGATCGTCGTGCTGCCATTCTGATCGAGTGCCGGAGTGATGTTGATGGTGCGGGTGCTGCCGCTGCCGCCCAGGGCGATGTTGCCATTCGGGACGAGGGTGGTGTTGCTGGAAGTAGCGGTGAGCGTTCCGACGGTTCCGACCGTGAAGGGGACATTTCCGGTGGAAGTGTCTTCGTTGGTGGAGAAGTTGGCGATGGCGCTGATCTGCACGCCCGGGGGTGCAACATAGACGGCAATGGAATGTTCCGCCCCGGAACTGGAGCCGGACAATCCGCTGACCGGGCGGTTGAAGAGGGCGCTGACTCCGTCCGTGGTGTTGGCGAGTGTTGGGACGTTGCTCTGACTCGTCGAGTTGTTGCCAAGCTGGCCCCATTGATTGGTTCCCCAGGAAGAAACGGAGCCATCGGTTGCCAGGGCAAAAGTGTGTCTCCAGCCGGTGGAAATGCTTCTAATCGTCTTACCAAAGAGTGAGCTGGTGCCGCTCGCGCGGTTGACCAAGGTGGGCACGGGACGGTACGAAACCGAATTGTCACCGAGTTGACCGTTGTCGTTCGTTCCCCAGGCGACGAGGGTATCGTCGGAGCAGAGGGCCACACAGTGGCCTCCGCCTGTCTTGATCGAGACGACGGTTTTTCCCGAGAGGGCGCCCGAGGTGTCCACATTCACCGGAACGGGGCTCTCAATACCGCTGTTGTTGCCGAGGGTGGTGCTTTGCCCCCAGGTGACGACTAAGCCCGTTGAGGACAAGGCCATGGAGTTGTTGGTCCCCGCTTCAATGGCGATGATGGTTTTACCGGCGAGGGCACCGGTGTTGACGACCGCCCTTGGTGTGGTGCGCCGAGTAAAAGTGTTATCGCCCACCTCGCCCAAGGTGTTGGTGCCCCAGCCGGCGAGGGTATTATCCGAGCAGAGTGCGACGCTATGCTGTCCTCCCGCGGCGATGGCGACGACCGTTTTCCCAAAGAGGGCACTGGTGCCGCTGGTGGTATTGACCGCTACGGGGCGGATGGCATCGTTGAAATTATTGGTTCCCAGTTGACCTTGGCTGTTGCCCCCCCAACCGACCACGGTTCCGTCCGAACAGAGGGCGAGCGTGTGATAGTCGCCGGCGGCGAGAGCAACGACAAACTTGCCGGCGAGAGCACTGCCGCTGGTGGTGTCGACTAGTTGCGGAACGGTGTAGCGGCTGTTGTCGCTGACATTGATGCCAATCCTTCCATTTTGGTTGAGCCCCCAGGCTGCTACGGTGCCGTCCGTGTAGAGGGCCACGGTGTGGCTGGCGCCCCTTACGACCTGAACCAGAGTTTTTTCCGAGTAAATGCCGCCCTGATCGGTCTCCACAGGGACAAGCTTGGAGATGGTGGTGCTAAAGGTGCCGTCGCCGATCTGCCCGAAGGCGTTCCGACCCCAAGAGGCGAGACCCGTGTTCTGCCAGAGGAGAACAAGGTCGTTGCCGGTGCCACCGTAGTACCAGGCGACGAATGGGTAAGTCTGTCCGAGGTAAGTGAGGGCGACTGGCTGGCCGTTGGCGAGGTTGCTGAAGGTGCCTTGGATAAAGTTGATCCCGGTGTTTTCGATGACCTTGAGGGAGGTGCCGGGGGTGGGGGCGTAGTTGAGGGTGAAGTTCACCGTTCTGCCGGAGGCGGTGAATCCTGCGGAGGTGAGGGGAGTGGCCGATGCGCTGGTGTAGTTTGCGCTGATGTTCCCCACGTTGCTGAAGACCTGGATTTCGCGGAAGCTGGGCGTGGCAAATCCTCCGGTGCTTGCATTGGCGCTGGTCTCGATTCGCAGTCCTGTGGTCGTGACGGGAGTCGGAAAGTTCAGCCAGAAGTGCTCGGTTAGAGAGTCGTTATCAACGCATGTCCAAGCGCCGATGGTATTTCCGGCGGCGTCTTTCAGGACATAGTTCGCACCGTCACGATCATCGTATCCGTGATAGATGGCGATGCTGGTGATGGTCTTGCTGCCGCCGGTGAAGGTCATCACGACGGAGTCGGTTCCGAAGGTGGGGATGGCATGGAAAGTGGAAGTCCCGACACCAATGCCGACATCGCCGTCGTTCAGACGCTGCGCGCCGTAGGTCCCTGTGCGCCCTCCACCGACACCGCTGTAGGTATTTGATCCGGTTTCGGTGTAGGGGATGAGGGTTCCGCCGTTGCCACCCGTGACATCGGCAATCTGTCCAGCACCGTTGTTTGAGCCCGGCAGGGTCAGGACCGGTCCGCTGAGGATGAGGTTGGTGGAGTTCGTGACGGTGATCGTTCCGAATGCGGAGTTCATCGCCGCGGTGGCGAAGAGGATCAGGGCGGGTATCAAGGTTCTCATCGGGAGGAACGGGTCGGGAAAGGGGAAGGAACGGGTCGGGGAAGGGGGACGCTTAGCGAAATACGGCAACTCGTGACTGCCGTCTTTAGAGAAGCGTCTAACAGCATTGAAATGGGCCGCTTAGGCAAGAACCGTCGGTTCAAACTAGGAGAAATAAGGGTTTTTTCATGCCCTTGATTATCAATATACCCTTACTAAGTCTGCCGAACATTGGCATTTGGAACCTGCGCGAGATGGAGGAAGTCAGCAGTTTTGGCACACCATCCGTTAGCTAACAGGATGTCCTCTCTATCGGATGCCTGGTCGCATTGATCTCGTTAGTAGTCCGCTGTTAGAGCTTGCTAGGCTCCCCTGGAAAGGCCGTAGCTGGCTCCCTCAATCGATACATTGTAGAATCGAATGAGCCCAAGTTTCCCAACTGTTAGGGTGCGCCCATTTTCACCGGATATCTCGTCTCGATGTCTCGCTCAAAGGCGGCTTCTACTTCCTGCCTCAGGCGCTCGCGTTCGAGTTTTCCGAGTTGGGGCGCGACGGCCTCGAAAGGACGGGTGATCGCCGGGCGGATCTCCATGAGTCTTACAAGGAAGACGCCTTCCGGGCGGACGATGATTTCGCTGGTGCTCCCGGTGGGCTCGACCGAGAACGCGATTTCGGCGACGGCCTTGGTCCACTTGTCGATGCCGCCTTGGGCTTCGAGCCAGCCGATGACCCCGCCTTTGTAGCGGCTGGCCTGGTGCTCGGAGTGATCGATGCTGAGGACGGAGAAACCTTTTTCGGGGTGGTCGATGAGGTCCTGGCTTTGAAGAAAGAACTCACGCGCAGATTGCATCTTTTCGGCGTAGCGCTCGGCTTTGTCGGGATCGATCCCTGGGTTCAACCACAGCACGGCGACCTGGCGTTTCTCGGGCGCTTGGAAACGGGTGATCTCGTTCTGATAGAGTTCCTTTAGGCGTTCTTCGGAGATTTCCTGCTGCTTCTCAAGCTTGGGGTTGAGTTCCCTTTCACGGAGGCGGGCGGCGAGAAAGCGGCTGAGTTCATCTCGGACGATCGGATCCTCGGCCATGCCGGCGTCGAGGGCGGCTTGGGAGAACTGGGCGCGTTTGACGAGATCGGCGAGGGCGGCTTCGCGCGATGATGCGTCGGTCCGGCTGGAGTAGTGCTCCTTGAGGCGGAGATCGAGGTCGGATTGGAGGATCGTGATCGAGCCCACTTTGGCCAAGGCACTGGCGGGAGTTTCGGGCGAAGTCTCTTTTTCAGGGCTTTGGCGATTGCAGCTTACCATGCAGATGAGGGCGAGGAGGGCTTTGGCGAAGCCTGGCAGGATGCGGGAGGGGATCATCGTCGCGGTCAGGCTAGCTGCAGATTTTTGGGAAGCGAGCGAAGAGCTTGTCGTCTTGATAGGGGACGGCAAGGAGCGGGGCTTTGGAAGCCCCGAGGACGGATGGCTTGAAGGGGTGGGGGTGGTTTTTTGAGGGAGCTTGGGTGAGATGGGCGCTGGGGTGTTTCGCCGGGGTTGTCCGGTAGCTGCAAGCAACCGCTCCTTGGGGGAATTCTGCTTGCTCGGGGAACGGAGGGCGCCAAGGCTCAGCGCGTGGCGCAGGCGAGCATTTCAGATACCGCGGAGTTTCCGGACCTAGGGGAATCGGCGATGGCGCTTGGGCTCGACGCGAGGGAGGCGACTTTCGATGCGCGTTTTTCAGCGGGAAATGATGGGGTGCGTGCGGTGGCGGCGACGGGGGATGGGAAGGTGGAGTTCGTGGGTTTTGAAAACCACACGCTGGCCTTGGTGACCTCGTCGCTGGGTTATCCGGCCTACTATCCGGTGCCTTCACTGGGCGAGCCGGCTCCGATCAAGGCGGTGCTGATGGATCTGGATGGGACGACGGTTCACAGTGAGCAGTTCTGGATCTGGATCATTGAGCAATCGACGGCGAGTCTGCTGGGCGATGCGAAGTTTGAACTCGAAGACGCCGATGTGGCGAATGTGTCGGGTCACTCGGTTTCGGAGCATCTGCAGTATTGCATCGGGAAGTATTGTCCGGACAAGTCGCTGGAGGATGCGCGTCGATTTTACTTCGAGCACACGGACCGCGAGATGGCGGCGATTCTTGAGGGACGCGGAAGACCGGGGGCGTTTAGTCCGGCACCGGGGATCAAGGAGTTTCTGTTAGAGCTGAAGGGCATGGGCGTGAAGCTTGGGCTGGTGACGTCCGGGCTTTATGAAAAGGCGTATCCGGAGATTCTCGATGTGTTCAAGACGCTGGGGATGGGGAATCCGGAGGAGTTCTATGATTCGATCATCACGGCGGGCACGGCGGTCGGTCGCGGCAAGGCCGGAACGCTGGGCGAGCTGCCGCCGAAGCCGCATCCGTGGCTTTATGCGGAGAGTCTAACGATCGGGCTCGGGATGAAGTTTGAGGAGAGAAATTCCGTGATCGGGATTGAAGATAGTGGCGCGGGAATCTGCGCGTTGAGACTGGCGGGGATTCGGCCGGTGGGTTTGAACGATGGGAACATCGACGAGTCGGGGACGGGCGGGCTTTGCCAGTCCCGGATTGATTCGTTCGATCAGATCATGGCGGAAATGAAGGCGCTGTCCTGATTTGGTTTCTAACCGCAGATAAACGCGGATGGACGCCGATGTTTGGAGCGGGGCGAAGAAGAATGGGACCAGGATGGATAGGATGGATGTGATAAAGGCAAAGATTTCAAATTCTAGAATCCCATCCATCCTATCCATCTTGGTCCAAAGATCTCTATTTCGGTTTGGCCCGGCGATTCTGGTTCAGGTGTTTGGAGAAAATCCGTGTATTCCGTGTAATCCGTGGTTAATCCTCCGCCAGTTCTGAGTGGCCTCTGATCAATTTGCGGGGCCGATTTCAGGAAGTTCATAGATCCATGCAAGACATCGAAGAGAAGATCAAAAGTCGGGAAGAAGCCGCTGAATTGCTTGAGGCGTTCCGTTCGGCCGGTAAGTGCGTGGTCTTTACCAATGGGTGCTTCGATGTGCTTCATCCGGGACACGTGCAGTACCTTCAGGCATCACGGAAGCTCGGTGATATTCTGGTGGTGGGCTTGAATTCGGATGATTCGATCAAGCGACTGAAAGGCTCCGAGCGACCGATTTGTGAGGAGAGCGCGAGGGCTTACATGCTGGCATCGATGGCCTGTGTGGATCTGGTGGTGGTCTTTGATGAAGACACCCCGGTTGAGCTGATGGGTGCCTTGAGACCGGATATCCTGGTGAAGGGTGCGGACTGGGAAGGGAAGGAACTTCCTGGTAGCGAGTTGGTCGGCCGCGTGGAGTTCATGACTTTCCTCGAAGGCTGGAGCTCGACCGATGTGATCAGCCGGATTAAGAAGGCGCTGAAGAGTGAGCTTTCGTGAAGCGCCGGCACCGAGGAGCGGCGCTGTGTAAGCCCCGAGGGTGGGGTGAGAAATCCGGGTTAATCAAGATACTCCGCCAGGGCTTCGAGGCCTTCGTTGAGGTCAACGTGGTCGTAGTAGTTGCCGGGTTCTTGATTGGCGATGGGGAGCTTGCCGTCGGGATAAAGGATGCGGTCGTAGATGCCGATGGTCCACGGGAAGCTCATCTTTCCACCCGGGGCGTGAGAGCCAAAGATGCCGATCGTCGGGGTGCCTTCGGCTTTGGAGATGTGGAGAGCGGCGGAGTCGGTAGAGACGGTGAGGAAGGCCTCGCGGATGACTTTCTTCAATTCAGGGAAAGAGGTCTTGCCAGCGATGACTTCGACGTTCCCGGGGAGGGCTTTGGCGATTTCCTTGACGTAGGGAAGCTCTTCCTCGGAGCCGACCATTTTGATCGGCAGGTCGTAACGTTCGTTGAGAATCGTGGCGAACTCCTGCCACTTCTCCACGGGCGGGCGCTTGGAAGTCCACTTGGGGCTGGAGCCGGTATTGAAGATGATGTGGCGGCGTTCGCGTTTCTTGAACCGGAGCTTTTCGCGGCCGTTCTTGAGGACGGAGGCGGTGAGTTCGGAGGCAGGTGCGTTTCTAACAAAAACGTTGGCGACATCGTGGACACGGCTGCCGGAGAAGTGCCCGATGAGTCGGCAGCGCTTGTTGCCTTGGAAGTCGAGAATGTCGGTGAAGCGGCGTTTGCGGACTTCGAGGATGACCTTGAGTTGCGAGACGTGGGACTTCTTATCGAGGACGATGAAGTCGGAGAACTCGTCCTTCAAAAACGCCCGGCCGATCGGCGAGGTGATGATGCAGGGCGGTGGATCCATCGCACGCAGGTAGGGCAGGGTCGATGCGATATCGCCGAGGGCGCTCAGTTTCATCACGGCGATGTTAGAGCCGTCGGTGGAGCTGGAAAGCGTCATGGGTTGCGAGAGATCCTTGGGGAAGATAAGCGGGGAGTCGAGCGGGGAGTCGAGTTCTCTCGATGCGGATGATTTTGAAATGCCAAGACGCCAGGTTTGCCAAGGAAAGCCTCAAGGACTTCCATGAGGCAGGGTTCTAATCTTTGCGTCGTTTGGGACTTGGTGGTTCAATTTTCCGGATCGTAGATCATAGCCTTTGGTCCGAGCTGCGGAGTTGGATGTCGCCGATTTCGACGTGGGCGGGGGATTCGAGCATGGTCATGATGCAGTCGGCGACGTCGCGGGGCTTGAGCATGGTCATCGACTGCCGTGTCTTCTGAAGCTGGTCCTCGCGGCCGCGGAAGTAGAGGTCTAATAGGGGCGTATCGACGAAGCCCGGTGAGACGGTGCCGATCTGGACGGGGATGCCGGCGGCCTTGATCTCATGGCGCATTGAGTCGCTGATCGCGCGCACCGCGAATTTTGTCGGCGCGTAGAATCCACCGGTCGGTGGCACGCGGTGGCCGCTCATCGAGGAGACGTTGACGATGCGTCCGCCGCGCTCGGGGAAGTGGCCGAGGGAAAGCTGGCTGCAAAGGGTGAGGGCCATCACGTTGACTCGCCACATTTCCTCCCAGTCGGCTGGGTTGCCATCGATGATGCGGGAGAGGTAGGCCACGCCGGCGCAGTTTACTAGGGCATCGATGCAGCCGAGCGGCTTAAAGATGGCCTGGATTTCATCACGCTGCGTCAGGTCGGCTTTGATGGGAATGACGCCTCTGGGAAGCGAGCCCGGATCACGCGAGACGCCGAGCACGCTGGCTCCGCGGGAGAGGAGGAGTTCAGCGAGGGATCGACCGATGCCACTGGAGGCTCCGGTGACGAGAATCGTTTTTTCTGCGAGGCGGCTCATGCGGTGACGGTTTCACGGGAGTCGGGCTCTGGCAATCGGGGAGTCGGGAACGTCGGCCATCCTGACCCACAAGCTTTGGCTTTGGCTGGCAGAGAGGTGGAGATGGCTGCGCCCCTCCAGAATCAACGAAGGTCTGACAAGCGCATCCTCAGTTTTTCTTGAGTTGGTGGTCGCAAATTCCAGACTGTTCCCATGATGAAAGGTAAGCTCACTTGGGTTACGGCCACAATGTTGGCTTTTGGCTCAGGCTTCGCTTACGGAAAGACCGACCTAAACGCCGAGTTTTGGTCGATCCAAGGCCCATGCTCGGTTGACGAGGGAATGGCCTTGTCTTTCGGTAATCCGCCCAAGGGGGGAGTGGCACCGGAAAAGGGATCCGTTTCTTTCCCAAAGGTCGGGCCCCAAACGCTCTGGCAATTCCGCGCCGTTCTGACCGTTCCGGAAACTGGAGACTACCGATTTCTGATGTCCTCCAATGGGGACGGTTCTCTAAGCATTTCCGGTGACGCGTTTCTGACCACGAAAAAGCCGGGCCCCCTGTCGAATGCGGTCATCTCCTCCGGCCCGCGCGGACAATCCGCTAACCAAGCATCCCCCATCTTCCATTGGAAGAAGGGGGAGAAGCACGCGATCAAGATGCTGTGGATCAATGGGCTCCGGGAAGGATTCGCCAGCTTGACGTGGCTGCCTCCGGGGGCGGAAAAACCCGTGGCCCTGCCGATCGTCGATGCGCGGGGAATCCCCCTTCTTACCCCTTATCAGCCGCCTGGCGAGACCGATGCGGACGGCGACGAACTACCCGACGACTGGGAGGCGACCCACGAGCTTTCCGTGCACCCGTGGAAAGGCACCCACTCCGCTTATGGAGATGCGGATCGTGACGGGCTCACCAATCGCCAGGAGTTCCTGGCCGGAACCAACCCAGTGAGCAGCGAGGGCCAGTTAGGTCTCGTGCACCGGAAGGCATGGCAGAAGATCCCCGACAAAACCCGGGGCCGGCTGGGTGGCCACTTCGCCGACATGATCCCGTGGGTCTTGGAAGGAGTGGAGTTCGAAACGGGACGACGCCATATCGGCAACCTGAATCCCGCACCGGGGGCGGACGCCACCTGGGTGCGCTTCCTGCTCACCCCTGAAACCGACGGCTTCCACAATCTCGCGGTGGAGGGTGGCGGCTCCGTCCAGGTGCTGCTTTCTGATGATGCCACGCCGCGAAAGTTCAAGTGCCTATGGCACAACGGAAACATCTACGACGCGCGCCGTCCGGGATTCATGCAGAAGAGCGAACTCACCGAAAGCGGCTGGATCCATCTCTCCGCCGGCCAGCCGCGGTTGGTGGACATCCGTTACGTTCATTCCGTAAACCCCGACTTCCTGAACATCGAGTGGACCACGCCCGATGGGATTCGCGGGAAGATCCCGGACCACTGCGTTTCGCCATGGCCGGCAAAGGAGGACGAAGTGTTGCCAAGCTTCGAGGACTGGATGGACCGCGCATGGCGCGAGGTGTTGCAAGACGCGACTCAGAACGCGGAGCCATTGGATCTCAGGACGGCCACCGCGCTGAGTGATGGCTGGAGTGTCTTCCGCGAAGACGAAATGCCCGAATATCCGCCGAATCCCAATCCCAAGGCCGAGGGAGGGCTTGTGTGCTCCTTCGGCGGATCGCTTGAAATCCCGTTTTCCACGAATGAGGAAGGTTATGCGGTGCTGACCACCCGTGTGATCCTTTTCCCGGCACCCTATACCCATGGCCGGGTGATCTGCGAGAGGGAGGTGGACGGCATTCGCTTCGGATACCAGCCCCTGGTTCTCGAAGCCCACCGACCCAGCCGCTTTCACATCGTGACGCCCTGGCTGGAACCCGGGGACCACTCCCTGCGCCTGCACTTCGAGCTGATGGAGGAACCTTCGACGGTGATCCTCAACGAGGTGGGCGTTGGCATCGTTTCCGATAAAAGGTTGGTGGAAGAGATCCGCTCCCGCCTTGCCGGGGAGAACCAGTTCCTTCCGCGGCGCGGCGACGGGGACTCCCTCATTTCGCCGGCATGCGTCGAGATCGCGTCGCGCCTTTCCAAGGCACCGGAACTCCGGGCGGACGCCCGCAAGGTGCCCCTTCTGCCCGCCACAACCGGCACTTGGTGGGCGAACGTCGCGCTGCCGGCATCCGGCGAACCCGTCACCCTGGATGCTCGCTTCGCCGCCGACCAGATGGAGGCGAAGGCCACCGCCCGGTGGGCGGAAACCGTGATCTCTGAGCACTCCGAGATCTGGGTGCGGGTCGGGGACAGCCTGCGCCTCACGGCCGCTCCTGCCGATGGACCGACCGACGCCGATGCCGGCATCAAGTTCCGCGGCCGCCCCATCCCGACCCCGACAGGAAAGCCCTTCGTCGTTCGCTTCGACAAACCCGGAAAGGAGGTCATCGAGGGCCGATCCCAGAATGGTCCGTCGAAATCGATCGTCCACGTGTTGCCGCTATGGAAAGAAAGACTCGGCTCCCCACCGGTCGTATCGAAGGGGTCGGTGCAACTTGCCGACATTCCCGACCGCAGCACCCGATTCCCCAGGCTGGCGGAGGGATCGTGGCCGGATGGCGGTGATGTCCTTTCCTTCCGTGCCTGGCCGCAGGCCGCCGAGACCCGTCCGACGGACTGGTTGGTTTACAACAAACGGGCGGGGACCCTGCGCGGGGTGATACGCGCCGGACCTGCGGGACCGATTCTGGGAACCATGGCCTTTCAGGGCGTGACCACCGGATACTCCTTGCAGCGACAGATTTTCCACCATGAAGAGGACATGGGTGAATACCGGAATTCGGGCTTGGTCCAAATCCATGCAACTGGATTGCCGGCTGACTGGCAATTCCGGGCAAGCTTGCAAAAGGGTGGAGTCCCGTTCCGTCCCGACAAGGGCAGCCCCCGTCAACAGACGGTCTGGCCTTGGCGCACCGGCCCCACGGCGGTCGGGGATTGCTGGATCAAACAGGACAGCGAAACCGCCCCTTTCAACCGGCTGGACATGGTCCTCGTGAAACCTCCTGTTCCAGAGGAGCGCCAGCGTTAAAAGGTCTCCTCCGGATCGCCCGGATTCAACAAATCCTCGGTTTTCACCATGGTCCGAACTCCGCTATCGTCCACCTTCCAGCACTCCACCGTATGCCGGACGACCCTCGGGCCACCTCTCGGGCGGTCGAGGTATTCCATCTTCCGGATCTGCCGATAGCCGGGTCCGTCCGGCCATTTGACCCGCTGCAGGAGGCTGCGCTGGATGATGTTACCAGGATCCTTGGGATCACCTCGATAGGTCTCGTTGAGGGATTCGAGTCGTCCCTCGGACTCCGAGTGGGTCGTCACGGAAGTCTGGTCGGGAGCACCGTCGGCGTATTGTTGCCTGCAGTGGATGACGCGGGACTGCGGAGTCCGTGCCCCGAGGTCTTCCCAGAGCTCCTGCTTGTATTGCCATTTTGCGCCGGGAAGAGGGACCATCAGGCCCTCCCGGTTCGGAGAGCAGTCCCTCGCCAGATAGCGCACGACCGTGACCTTCGATTTCGCTTCGCTGAAGAAAAAGACGTCCGGCAGGGTCGTGGCTTGGATGACGACGCCCTCCCCGTCGCGGACCACCCTCATTCCCAGCGCACACTGTATGCCGACTGACGCCGCCAACGAGATTTCCGAATCAATCGAGGACTTCAGGGATAGGCGAGCTCTGGTATTTATCCAAGCGTAGCGATCCGCTATCTCGTCTCCATGCTCGATGAAGTAGCCGACGTATCCCGGACGAAAGGTGCTCGATTCCGTGAAGATGCTTTGGACGATTCGCGGTTGCTTGCCCTGCTTGAAACGCTCGAGATCTTTGGCAGGCATCGGATTGGCCACCTTGCCTCCCGAGTCATCGATCACGAAGGCCGGATCTTGCTGCGGCGGTTGCCCGGCACCGGCCATGGGAAGCAACACGAGCAAAAGCATGGTGGCGCGAATTTTCACTTGATGATCCATTGATCGGAAACCTCGAAGAATACTCAAGCGAAAACAGGCATCGGCATCCGAAGCAAGCTAGCTCCGTCCGCCAAGTCACTCGGATTCCCGGAGTATTGGCCCTCTGACCGTTCCGGTCTTTCCAGTCCGTTCCGGCGGTCGTTTCCCGTGGATCCGCTGTGGATCCGCTGCTTCTGAGCCCACAGGCCAGGATATCCTTCACGATGCGACCGTGGACTTCGGTGAGGCGGAAGTGGCGGCCTTGGTGCTTGAAGGTGAGTCGCTGGTGATCGATGCCTAACAGATGAAACTCCAGGCCGCTGGTCGGGACTTGAAATCCTGCGTGAAAGAAGGGTGACGGAAATTGCCCGCTCGGCGACTGAAAGGAGTGCCGGAACGGATGGTATCTATCCAGTCCATGAAGCTCGTTCTTTCCTCCCTCCTGTTGCTGCTTTCGATGGTGGCAAGTTTGGCCGCCGACCCGGAACTGGAACTGGCGGTGCCGTTTACCGATAACATGATCCTGCAACGGGAGTCCGCAGTGCCTGTCTGGGGCATTGATGAGCCGGGAAGCGAGGTGACGGTAGAGTTTGCGGGGCAAACGAAGACCGCCGTGGCGGACGAGTTAGGCGATTGGATGGTGAAGCTGGACCCTCTGAAGGCCTCACGGGAAGAGCGGGGGTTTCGTGTGAAGAACGGGGCCGGGGAAACGATCGATCTGCAGGGGGTGCTGGTGGGAGAGGTTTGGTTTTCTTCGGGTCAATCGAACATGGTCTGGGAGGCAGGCAAGAGCATGTGCAGCGACCTTGCCCGGGAGATCGCAGGTGCGGCGGAGGATGTCCCGATCCGGGAAATCAATATCGATACCGTTTCGGCACTCTATCCGCAGAAGCGGGCGACTTCGCAAGGAGGTTGGAAGAGGGCAAAGGATGCGAGTGGCTTCTCGGCGCTGTCGCTTTCGTTCGCCCACGATCTCTACAAGGAACTGGATGTGCCGATCGGTATCCTGCTAAGTGCCCACAGCAACACCCGGATCGAGGCCTTCACCCAGCGGCAGGCGATTGAATCGCATCCGAAGCTCAAGGGGGACGCGGACCTCATGCGCGACGCGGACCCACTGTTGGAGCAGGGTCGGAATGCTTACGCGAAGTACTATGAAGACCTAAGAGCATGGCAGGAAGAGGCGGGAGTGATCGCCGAGGCTGGTGGCAAGGTTCCCACGCGACCGAATCTCCCGGGCATTGCCGGAATGTGGCGCGGACCTTCGCAGTTTTTTAATGGCAAGATCAACCCGGTGATCCCCTATGCGATCCGCGGTGCGATCTGGTGCCAGGGTACGAGCAACAGCAATGATGGAAGCATCTATGCGGCGAGGATGGAGGCCTTGGTGAAGGGCTGGCGGGATGCGTGGGGCATGCCTGACATGCCGTTCTATTTCACTCAGATGCAAAGCTATGGAGCAGTCGATCCGAACAAGGTGGGCTTCGCGGACATTCGTCAGGCGCAGCACCTGTTTTTCATGAACAACCGGGAGCACGTCGGCATGGTCGTGCAATCCGATCTGAACTCAGCCCGCCCGGCGGGGATTCACTACTATAACAAGCTCCATCCAGGCATGCGGATGGCCCGGTGGGCGCTCGCCAAGCAGTATGGCAAGGACATCGCCTACACCGGCCCGATCTACAGCGGCTCCAAGGTGGACGGCGGCAAGGTGGTGGTCTCCTTCGAGGAAGGCAGCCTGTTTGGTGGGCTGATGGTCGGCAACAAGGGGATGGCTGCCGACTACAAGGAGCCCGGCAAGTTTGTGGAACCGGCAAGGCCAACTCCCGGCGACAAGCTCAACCATTTCCGCGTCTGCGGTTCGGACAAGAAGTGGCACGCTGCGGAGGCGGTGATTGCAGGCGACACCGTCGTGGTAAGCTCGCCCGTGGTGCCTGAACCGGTCGGTGTGCAATACGCCTACAATGCCGTCCCCGAGAACTCGAACCTCTACAACAAGTCGGGTCTTCCTGCGACGCCCTTCGCAGTAATCGATGGCAAACTGATCTTTGAGGAAGACGACCCGGCCAAGGCCGCCGCCGAGAAGGAGAAGTATGCCCGCTACACCGATCCGGACTATCCTCTGTTCCAAGTGGCGGAGTACTATCGCGATGGGGTGATCATCCAGAGAGGAAAGACAATTCCGGTATGGGGGCATGCCAACCAAGGAGTGGAGGTCACCGTGACACTCGATGGTGTCACCCGCACCGCCGTGGCCAACGATCTGCAGCAGTGGTCGGTCTCGTTTCCGGCCAGGGAGGCGTCCGCCAAAGCGATCACTCTCGAAGCGACGTCGAGCCATGGTCACAGCAGAAGGGTGAAGGATATCCTCGTCGGCGATGTTTGGTATCTAACAGGCAGCACACTTCTCACCTCGGAATGGCCATTTGATCAGCGGGCCAAGGATGCCGAACGGCCATCCGCGATGCCTTTGGTCAGGGAGTTCCGGAGGAAGACCAAGGCTAGCACTTCCACGACACCGAGAAAGCGTAGCTTTGAAACCGGCAGCGGGAAATATCGCTCCTCATGGATGACGGCTGACTACTCGAAAGATGAAAATGGCGTGACCATGTTTGCTTATGAGTTCGCCAAGGCGCTCGACCGGAAGGGAATTCCGCAAGGATTCATGACGATGTCCTCCGGTGATCTCGGACGGAATCGTCAGCTCGCTTCCCCGCTTTCCTGGACTTCATACCAAGGGGTGAAGGACCTCAAGAATCCGGGCTTTCAGGTCCGCCTTGATGAGCTTTTCCTTCAATACCCCAACACCGAGTTCGCGAAGAAGGCGGCAGCCAAACATGTGGAGGAAGTGAAGGCTTTCGTTGTCAGTATCATCGATGCGGGCAAGACGGGCGCGGATCTTTCGCGGGTGGCACTTCAGGCACCGGCTTTTCCAGAAGCCGGTAGAAGCGGCACGGTGAGTGCCGACACGATTCCCACCTATGCTTACAACTGGTGCGTCAGTCCGCTGACTCCGATGGCGGTTGCCGGAGTGATCTGGATTCCGTCGGAAGCCAACATCGGCGAGCATCCCGCCGACTACGCGACGGAGCTCGAGATTCTTGCCAAGAGCCTACCCACGACTTATGGGCAGGAGCAGGTGCCGTTTCTTTACGCGCAGCCAGAGAGTTCGTTGGTGGAAGGCATTACTGTTCCAAAGATCGATGGAGCGAAGAGCATTACCTTCGATCAATGGCCGAAGAGTCTGAAGAGCATCGCTGCCGAGTTCGGAAGGTTGGCGAAATGAAATGGCCGAGGTGGATTTCCCCACCGACATCGGCGGTTGTCAGGAGATCAACGAAATCGTCCACCGCAGCTGCGCAGGACAAGAAGACTAAAGGTCCGTGGCGAAGTAGCTTTGGGTGTTTTGAAGGCAGGTTTGAAGCAAGTCTGTAGTGGGGCGATTGAGGTGATTTGCAAGGGCTTGAACGATGGTCGGGAGGTTGGCTGGGTGGTTTTCCCCCTCGGGGAGGGGGTGGGAGATGTGCTTTTCCGGGGGGAGAATTTCAGGGGCGTCGCTTTCAAGGAGGAGGCGGTCGGAGGGGACGGCGCGGTAAGACTCGAGGACGGCGGATTTTTTCGGATGAAGAAAGTAGCCGGAGAAGGAGAAGCGGGCACCGAGAGGGGTGAGCTGGGTGACGAGTTCGGGGGTGCCGCCGAAAGAATGGAGGAGGAAACCGTTGGCGGGTGGGGGTTCCTTTTTGAAGGCTTCTAACAGCGGGCCCCAGGCTTTGAGGGCGTGGAGGGTGATGGGGAGATTCCGCTCGCGGGCGAGGGCGAGTTGGGGGAGCAAGACGTGGAGTTGTTCCTCGATGTCGGGGTGCTTGATCCAGCGGTCGAGTCCGCACTCGCCGATGGAGGCGCGGGGGAAGCGGTCGAGGTAGTCGGTGAGGGTTTCGAGCCAGAGGTTCGATCGTTGATGGGCGAACCAGGGGTGGAGGCCGAAGGCGGGGTGGACGAAATCAGGATGGCGTTCGGTGAGGGCGGCGACTTGGGGCCAGTCGGCTTCTGAGGTGCCGTTGACGATGCAGCCGGTGATGCCGACGGCTTTCATCTCGGTGATGATGCGGTCGGGATCGGCGAAGCGCTGGAGGTGGTTGTGGGCGTCGAGCACGGGCGAGGGTAAACTCTAAATTTTAAATTCTAAACTTCAATGGAGATGCCTTGGTGAGGAAATGGTGGAAATCGGTAGGTTCGGGCTAAGATTCGGGTGCCGTCGGGCGTAGGATGGGATCTTCCCTTCAGAAATCGATTTTTTGTGATGAAAGTACCTTTCCTTTTTCTGGCGCTGACACCTTTGGTTCATGCGGCGCCTGCTGCACCTGCGGGATTTGAGATCAATACCTTTGCCGAGCCTTTTGACGTCGAGTACCCGACAGCGCTGACGGCGGCGGCGGATGGGACGGTGTATGTTTCTGCGGACCGGAATGGCTCGTTGGGGAAGAATCGGGATGTGGGGAGGGTGATTTCGTGTCGGGATACGGATGGCGATGGCAAGGCGGATGAGTTTTTCGATTTCGTGCCGAAGATCGACAGTCCGCGTGGCGGGCACTTTGTGGGGGATACGCTCTACATCATTCATCCGCCCTTTTTGAGTTCGTTCCGGGATACGGATGGCGATGGGGTTTCGGACGAGCACAAGGTGCTGCTGGAGAACATCGGCTTTGGTTTGAACCATCCGCGTGGCTCGGATCACACGACGAATGGATGTCGGATGGGGATCGATGGTTGGCTTTATATTGCAGTCGGGGACTTCGGGATGGAGGGGACGACGGGGACGGATGGTCGCGTGGTGACCTTGCACGGTGGTGGCGTGGCGCGGGTGCGTCCGGATGGGACGCAGCTTGAGGTGTATTCGTACCA
>CAZVMS010000110.1:0-24422 GCA_964628795.1 uncultured Haloferula sp. | reverse complement strand
CGACGATGGTGTCGTGGACGGGGTTGGCTTGGCCGTGGAGTTCGATGCGGAGTTCTCCTGAAACCAGATCGGGGCGCAGGTTGATGGACGTTTGAATGAGGCCGCGCACGAAGCTGCGGGCGTCGTCAAGACGGCGCAGGGATTCGCGGGCGAGATGCACGAGGGCGGTCTCGCTGCGGTAGGCGATGAGTTTGCTGGTGTCGATGAAGTGTTTGCGTCCGGCTCGCAGTTGGTGGATGCGTTGGTTGGGCGGGAGGTCTTGGAGTTGGATGTGATGGGGGATGGCTTTGCGCTGGATTTTGAGGGCGTCGAGGGCGCCTTGTTGTTGCTGATGTTGGGCGAGGGCTTGGCCTTTGCTGGCTTCGTGGCGGGCGGCGGCGGACGGGGTGGTTGCGATGGGTTGGAGGATGTATTTGAAGAAGTTTTCCTGATGCCATCTGGCGAACATGGCGGCGGCGGTGATGGCGGTGATGCTGGCCGGAAAGATCGGGAGTTAGATCTGCGGCAAGCCGTCAGTGTGAGCATGTTTGGCGAAAGTGCCAGCACTGGATCATTCCATTTCCTCGCTTTTGCACGGAACTGCGCATGACCGGGGGGGAGGTCAGGATGTCTGAGGCTCGGCGACTCGTCTCGAAGTCGGCGAATACCTGAGGATCCATGAGATGGTGATGGAGATCATCCTCAGTGGCCGCTCGCTTGAGCGTTTGGCTGAGGGGTTCTGAGCCTGTCAGCAGGGAGCATGCCGAACAGTTCTGGGGGAAGCCGATTTCTTTGGCGACTTTCAGCACGACGGTGTAAACCTCAGCGTGACCGATCCGGAAGGCCCCGAGTTAACTCATTGAGGCCTCCTTGAGAACGAGTCGATTTGGTTTTCAGGGCTCCAGCTCCGTCTCTAATGCTGGGCGGGGAAACGCCTCAATCTTCTTCGAACTTCCGCTCGATGAGATCGGTCAGCGCTTCGAGGGCGGCATCTTCGTCTTCGCCTTCGGCGGCGACGATGATGACGGATCCGTTTCCCGCTGCGAGCATCATCAAGCCCATGATGCTCTTGCCGTCCACTTCCTCTCCGTCCTTTTCGACACGGATTTCAGAACTGAATTTGCTCGCCGTTTTGACGAACTGCGCGGCGGGCCGGGCATGGATGCCGAGCTTGTTTAGAATGGTGAGTTCACGTTGAGCCATCGTTTGAGTGGCCCTCAGGCCGGGCGGACTCTAGGAAGCAGGCGCTCTGACGTCCATGGGTTTTTTTGCTCTATCCTTGAGTGATTGATAATCAGCCATTTCCCATGTGTCGCATGAGGCGGTCGTTGAACTCGTCGGCCATATTGTAGCCGAGTCGACGGAGTTGCTGGTCGAGTGCGGCAATGGCGACCATGCGGGCGGTATCGCGTCCTGGGGCGACGGGGATTTCGACAAGTGGGACGCTTTGGCCGTGGATTTCGTAGGATTTCGGCTGGAGGCCGAGGCGGTCAACATCGTTCTGGTCGGTGTGTGGGGTGAGATTGACGACGAGATCGAGGCGTTTTTCCGGTCGAATGGAGGCGAGGCCGAAGAGGTTGGCGACGTTGACGATGCCGATGCCGCGGATTTCGATGTAGCCACGGGAAAGGGCGGGGGCGCTGGCGGTGAGTTCGCCGTTTGCCCAGCGGACGCGCACCATATCGTCGGCGACGAGTGCGGCGCCGCGTTCGAGCATGCCGATGGCGGTTTCACTCTTACCAGTACCGCTTTTTCCCATGATCAGGACGCCGATGCCGCGCATGTCGATCATGCAGCCGTGAAGGGTGGTGGTTGGGGCAAACTCGCTTTCCAGCTTGAGGGTGGCGAGGTTGAGGAACTTCATCGTCACCAACTTGGTGGTAAAGACGGGGATGGCGTATTTAGCGGCGATCGGGAGCATGTGTTGGGGAAACTCGATACCTCGGGCCACGACGATGGCAGGAATGTCGCGCTCGCACATGCGGAGGAAGCGTTCCTCGCGCATCGCTGGTGTGAGCTTCTTCAGGTAGGACATCTCGGAGTTTCCGAGGACTTGGATGCGTTTTTTCGCGAAGTAGGAGAAGAAGCCTGCGAGGGCGAGGCCGGGTCGGTTCGGGGCGGGTTCGCTGATCAGGTGGTCGAAGCCCTGTTTTTCGCTGATGAGTTTCATCGAGAGCGCTTCGCCGTGCCTTTCGAAGAACTCGCCGATGGGGACGGAGGTGGTTTGCTTGACCCGTGGTGGCATGGAGGAGAATGAACCACGATGGGCGCGGGATTTACGAATCTTTTCGTTGGGGCGAGAGTTGGCCATCCGGGGCTGGTGGTCGAGCCAGTAAGCCATGGGAGCAAGCCCTTATAAGAAGATCTGATCAGGCTGGCAGTTGACACGGAGCGGTTTTGAGTAGATGGCTCCCGCGTCCATGAAACTCCGGACCCTTACCAAACTAGCCGCCGCCTCGCTTGTCCTGGCCGCGTCCGCCTCCCTGTATGCCGCTGATGCGGAAGAAGGGAAACCTGCCAAAACCATGCCAGAAACACCACCTGATGTAGCCGCCGCACCTGCAGACGCCCTAAAGACTGAGAGCGGTCTCCAACACAAACTATTGACCGAAGGAACGGGGAAGACCAAGCCGACGGCCACCGATACAGTGACGGTTCACTACTCAGGCTGGACGACGGATGGGAAACTTTTCGACTCCTCCGTGGAGCGTGGTGAGCCGACGAGCTTTCCACTGAATGGAGTGATCAAGGGCTGGACCGAAGGTCTTCAGCTGATGGTCGAGGGAGAGAAGCGCCGTTTCTGGATCCCTGCGGATCTTGCCTACGGTGAGAATCCCGGTGGTGGTCGTCCCGGTGGACTCCTCGTTTTCGACGTGGAGCTTCTTGCCATCAAGCAAGCACCGAAGCCACCCGAGGGGACCGAGAAGAGCAAGCTGGGTGTGGCTTACAAGGTCACCAAGAAGGGTGAAGGCAGCGACAAGCCCGGTGCGGATGATGTGGTGACTTTCCACATGACGGCCAAGAGCATGGAAGGTCAGCCGCTGCAGGATACCCGCAGTGGTCCGACTCCTCCGAGTGTGCCTCTGAGTGGTCCGGGTCTTCCTCCGGAACTTGCGGAAGCATTGGGCGACATGGTTGCGGGTGAGCAGCGGACCTGTTGGTTGCCTGAGTCCCGCATCCCTGGTGGATTTGTAGTCGCGGATCTTGAGCTGATTTCCTTCAAGAAGGCTCCGCCAGCTCCGGCGGTGCCTGAAGATGTGGGCGCGGTGCCAGCTGATGCGGTGAAGACCGAAAGTGGTCTTGCTTCGAAAGTCATCAAGGCTGCCGAAGGCGAAAAGCCGAAGGCGACTGACACCGTGAGTGTTCACTACACGGGGTGGACGACCGATGGTAAGATGTTTGACAGCTCCGTGACTCGTGGGGAACCCACTCAGTTCCCGCTCAATCAGGTGATCAAGGGCTGGACCGAAGGAGTCCAGCTGATGAGTGTCGGAGAAAAGCGTCGCTTCTGGATTCCTGCAGACCTCGCTTACGGTGAGACCCCCCAGGGCGGTGCTCCGGGCGGCATGCTCGTCTTCGATATCGAGTTGCTTGAGATCGTCCGCTAAGCGGGGGGATCCAAGTCGTTTGTTCATCGTCATGAAGTCAGGAATCTTTCGGCTCTTGTTGCTGGCATTCCCGGCTTTCATGGCGTCTTGTGGGCTCCATTTTCCAAAAGTGGAGTCGCAGCGGGTTGAAATGGCGGCCCGTGCGGAATCGCCAACGCTGGCAGATGAGCCTAGCGCGCCGGATGTGCCGGTGGTGATGTTTGCCGACAAGCTGCACACCGGCCTGATTTTAAAACTCGCTTGGCTTAAAAGGAATGGCTTCGTGCCGCCGCCGGAAATTGGCGATCACGAGCATGTGGTGTTCAGCTGGGGGGATGAAACGGCCTATGTTCAGGAACGCTGGCTGACGCCGTATCAGGTCTTCGAGGCGCTCTTTCTTCCGTCTGATTCAGTGATGGAGATCATTCCGCTGGATTGGAATATCCCGGAAGTGATGCCGACCCAGAGGCTCTATCAGGGTTTTGTGTCTGAGGCTTCGGGAGCTGAAATGGCAGCATTCCTGAATCATTGTTGCGTCCGGGGCGACGACGGCATGCCGAAAACGGTCTCGAATTCGAGTTGGGGGGAGGGGCGCTTGATCCGGTCGCCGCATCCCTACTATTTTCCACGGATTTGCAATATCTGGACCGTCGACGCCCTGCGGGCATCTGGATTCAAGATCGGCGGTCTGCGAGGTCTGACGGCCGACGGCATTGTCAGGCAGGTAACCAGTCCGGAGAATGGCTTTCAGCAGATCTGGGCGCCAGAGTGGCAGATGGGGGATTGATTGAGCTAAACAAAGATGCGGCGAGTCTCACCGACTTCGCGCTCTTCGATGGCAACGGATCCGTGGATGAGTTTGTGGACCACAATCCCACGCATTTCTAGCAGGAGGCGTTTGCCGTTTGATCGGTAGATCTTCCCAGCAGTTTGATTATTGTGGGAGGAGGCATTCTGCTCCAGTGCGGTGAGGACTTGCGTCTTCTCGTCCTTGTTGGAGGTCGTTGGGGCGGTTTGGCTTGTGCTTCTGGCGTCTGCGTTGGCCGCGTTGGCCGCAGCAGGCAAAGCGATGAGTAGAGCAATGAACGGGGGGAGGAGTTTCATCAAGGACATTGTAGCGGGACTTCGCATCTTTTGATATGACGGGATCGCGTTAGGAGCGGGTGGGCGTTCCGACCATCTGAGGGAACTTCGAAAATTCGGTGGGATCCCCGTGCTGCGTTGTCATGAGCAACAAGCATCCATTTCGATGTCTCGGCTTCCGCAGCACGGGGAAATTTCACACACGCAATCATGCGAGGCTCGGGAAAGAGCGATTCAGATCAATCCGAATCATGGATGCGGGGGTGGGACAAAATTAGGGGGAGTCGCTGCAAAATCGCATGAACTTTTCGCCCGAAGAAGCGAAGGACCTGGCCATCCGTGCGTGCAGGGTCCAAAAAAGAGCGTGGAAGGTTGCCGTCCGTGGTCGCTCAGGATGCTTGGGAAAAGCGCATGCCGGAGCGGGCGGCGGCATTTGTCCGTTTCAAGGGTGAAGGGCGCTATGAGTGAAATGGATCTCGATGAACTCCGTTCGGAGCGAAGTGCTGCTGCGCCAAACCGGGGAGTTCTTCCCGATTCATCTCAAGGCAGACTTTGTGTTTCTACCCATCAATGCCCGGTCCATTTACCATCGGACTCAAGAAAGTGGAGGGCCTTGTCGTAGGAGCAGCCGGTGAGGAAGTGTTCGAGCCGGCTGGGGAGGGTGCCTCGGCGTTGTTGATGCCACGCGGTGATCTGCTCGGAGACTTCTTTGAGGGCATTGAGATGGGCGTCGGGGTCGCGATCGCGGAACTCGTGGTCGGCGATGATGACGATTCGGCGGTCGAGGAGGGCGGCGAGGTCGGGGTGGAGCATGGAGGAAGTTTGAGTGGTGCTCTTTTGGCGGCAATGAAATTAGGGGGATGGAAGCCCCTTAGTTTTCCGGAAATTCGGGCGTGGACGAGCGGGGGCGGGGCTCGCTAGTTTGCGCCATGTTCCTTGGGGCGATTAACGTGCATTTCACATGGATTGATTGGTTGGTGGTGGCGCTCTACATGGGGCTGACGACTTGGATCGGCCACCTGATGAGTGGCAAGGCGGCGACGGTGAAGGACTTTTTCCTCGGGGGGCGCTCGATGCCGTGGTGGGCGGTTTCGGGGTCGATGATTGCGACGGAGATCAGCGCGCTGACTTTCATCGGTGTGCCGGGGGCGGTGTTTGCGTTGAAGGGAGACTGGACTTACCTGCAGTGGGGGATTGGGTCGATCATCGCGCGGGGGATCGTGGCCTACTGGCTGGTGCCTCTTTATTACCGGAAGGAGATTTACAGCCCGTATGACTTCATGGGGAATCGGCTGGGTGAAGGCGTCAGGCGGCTGGTGACCGTGCTGTTCTCGATGGGGGCGATTCTCGGTCAGAGTGTGCGGGTGCTGGTGACGGCGCTGATTTTGCAAACGGTGACACCGCTGAACATGAGCACATGCATCTGGGCGATTGGAGCCTTTGCGGTGGTCTGGACCTTGATGGGGGGGATGCGGACGGTGATTTGGACGGACGTCATCCAATTTTGCGTATTTCTGCTTGGTGGGCTGCTGGCGCTGGGCTGGTTAGTTGGTCATCTCGGGTGGAATGAAATCATGGCGATCAATCACGCGGTGCCGCTGCCGGATGGCGGGACGGTGGACAAGATGCGGATCTTTGATTTCACGGCACCGTGGACTGACAAGATGCTGAACTACACCTTCTGGGTGGGAGTGGTTGCGATGCCGTTTCAGAACCTTGCGGCGTTCGGGACGGATCAGCTCAATGCGCAGCGGATGTTCTGCTGTGAGAGCGAGAAAGATGCGCAGAAGGCGATGCTTTGGAGTAGTGTGTCGATGGTGACCACGCTGCTGATGCTGGCGGTGGGCTCGGGGCTTTTTGCCTGGTATCAGGTGAAAGGGATGACGCCGGATGAGGCGGCGGCTTTTGCGCAGGATGAGAACAATGTGTTCCCGGTGTGGATCACGACGGTGCTGCCGGTGGGGCTGACGGGGCTGATTTTGGCGGGGGCATTTGCGGCGGCGATTTCGAGTTTGGACTCGGTGCTGGCGGCGCTTTCGCAGACGACTCTATCCGCCGTGCTCGGACGGAAGCGGATGGAGTGCGAGGAAGGGAGTGCGAGGATGGTGAAACTATCGCGGATGATGGTGGTGATGTGGGCGGTTTTGCTTTCATTGTTTGCGATTTGGCTGGAAGGTCAGCGGGCTGCATCCGGGAGTAAGAACCTGATCGATCTGGCGTTCGGGATGGTCTCCTACACCTATGGCCCGCTGCTGGGGATTTTGTTGGCAGCGATCTTCCCTGGGAGGAAAACCTTTGCGGGGATCTTGCTGGGAGTTTTGATCTCGGTGGGCCTCGTGGCGTGGATGCGACCGGAGCTACCGAGCCTTCTTGCGAGCATCGGACTTCCGGTGGAATGGCTGACAAGTTCGCGTCCCCTGATTGCGTTCCCGTGGATGTTTCCCGTTAACGCATTGATAACCTTGGGGTGCGCGATGCTTCCCCTTGGGAGTTCGATCCGCGTCGCTCGGGAACACGACTGATGTTTTAAACGAGACTCTCAGAAGTGACGAAAGCGACACGTATGCTCGGCTTTGCTGAGATTGCAGAAGCTCCTGATTTTTAGTGAGAAATGCTTCAGGAGGCGTTGGGCGACTTCGATTTAGTTCAGCAAGTCTAAGTAATTTTGAGGTCAAGTTTTTAAAAAAGAAAGCCGTGGAACGCTTGTGGAATCGGGCGGGAGCGCCGTCTCTGTTAGGCCGCGCTGAAAAGCGTTCCCACGACGCGGGTTCGTCTTCTAAACCTTTCCCTGTCGACGGTTTCAGTGTGGTTGATCTGAAGCGCGGCTCGGCGGAAAAACTCTATTATTTTAGCGAGCATAAGATGGAAAAGGTGGCTGGATGTGCGGAGTCAGAGAGGAATGGCGAAAGCTGTGGCGGTGCGCTTGAAAGCATTGGTGAGCATTGGCAGCGGGCATGTGATGAGCTTAGTGGATTGGTGAGCAAGGACGCCTTCGAGCGTTGGTTCAGCGCGGCGAGCTTGCACTCGGTTGAGGATCGTGTCGCGGCTGTAGCGGTGCCGAACGAGATTCACCAAGTGTGGATTGAGACCAACTACCTGAGTGAACTGAAGGTGGCCGTGAATCAGGCGCTTCCCGAAGTGAACGAAGTGAAGCTAGTGGTTTGCGAGGTGGTGAAAGAGGTGGCTCCGGCGGTTGAAAAAAATGGCGAGTCGGCCGATGATTTATTTCCTGAGGCTAGGGCAGAAGAGGAGTCGCAGGATGAGCTTAGTTTCGGGAAACGGCTCAAGTTTGCAGGCCTCAATCCTCAGCACACCTTCGGATCATTCGTCGTCGGGGCGAACAGCCAGTTCGCCCATGCCGCATGTGAGGCGGTGGCGAAGGGCAAGGGGCAGGGTTATAATCCGCTCTTCATTCATGGCGGACCGGGACTTGGGAAGACCCACTTGATGCATGCGATCGGGCAAGAGTGGCTGCGCCGCACCGGGAGCTCGAAGGTCGTCTATTTGACCTGCGAAAAGTTCACCAACGAGTTCATCGATGCCGTTCGCAAAGGCGATTTAGAGCGCTTCCGTCGGCGCTATCGTTCGGCCGAGGTGATGCTGATCGATGACATTCAGTTTCTAGGAAACAAGGACCGGACTCAGGAGGAGTTCTTCCACACTTTCAACACCCTGCTTGATGGTCGTTGCCAGGTTGTTTTGACGAGTGATCGTCCGGCGAGCGAAATCAAGAACCTTGAACCGCGGCTGGTTTCACGCTTCGAGTGCGGTCTTACCGTCGAGCTTCAGGTTCCCGCTTTCGAGACCCGTTTGGCCATTCTTCGACGGAAGGTCGAGGAGTGGAAGATTCAGGTGGATGAGCAAATCATCCGGATGCTTGCCGACCGGATCCGCAGCAATGTGCGTCGTCTCGAAGGTGGGCTGATGCGGGTCGGGACTTTCGCCTCGCTTGCCGGTGAGTGTGTGACCTTGGAGAAGGTGGAGCACCTTTTGCGCGATCTGCTGCGCGAGGAGAATGGCAAGCAGGTGACGGTGGATACGATCCAGCGGGTCGTTGCAGAGCACTACGACATTCGTTTGGCAGACATGACCAGCCGTCGTCGGCCTGCGAGCATTGCGGGACCACGTCAGGTGGCGATGTATCTCAGCCGGACGATGACCAAGTCGTCGCTGGTGGAGATCGGAGAAGCCTTTGGAGGGCGGGATCATGGGACCGTGATTCACGCCGTGAAGAAGGTGAAGGAGCGGATTGAGCTCGATGCGGAGACGAACGATCAGATCCAGCGGATCGTGGGCGACCTTAGACGCTAAGCGGCTTGCAAAAGTTTTTAAAATTCAGTGAGTGCTGCTGCAAGCGGGATATCCGCGTTCTTGGACAAACGGGGCTTGCAAAGGCCTCGCAAAACCAGTGAGCATCCCGCCAGCAACTCCGCCAAATGAAGTTTAGTATTTCCAAAGAGGCACTTTTAGACGGCCTGCAAAAGGTCCAGCACGTCGTCAGCACTCGTACCACGCTGCCGATTCTCTCGAACGTCCTGCTTGTCGCCGAGGATGGCAAACTGAGGATGACGACGACGGATCTCGATGTCGGGATCACCGGATCGGTTGAGGCTAAGGTCGATAGGCCCGGCGCTACGACGCTTCCGGCGAAGAAGCTGGTAAACATCATTCGTGAGCTTCCAGCCAGCGAGGTGGAGATTTCGGTTGATGCGAAAAATGTCGCTTCGATCCAATGCGGACCTTCTTTCTTCAAGATTATCGGTCTCGGCAAGGATGACTTCCCGCCGCTTCCTGACTTTGCCGACGCTAAGGAGTATCGAATTCCACAGGAGCTTCTCCGCAATGGTCTAAAGAAGACGGTTTACGCGATTTCGACCGATGAGACCCGTTATGTGCTTAACGGCATCTACACTTCGTTCCGTGAGGGCAAGCTGACTCTGGTGGCGACGGATGGTCGTCGTTTGGCGATGATCGAGAACGATCTGGAGTTCCCTGCGAGCCAAGAGATCGACGTGATCGTTCCGACCAAGGCGGTTCAAGAGCTTCTGCGTCTGCTGAGTGACAGTGGTGAGGTGCTGGTCAAGCTCAGTGGTAGCCAGATCTCATTCTCGATCGGTGACAGTTTCCTCGTCAGCAAGCTGATCGAGGGGAACTACCCGAACTACCGTCAGGTGATTCCGGGTGATTCGGCCGAGCGCGTGGAGCTGCCGCGTGAGGCGATGCTTGAAACGGTGCGTCGTGTTTCGCTGCTCTCTTCCGATAAGTCGAACTCAGTGAAGCTGGTCTTCAGTGACAATAAAGTCGAAGTGACGGCCAACTCTCCGGATGTGGGTGAAGCGCGTGAGACGCTTGAAGTTCCTTACGATGGCAAGCCCTTGCAAATCGCTTTCAATCCCGAGTTCCTCAAGGCTCCCTTGCAGAACCTCGATGAGGAGATGGTTTACCTCGACCTGATCGATGAAATGAGCCCCGGTGTGGTGCGGATAGAGGGAACTTTCCTCTACGTGATCATGCCAATGCGCGTGACGAACTGATCGCGTCGTTCTGGGAGCGGGGCTTTGCAATGCCCGAGGATTTGGTGGCTTGCGCTGGTAGGTCTGATTTTGCTCGATCGGCTGGGCTCTGGGGTTGCCCGTTGGCTGCAAGCCGACCGCTTCTTGGCTACCCCAGACACCCTGGGCAATTCTGGACGATGTGCCCGGGCTCGATCTCGCAGAGTTCGGGCTGGCGATCGGTGAGGCAAGCGCTGGCATCGCCCATGGTGTTCCTGGGGCGGAATGCACAACCGACCGGAGGGTCGGTCATGTCCGGTGGCAAGCCCGGGATCGTGTAGAGTTCCTCGCCTTTGGCGTGCCTCGCCGGAATACTCTGCAGGAGTGATCGGGTGTAGGCGTGGAGGGGTTTGCGGAGGAGTTCCGTCTTGGTGGATTTTTCGACGATCCGCCCGGCATACATGACACTGACGTGGTCGCAGACCTGCGAGACGACTTCGAGGTCGTGAGTGATGAAGACGACGGCGGTGCCGAGCTTTTGCTGTCGGTCGCGGATCAGGTCGAGGACCTGCTTTTGGACGGTAACGTCCAGCGCGGTGGTCGGTTCGTCGCAGATGAGAAGCTCGGGCCGGGTGATGAGCGCCATGGCGATCATGACCCGCTGACGCATCCCGCCGGAAAATTCGTGAGGGAAGGAGTTGATCCGAGTTTCAGGCTTGGGAATGCCGACCTCGGCGAGCGCTTCGATGGCGCGGCTGACGGCTTCTTTGCCACGGATGCCTTCGTGAATTTCCAAGGGCTCGGTGAGTTGATCGCGAATCCGCATGTAAGGATTGAGCGAGGTCATCGGGTCTTGGAAGATCATCGAGATGCGCTTTCCACGGATCTTTTGAAGTTCGCGTTCGGAGGATTTGAGAAGGTCGATGCCGTCAAAGACTGCGGTCCCCGAATGGATGCGACCGGGTGGCTTGGGGATCAAGCCGAGGAGCGAGTAGCAGGTGACCGACTTTCCTGAGCCGGACTCGCCGACGATGCCGTGCGTTTGACCGGCTTCGACAGCAAAGGAAACATCCTCAACGGCGTGCACGATACCGTTGCGGGTGTGGAAGCGGGTGGTGAGATTTCGAACGTCGAGAAGAGGCATGACTGAAAACTTTAAACTTTAAACCTTAATACTTGGGTTTGAATTCCAGATCGCGGCGGCGGCGAGAGCGGATGGAGAAAATGACGGGGATGGCGGGGGCTGGGTGGGCTTCGCGGAGCTGGTTGCTGAGATACTGTTGGTAGCTGGGGGTAATCAACTGCTTGTCGTTGACGAAGAGCACGAAGGTCGGCACGGGGATGATCGGGTAACGCTCGTTGACCGCGGTGGTGGCGTAGTAGAGCTTCAGGCGCTTGATCGTGCGGCCGATGGTTGGCGGCGGGTTTTTTTCAAAGGCTTCTTTGAGCATGCGGTTGAGGACGCCGGTGCTCGGGACATTTTGAGCCAGCTTGCGGATCTTAAGGGCTTCTTTGAGCACCTGGTGCACGGCTTTGCCTTCCTTGGCGGAAACGCAAACGAAAGGCGCGTAGTGAAGGAAGAAGAGTTCGCGACGGACCTGCTCTTCGGCTTCTTTCTGGCGCTCTCTCATGGCGGCACCGGGGTGGAAGAGGTCGAATTTGTTGAGGACGATCAGGCAGGGTTTTTGCTCGTTGACGATCAACTGCGCGATCTTCCGGTCCTGGGCGCTGACTCCGGCTGCGAGGTCGATGACGAGCAGGCAAAGGTCGGCGCGGCGGATGGCCTTTTCGGAGCGCATCGCGGAGAAGACCTCCACCGAGCTGTCGCGTTTCGCGCGCGGGCGGAGGCCGGCGGTATCGACGAGGGTGAAGCGCTCGCCTTCGAAATCGTAAGGAACATCGAGGGCATCACGAGTGGTGCCGGCGATGGCGGACACGATGGTTCGTTCATCTTCGAGGATGGCGTTGATGAGGGAAGACTTTCCAGCGTTCGGCTTGCCGACGATGGCGAGCTGGATGCCGCGGACTTCCGCTTCTTCGATTGCCTCGACGATTTCGCCAGCGAGAGGGGCAATGTGGTCGTCGATGGCACCGACGAGCCGGTCGAAGCCGCGTCCATGCTCAGCGGAAATCGCGATTCCTTCTCCGAGGCCGAGGCGGCTCATGTCGGCGAAGGCGTTTTCGTGTTTTTCGTGGTCGACCTTGTTGATGACGAGCAGGACGGTGGACTTGGCTTTGCGAAGCTTCGCGGAAAGGGCGGAGTCGATGGTGGTGAGGCCTTCCTGAGCATCGACGACAAAGAGGATCAGGTCGGCGGTGTCGAGGGCGATGTCGGCCTCCAGGGTGACCTGCTCGGCGAAGCCGTCGTCGAGGGTTGAGCCGATGCCGCCGGTATCGATGAGGGTGCAGGGGTGCTCGGTCGCCTTGCAGGGCGCGGAGATGCGGTCACGGGTCACGCCGGGCTGGTCGTGAACGATGGCAATCTTGCGCTGGGCGAGCCGATTGAAAATGGCGGACTTCCCGACGTTGGGGCGTCCGACGATGGCGACGGTGGGCATGGCGGGAGACTCGTTAAAGCGACCGGAATAGGCGAGTGGAATCCGAGCAGAAAACGCCTCGATGGAGGGATTGCTCTAGTTTAGCGAACCCGGCTGGGCATCCGGCGAGTCTTTCAGGCGGCGCATGCCGCGGCGGAGGTAGACGTAGCCGGACCAGAGGGTGAAGATGGCGGCGAGGATGCAGGGGTAGATCGGGTCGAAGGGGACGACGCGGAGCATGACCCAGCCGAGGGCGAACATTTGGGTGACGGTGCAGACTTTGCCAGACCAGTGTGGTTTGATTTTCAGGGAATGATTCGTGTAGTGGAGGATCGCGCAGCCGCCGAGGATGATGAAGTCGCGGACGATGACGAGGGCGCAGAACCACAGCGGGATGCGCCAGCCGTCTTCGCCCCAGTCGACGAGGCTGAGGGTGATGATTCCTGTTAGAAGAAGGAGTTTGTCGGCGATGGGATCGATGGTGGCACCGAATTTCGAGCGTTGGTTGAAGCGGCGGGCGATCCAGCCGTCGAGGCCGTCGCTGGCGGAGGCGGTGATGAAGACGCCGAGCGCCCACCAGCGGAGCCACTCCTCGGTGTGGCCTTCTTCAATGCTCTTGCCGTAGTAAATCGCTAGCACCGCGAAGACCGGGACCATGAGGATCCGGATCACGGTGATTTTGCTGGCAAGGGTCATTGCTGAGATGGGAACAGATTCCTTGTTGAATTGCGAGAACGGCGTGCCAGCGACGTATCAGCGAGATGGGGATCGTGCGCATGATTTTTCTGCTGGGGCTCTGTCTGAATCTCGAAGCGGAGCCTTTGAAGCTTGTTTGCTGGAACATCCATCACGGGGTGGGCGAGGATGGGCGTTTGGATTTGAAGCGAATCGCGGAGGTGATCCGGGCCGAGAAGCCTGATCTGGTGGCGCTTCAGGAGGTTGATCAAGGATGCGGCCGGAGTGGGAAGGTGAAACAGGCCGAAGAGCTTGGCCGACTTCTTGGCATGAAGGCTGTGTTTGGGAAGGCGATGGACTTTGGTGGTGGAGAATATGGGTTGGCGGTGCTGAGTGCGTTGCCTGTGTGGTCTCATCAGGTGCATCGCCTGCCGGGCGATGGAGAGCCGCGGATCGCACTCGAAGTCCGCGTGAAGCAATCATCCCGGGAATTCTCCTTCGTCAGTGTTCACTTGGATCACCAAGACGAGAAGCGGCGGCAGTCCCAAGCAAAGCATCTCCATGCTGAGTTGGCGGATCGTCCGGCTGTCATCCTCTGCGGTGACTTCAATGATGTACCAAGGTCGGAAACGATGAAAGTATTTGGAAATTGGCAGACGATGCCAAAGCGCGAGCCCGCGCTGACGGCGCCCGCCGGAGATCCTCGGTTCGAGATCGATCATGTCCTCCTTCGAGGATTTCAGTCCCGAGGACAACTCCTTGTGCTGGAGGAGAAGATTGCTTCCGATCATCGCCCCTTGGCGGGGAGTGTGGAGTAGTCCCGCTTACGGTTTGCCTGGGATCGAGTGGTAGATTTGCTCGAGGGCCATGACGGTGTAGGCGGTGACGAGGACGGGGTTGGATTCCATCCAGCGACCGTTGTCGTTAACCCAGCGTCCGTCTTCGCGCTGGCTGGCGAGGAGCTTGCTGGCAAGGTCCTTGCGCCAGTCGGCGATGCCGCCACCTTCGAGTGGGAGCTTGTCAATGCCGGCGGCTGACAGGGCTTTCGACATGGCCTGATAGTAGTAGTAGAGGCCTTCCTGGCCCATTCCGGGGTTCTCATCGAGGGTGTAGTTCTTGCCGAGCCATTCCTTGACGGCAACGACGCGTGGGTCGCTGGGTTCAAGTTTGGCATAGATGAGCGAAAGAAGGCCTGCGTAGGAGATGGAGCCATAGGAACGGAGAGCAGTACGGCCGTTGGGCAGCTGGTCCTCGCCGGCTTTGGTTTCATTGGGTCCGTAAACAAAGCCACCTTTGTTTTTGGGATCGTTGGAGGCCCACTCGGCGTCGTTGGTTCCCTCCAAGTTCTGGCAGCGGCTGATGAAGGTGAGGGCGGCATCCCAATCGAGCTTCGGCTGGTCGCCGAACTTGCCGTCTTCAATCACCTGATCGGAAAGCCGGATCGCCTCCAGGGCGAGGTAGGTGTTCGACATGTCGGAGCGGTCGTTCTTCGAGCCGTAGCCGATGCCTCCGTCGTTCCGATTGTCGGCTTCCTTCGGTTTGTCGATGTCCCACTGCTGGTCGATGAGGTGCTTGCGCCCACGGACGATCGCGGGCTCATAGATATCGCGTGCAGCGGAACTCAGAGCGGTCACGGCGGTGGCGGTGTTGTAAACGCTAAGGCCGCGATTGTAGATGCCGCCGTCTTCTTTCTGCTGATCGAGGAGCCACTTGAAGCCTTTGTCGATATGAGCGGGAAAGGGCTTCTTGAGATCGAGAGAGGGGTCGCGCACGGCGGCTGTCAGCGCGAGCGCGGTGAAGGCGGGGAGTTCGGCATCGTCCCAGTATCCTTCTTCCTTCTGCTGACCGGCTAGCCATGCGTTCCCGCGGGCAATGGCCTGCTTCATTTCGAACTGCAGGGAGAGGTAGGGGTTATCCGGCGCATCCTGCGCGACGGAGGTGGCAATGCTGGCAGCGAGTGCGATGAGTGTGATCGACTTCATAACTATTTCTGGGGTTCGAATGGTGAGATAACAACGGTGACGGGGGTGCCCTCTGCCGGGACACGGGTGGCGTGAGGCAACCAGACTTCATCGTCTTGATTGTCCTTTCCTGCAAAATTAATCATCGCGGCATTGCTTAGGAAGATGGCGATGATGTCGCCCGAGCTTTCGGCGACGAAGGTGCCGTCGACGACGAACGAGCCGCCGTAGATCCATGGATCATTTGGCATCGGCTTTTCGGTGGCGGCGTGGGAAATCCAGTCGGTGATGTTGGCGGTCTGGGTGGTGCCGTTTTCCTGCCACTCGAATCCGATTCTCAGGCGTGATCCCTCTTTTTCCTCGGGGCTGGCCTCTTGGAACTCGCTGCCGAGGCTGCCATCTTCTTCGAGTTTCAGGTAGAGTTCCCGCGATGCTTTATAGTGAAGCAACTTGATGGCGATATTGAGTTTGGTGGCGGAAATTTTTGTGCAGAGGAGGGATTCGTGGATTTTGCCATTCTCGTGGACAACGATGAACTCGAGGAGTCCCTCGCGCATGTTGACTTGAGCTGGGAAACGGATCTCGCGAGTTTTGGGATCAATGAGGATTTTGCCGATTTTCACGCGGCCGTCTTCGAGGCGAGTGATTTCAGGTTCGTGCTTGGCAACGGTTTGATCTGGGGCAGGGAGGGTGAGGGGTTCGACCGATAAGGGTGCCAACGAGGGCTCTTCGGCGAATAGGCCGAAGGGCATGAGAATCATGGGGATGGCGATTCGTGCGGTCACTGGGAGTAGCTTCCCCGGGAAAACGCTCTGGTCCAGCGTTCTCTTAGGGAGAAGTGCTGGATTCCGCGAACTTCTGCCAGGCGAGGCGGGTGATGAGGAACTCGCGTGACTCGGGCGAAGGCTCGGCGGATGACGGTGAGGGAATGCTCTTAAGGTCGGCTCGAAGGGCGAGCTTCGATCCGACGAGCTTGAAGACGGAGCTGAGAATTTCTTTTTCGATGTCCTCGGCGCTCTCGGGCGCTGGGGTTTCGACGGATGGTGGTTCTTTGGTTTCCTTTGCGGCAAGGCTGACCTTCAATTTCGGCGAGGCGGCGGTGGCGCGGCCCTTGCGGACGACGGAGGAAATGCTGAGCAGTCCGGAGCTCGCTTTCTCGATGGTTTCGGCGGCTTCGCTTGCCGCGCGAGTGGTGAGCTGCAGTCGGTCGCCGGGGGCGTCGACGCTCAGGATGAGCGGGGTGGCGGCTTTAGGGTCGTCGTTCCACGGGGGAAGTGTGGCGCGGATGCGGCGGATGCCATTGAGGGCGACTTCGCGCTCGTCATCTGATGGATTGGTCTGATCGATGACGCGCTCCCAAGCGATGAGGGCCCAAGCAAATTGGGTGTCGGCCTCGAGCTTGGATGCGAGATTGATAAATGAGGCGGTCGGCTTGTCGGCTTCCTTTGTCCAGGCATCAAGTTGGGGTGGGCCACTGAGATCTCCAACTTCGATGACGGGGACTGGCGCGCGAGGCTCGGGAGGCGGTTTGGGAGGTGTGACTTCGACGATTTCCTCCTCCGTTGCGGCTTCGATCGCAAAAAGGTCGGCAGGTTGTGCCAGTTCTCCCGCGGCGCGCTGGCGGGCGAATTCGATCTCGGTGGGTGAGGGTGGAGTGAGAAAGTCGTAATTCTTGGTGCCGTGCCACCAGATAATACCGACGACCGCGATGCAGAGCAGGATGACCAGTGGTAGTGGGACGCGACTCACGGGGGGAAAATGGAGGAGGTGAAGGTGGTCGCCAAGGGGAATTCGGGTGGTTGCTGACCACAAAAAACGCGCCGCGGATCAGACCGGGGCGCGTTTTGAAAAATCAGGTGTCCGAAAATTACTTGTCGGCGCTCTTGACCAAGGTGGCCTTCTTGCCGACGCGGTCGCGGAGGTAGTGAAGCTTGGCGCGGCGGACCTTGCCCTTGTGGGTGACTTCGATCTTGGAGATGCGTGGGGTGTGAAGCGGAAAAACACGCTCAACGCCTTCGCCATAGGAGATCTTGCGGACGGTGAACGAGGCGTTCACGCCGGAACCACGCCGGGCGAGGACGATACCTGCGAAGATCTGGATCCGCTCCTTGCCGCCTTCCACCACGCGAGTGTGAACCTTGACGGTGTCGCCAACATTGAAGTCTGCAACTTCGTCCTTCAGTTGCTCTTGCTCGATCTTATTGATGATGTCCATGGCGTCGTCCTTTACTTTGAATAGTGCAAAAATGTTTCCCGTCAGCGCGAGGGGCGGGAGAACTAGGGGAACTCGCCCCCGTTTGCAACCGCGAAATTCGGTGTTTTTCGGTTATTTCTCAAGCTTTTCCGTAGACGCTCTCGGGGTCGAAGGCCTTGCCGTCTTGGATAAAGCTCATTTCGCCGGTGGCGGTGTCGATTTTCCGATAAAAACAGCCGCTGCGACCGGTGTGGCAGGCACCAGCACCGATTTGTTCGACGTAGAGGACGATCGCGTCCTGATCGCAGTCGGTGCGGATTTCCTGGATTTTCTGGACGTGGCCGGAGGTCGCGCCCTTGTGCCAGATTTCCTGGCGGCTGCGTGACCAGTAAACGGCTTCGCCTTTTTCCAGGGTGAGCTGGAGCGACTCGGCGTTCATGTAAGCGAGCATCAGTGGCTCCTTGGTGGTGGCGTCGATGGCCATGGCGGGCATCAGGCCGTCGGCATCGAACTTCGGGGTGAATCCAAGGCCTTCTTCGACCTGTTTCTTGTCGCCGCGTGCTGGGAAAGTGCTCACGGCGGTGGCTTTAGGGACGGATGGCGCGCTGGGCAAGTGGGATTCTGCGCGGTGAGCCTGAGGGCCCGGTCTCCCTTGATTTTGCAATGGCGCTAGTGGGGGATTCCGGGCATACGAGCGGCGCATCTTCACTATGGATTCACTTACGGTTATCAAGGCAGGCACAGGGGTGCTGACGAAAGTCAGCGATGGAACGCTCGATGGCTCATCGCTGGTTCGCTTGGTGACGGCGATCGCAGGTTTAGTCGAGCAGGGGCATCGCTGTTTGCTGGTGAGCTCCGGTGCGGTCGGTGCGGGGGTGTCGGCATTCGGGCTGGATGGCTATCCTTCGGATGTGGCGACGAAGCAGGCCTGCGCGGCGGTTGGTCAGGCGCGGCTGATGCACACTTATGAGAGCTTGTTTCGGAACTTCGATCTCTCCGTGGCGCAGGTGCTTTTGACGGGTGAGGATCTGAGAACGGAGGCTCGTAGCACAAACGTGCGGAATACCTTGGAGCGCTTGCTTTCGGAAAAAGGGATCGTGCCGGTGATCAATGAGAACGATTCGGTGGCGGTTCAGGAGTTGAAGGTGGGTGACAACGACATGCTTTCGGCGAATGTGGCACGACTCGTCGGGGCGAAGCGGCTGATTTTGCTGACCAGCGTGGATGGTCTGCTTTCTCCAGACGGAGATGTTTTGATTCCGGAAGTGGCGCAGGTCGATGATGTGTTGGGCTTTGTGAAAGACGAACAGGGCAAATTTTCGATCGGCGGCATGGCTTCGAAGCTAAAGGCAGTGAAACTGGCGGTCGATTCGGGGGTCGAGACACACATCGCGAATGGGCGGCGGCCTGAGAGGCTGGGACGGATTCTTGCCGGCGAGTCCGGGATTTCGACGCGGTTTTTGGTCGGCCAATTGCCGGTCTAGCGGCGGATGTCTTCCGAAAGGTTGCAAGCGGGGCAAAGGGCTGTTTGATTCCGCGCATGAACGAAGGCGAAGTCCACGCAGCAGTGGAGACAATGGCGCGGCAGGCGCGGGCGGCAGCGTTAATGTTGGCGCAGCTCTCGACGAGCGATAAAGATGCGATCCTCCGTGCAATGGCAGTGGGCTTGCGAGCGGCGACGCCAGAGATCGTCGCGGCGAATGTGAAGGACATTGCGGCGGGTGAAGAGAAGGGGCTTGGTAAGGCGATGCTGGACCGCTTGCGACTCGATGAGACGCGGGTGGATGCGATTGCCGGAGGGATCGAACAAGTCGCAGCCTTGTCCGATCCCGTCGGCGAGGTGATGGAAAAGTGGGAGCGTCCGAATGGCATGCGCCTTGAACAGGTGCGGGTGCCGATTGGAACGATCGGGATTATTTTTGAGAGTCGTCCGAACGTGACGAGCGATGCGGCAGTGCTTTGTTTGAAGGCGGGAAATGCGACGATTCTTCGGGGTGGCTCGGAGGCGATTCACTCGAATCGGGCGATTGCCAAGGCGCTGCAGGATGCGGGTTCAGCGGCGGGTTTGCCGGATGATGCGATTCAGTTGGTGCCGTTTACCGATCGTTCGAGCGTCACGGCGCTTTGTCAGATGGACCAGTGGCTCGACGTGATCATTCCACGTGGTGGCAAGGGACTGATCGAGACGGTCGTGGCGCAGGCGAGAATGCCGGTGATCAAGCACTACGATGGGATTTGCCACATCTATGTCGATGCCGCAGCGGACATGGAAATGGCCGTGAATTTGGTGGTCAATGCCAAGACTCAGAAGCCGGGAGTGTGTAACGCGCTGGAGACGCTGTTAGTAAATGCCGAGATGGCGCAGAGTTTCTTGCCGAAGGTGGCGGAAGCGCTGAAAACGAAGGGGGTGGAGCTGCGCGGATGTGACAGGACCCGTGCGGTGATCGACTGCATTGACGCGACGGAGGAAGATTGGGGCACGGAGTATCTTGATCTGATTCTCTCGATCAAAGTGGTCGATTCCCTGGAGGAGGCAGTTTCCCATATCAATCACCATGGTTCGCATCACACCGATTGCATTGTGACAGCGGCTGAAGCGACGGCTGAAGCGTTTCTTCGATCGGTCGACTCGGCCTGCGTGTTCCACAATGTGTCGACTCGCTTTGCCGATGGTGAGGAGTTTGGTTTTGGGGCGGAGATCGGGATTTCGACGGAGAAGCTTCACGCTCGCGGGCCGATGGGGCTGCGTGAGCTGACCAGTTATCAGTATCGGGTTCGGGGTGAAGGTCAGGTGAGAGGTTGAGGCTTCCGATTGCTTGATTGCTCGCCATGGCCATCGATCAGGTCCGGGCTTGACCCCTTGGGGTTCAGGACGTTTCCTGCGGCTCCCGTGGATCGAATCGACATCCCCAAGAAGGCGATTTACCGCCTCTCCATCTACAACCGCTGTTTGCAGCGGCTGGTGGAAAACGACCAAAAAACCGTGAGTTCCACGGCATTGGCCAAGGCAGCGGGGGTGAAGCCGTCGCAGCTGAGGAAGGATTTGGCCTATTTTGGCCAGTTTGGAACACGGGGGCTTGGGTATCCGGTGGAGACGCTGGCGACGATGATTCGGGATGCGCTGGGGCGGGAAAAACTGCAACCTGTGGTGCTGGTGGGTGCTGGCAACTTGGGATCGGCACTTTTGAGGTATCAGGGATTCCAGAAGGAAGGCTTTGAAGTCGTGGCGGCATTTGATGCTGATCCGGAGGCGGTGAAGGCCCGCGGCGTGACGGTTCCGGTATTTTCCGAAAAGGAGCTGGAGGTGAAAATTGCCGAGGAGCAGGTCCGCTTGGCGATCCTTTGTGTGCCGGGTGTGATCGCCCAATCCTTGGCAAACCGGCTCGTGGCAGCCGGCGTGCAGGGGATTCTCAATTTCTCGCCGGTGATGCTGGAGGTTCCGGCCGAGGTCGTGGTGAACAACGTCGATCTCGCTCTGGAACTCGAGCACTTGAGCTTTTTTGTCCGCTGATGAAGTCGGAATGAGCACGGAGGGAGAAAATTCCCAAGAAAACGGGGAGTGGGACGTTGAAAAGGAAACTGCGACGTCCAAAGCCATGGACGCCCAACGTGAGGGAATGTCTGAAACCCGGGAGCAATTTATCGAACAAGCGATGGCTGACTTTGAGTCGCCGCTCGTTGGATATGCCATGGGATTTGTGCACGACCGCGATCGTGCGAGGGACGTGGTGCAGGACACGTTCATTCGCCTATGCCGTCAGGACATTGACAAAGTTCGGGGCGGACTGAAGAGCTGGCTCTTCACGGTTTGCCGAAACCGGGCACTCGATATCCTGCGCAAGGAATCGCGGATGACACCGCTGGAGGAAGACAGTCATGAACGCACCCTTTCGAAGCTCGCCGCCCCGGATAGCGAGGTGGATTTCAATGAACGTATTGAGCAAGTCCTCTCCTTCATGGAGAGGCTTCCGGAGAACCAACGTGATGTTATCTTGATGAAATTTAGAGATGGCATGAGTTACAAGGAGATCAGCAAGGCGACCGGGCTGACCGGGGGCAATGTGGGCTTCCTAATTCACACGGGGATCAAGCGCCTGAGGCAGTTGCTCCCCGCAGACCTGATGGAGGGACAATGACCATGAAACTAACACCCGATGATCCCCGACTGAGCGCCTATTTGCTCGGAGAGCTTTCTGCCGAAGAAGCGGCCGTGATCAAGCGTGCCGCAGCGGCTGACCCGGCAATCAAGATGAATCTCTCCGAGTTGGAAAAGACTTTTCGATTCCTCGACGCCGTCCTTGGTGGGGCTGGAAACGAGAAACTTTTGCCTGCCCAACGGGAGGCGATTCGCCAAGCTGGTCGT
Source organism: uncultured Haloferula sp. (assembly GCA_964628795.1). Classification (GTDB taxonomy): domain Bacteria; phylum Verrucomicrobiota; class Verrucomicrobiia; order Verrucomicrobiales; family Akkermansiaceae; genus Haloferula. The sequence continues at coordinate 2,551 of CAZVMS010000110.1, read as the reverse complement.
GATGCCGATTCTCTCGGTAAAGTCGTGCAAATGGCATCGGCCCAGCGCAGTTGGAAGCCATGGCTGGCGGGTCTGGGGGCGGCGGCGGCGGTGGCGTTTGCCGCGCTGTTGATGAGCCGGGTTGAATCTAACAAATCAGGCGAGGTGGTTAGTTCCGGGATCGTGACGGATGAGATCGCGCTTTTGCCGATGCCTGGACCTGGCGTGGGCGAGGGATCGACGAACGTGGGAAGCCGAGGCGGACTTGCTGAAGAACAAGCGAAGAGTCTGGAAAGCCGACCCGGAGGATTTCTTAGTGATGTCGCGCAGCATCTTGATCGTCGGCCTCTGCCTGAAAAGGAAAGTCTGCCGATGACGGGGGCACAGTCAGGGTTTAGCCGCGATGCGCAAACCCGCTTGCCGGTGGTGGTCGGCACTTCGAGCCTTCGTTGGGTGAATGGATGGATCCGAGAGAAGCAGCAATTGCCGCCGAGGAATGCAGTTCGAGTGGAGGAGCTGATCAACAACGCGGCTCTGCCGGGTGGCGTGCCATTTGAAGATATTTCGGTCTCCGTCGAGACGATGAAGTGTCCATGGAACTCCGAATCGGTGCTTGTTGGGGTGCAGCTCAAGGCGGGGGCCTCGGAGGCAAGGGATTTGAAGGTGGTGTATGAGTCAGAAAGGTCTCGCAGGTTGCTAGGTTCGTTTGCCGTTCGCGATGACCGGGATTTGCCAAGCACACTGCCGGCGAATCGGCGAACTCTCGTCTTGTTGGAGGTGATGGATTCCGCGAGTGGACTGGGAGCTGTTACGATTGATCTGGGAGCACTCAGCTCAAAATTTGACCTGCCTGGTATTCAGGACGGCGTCACTGCTGGAATGCGCCATGCTTCATTACTTGCAGGTTTTGGCATGTGGCTGCGCGGCGAAGGTGTAACGACCGATCAGATGGGTGCGATGCTGCTTGACGCCAAGGCTGATGCGGACCCCGTAAGAGCTGAGCTTCGCAGGATGATGTCGGAAGCGCTCAAACTGGCGGATTCAGAGCGTTGACCTTCGTAGCCGGGATGGCTTGAGTTGGGACGTGTCCCGCTTATCAATTCCTGAATATGCCATGGCTCTTGCCCATGTGGCATCGTTGCGATCCGAAGACCCCTATCGCAAGGTCGGTGCGGCCGCGCTTGACTTCGATAACCGGGTGATTGGCACGGCTTACAATGGATTGGCCCCGGGATTTGATCCTTCCGAAGGCTTTTGGGATGATCGTGAAGCCCGACAAAAATACATGCTTCATGCCGAGGTGAACCTTTGCAGCCTCTTTCGAAGGGGTGAGGTTAAGCTGGTTGCCTGCACCACGATGCCGTGCACCTCGTGCATGCAGACCCTTTGTGCCTACGGAGTCCGGGAGATCTATTTCCGCGACAACTACCACGCGTCGGATGCGAAGGAGATCGCGGAGCTCTACGGGATTCACCTTGAACAAGTAGCAAGCTACCCACTGGATTCGGGCGAATCGAGCGATTGAATTACTCCTCGTCTGGCAGGTCACCCCCGAAGAAGCTCTTCATGTAACCGAACTCCATCATGGTATCCTGCCAAGGTGAGATGATGGCGGGATTCTGGAAGATACGACCCGCACGTGCCATCGCCATTTCTGCCGTCAACTCGTCATCGTTTTGATAGGCTAGAGCTGCTTCGGCGAAGTAGCTGAAGGGTGAATCATCGAGATGGTCATAGAGCTTCGCCATGGCTTGAGCTTCCTCCATCTTACCGAGCTTGATCTTGGCGAGCATCAACTTGAACTCAACCAAGCGCTGCATCATCATGGCTTGCCCGGTGGCTTTATTCTCTTTGGAGGTCTCGACCAGTGCTTCAAGTGCCTCTTCCGCCGCCTGCCATTGCTTGGTCACGAAGAAGATTTCGGCGATGTTGAACTGAATGCTTGGCTCGTTCGGTTGAAGCTCGTTGGCTCGATCGAAATGCTCCATGGCCTTATCGAAGGCGCGAAACTCAACCTGGCAGGCACCCAGAAGGTTCTCGAGGTCAGGGGAGTCGGGATAGATGGCCCTGGCCTTGTCGAGCTCTTCAATGCACTCGAAAACGCGCTTCTGGCCGAATAGTTCGCGGCTCTTGGCCAGATGCTTTGAGAACTCCGTGCGACGTTCTTCGGGAAGATTAAGGAACGACTTCTCCCAGGGGAGCATTTCCTTGGCATCGGCTTGGGGCTCGGCGGCGGTCTGAGCGTGAAGGCTACTAAGGCAAAGGCCGGCGGTGAGGAGGATAAGCAGTCGGGATTTCATGAATGGAGGTCTGGATTGTTGGGAGGACCGTAAATGCGAATTTCAGCGGCTGCAAGCCGTCGTTCAGGGTGTATAGAGTTGATTCTTCCGAATGTAGGCCGAAACAAGGGGAGGTAGCCATTCAGAGCAGGGGTTTCCTGCGTTGAAGGACTCGCGAATGGCGGAAGCGGAAGCGGGATGGGTTCCCTTTAATGAATGGAGCTTCCAACCGTCGCGGGGTTGTGGGTCGCCGCTTCGCGAAAAGACGATGAATTCCACCTCGCCTGCGAGCT
>CAZVMS010000109.1:0-33042 GCA_964628795.1 uncultured Haloferula sp. | reverse complement strand
GTCAGGGTGCTGGGCCATTTTTCCCAGTGAAAGGCGCTGCGCACCTCCCGCAAGCCCTCGGCACCCTCTGCAGACCGCCCGCTTCAACTAAAAATTCGAAAATCACCCTGCCCGAATGGCTTTTCGAATAGGGTCATACTATAATCGAGTAAATTGGTAGCATCATCATATAATCCACTGATGGTGCCGCTGCCACTCCCCGTATTTGAGGGATTGGTGGTTGCCTGCACCGGATCCATAGTACCCGACAGGACATAGACAGTAGCATGGCTGCTCACCGAAGTGACAGCTAGAAATAGGGCGATGAGAATGTTGTTCTTAAGCATGGTATATCTAGGTACTGTTCTGATTCAACGCGAAGGGTCCATTAAAAGATGGAGGACGTCGAGACAAAAATGGATCACGGAAATAAAAATGCGCCCAGAAGAACTCCATGGCTCGCTCGCGTACGACCGCCTCGTCAAACTGCCTTGGACGTCCACGTTTCATCGCGTTCGGATGGCCGGCAGGTTTTCAGGGTCGCTCAAGCCCACTGCGCTGAGTGAGAGGGACTCCGGCGGACGAAGCAAGCGCAACCAATCTCCCAGGCAAAGTCCGCATCCCATCCTACCCGAAGTCGTCTCGAAAGATATCGAGCATCCCACCGTAGAGGTAGGCTCACAAAGGGGCGGGCTCGCTCTTTTGCTCGACAGGCCACGAAAGCTCGCCGTTCTTCATTCCCATCATGATTCTCCGTGCTCCCACTCCACTCTGGACTGTTCTCGCTCTTGCGTGGGCTCCCCTGCCACTGGTCGCGGAGGTCGACTTCGCGCACGAGATCGTGCCGATCCTGCGCAAGAACTGCGTGGAGTGCCACGCGGGCGACAAATCGAAGGGCGGATTTTCGCTGAACGATCGTGACATGGTGCTGAATGCGGGCGTGGTCGATATCCAGAGGCCGGAGAAATCGTGGATGATCGAGTTGTTGCGTAGCGAGGACGAGGACGAGCGGATGCCCCCGGTGGATAAGCACCCCGACCCGCTGCCCGAGGAGCAGATCGCGCTGATCGAGCGCTGGATCAAGGAGGGGCTGCCGTGGGAGCCTGGATTCACTTTCGGCGAAGAACGCTACGAGGCCCCGCTCAAGCCGCGGAAACCACAGCTACCGCCGGGGGAGGCGGATGCCAACCCGATCGACCGGATCGTCGCTGCGTGGTTTCTGGAAAACGAAGCCGAGAGCCCCGCGCCGCTCGATGATGCCGCCTTTCTGCGCCGCGTCTCGCTCGATCTGATCGGTCTGCCACCGAGTCCGGAGGAGCTCGCCGCCTTTCTCGCCGATGACTCGCCGGACAAGCGCGGAAAAGCCATCGCCGACTTGCTGGCGCGCCATGAAGACTACGCCGACCACTGGCTGACCTTTTGGAACGACCTGCTGCGCAATGCCTACGACGGCACCGGCTTCATCACCGGCGGGCGGAAAAGAATCACCGGCTGGCTTTACGGCGCCCTCCTTTCGAATCAACCATACGATGCATTCGTCCGGGAACTCGTCGCGCCGACCCCGGAGTCCGAGGGTTTCATCGAGGGCATCCAATGGCGCGGATCGGTGAATGCCAGCCAGACCCGGGCGATCCAGTTTTCGCAAAACGTCTCGCAGGTCTTTCTCGGCATCAACATGAAGTGCGCCTCGTGCCACGATAGTTTCGTCGACCAGTGGAAGCTCAAGGATGCCTACAGCCTGGCGGCGATCTACTCGGACGAGCCGCTCGAGCTTAACCGCTGCGACAAGCCGACCGGCGAGACCGCGCTGGCGGCATGGATTTACCCGGAGCTCGGCGAGATCGACGCGAAGGCCCCGCGCGATGAACGGCTGCGCCAGCTTGCCGCCCTGATAACCCATCCGGAAAATGGCCGAACCGCGCGGACGCTCGTCAACCGCTTGTGGCAACGCCTGATGGGGCGCGGGATCGTCGATCCGGTCGATGCCATGGACACCGAGCCGTGGAACAGCGACCTGCTCGACTACCTTGCGAGCTACCTTGTCGAGAAGGACTACGATTTGAAAGCCGTGCTCGCATTGATCGTCAGCTCAAGGATTTATCAAAGTGAGAGCGTGATTGTCGGCGACGGCTTGGGGCGCGTCGCATTCCGTGGGCCAATCATGAAACGTCTCACCGCCGAGCAGTTCATCGACTGCGTGCGCGAGGTGACGGGAAGTTGGCCGCAGGCACCGTCGGGTGGCGAAAAGGGGCCACTCACGCTGGAGGCGGTCGCCAAAGCGCGGGGTCTCAAGGCTTGGGATGGACGACCGGTGCGCGCCGCCTTGCAGGAACTCGATCCCTTTCAGTCCGCCCTCGGTCGCCCGAACCGCGATCAGGTCGTATCGAGCCGGCCTGATCAGGTCTCGACCCTTGAGGCGATCCACCTCGCCAACGGTCCCGAATTCGCCTCGATGCTCCGCGAGGGCGCGCGCGCGCTGCTTGCCACGAGCAAGCCGGTAGGCGAGCTGGTCGATCGCGTCTATCTCGCCGCTTTTTCGAGAAATCCAGATCCCGACGAGCGCTCGCTGGCGATCGGCATGCTCAGTCAGGGCTCGCTTGAGGAGGGAATGGCGGACTTTCTCTGGACCGTCTTCGTGCAACCCGAATTCTTTTACATCCGATGAACAACTCCTGGTTTGATGCCTCCCGGCCTGGCCCGACCCGTCGCGAATTCCTCCGTCGGCTGGCGGCCTGCTCCGCATTCACCCTCACCGGGGGCGCGCCGCTGCTGCGCGCCGAAGACGAGGTCGACCACCCCGCACCGCGTGCCGATGCGTGCATTCTGTTGTGGATGGCCGGCGGCATGGCATCGGCGGAGACCTTCGATCCGAAGGCCTATCTGCCCTTTGAGGTCGGCACGCCGGTCGAGAAAATCATCAGCACCTTCCCGGCGATCGATACCTCGGTCGATGGCCTTCAAATCTCCGCCGGTCTGCCGGAGATCGCGAAAATCATGGACCGCGGCACCTTGATCCGTTCGCACGTCCAGCCGGACCTTGGCAGCATCCTGCACTCGCGGCACCAGTATCACTGGCACACCGGCTACGTGCCGCCGCAGACCGTCGCCGCGCCGCACATCGGCGCCTGGATGGCCAAGGTGCTCGGCCCGCGCAACGAGGTGATGCCGCCCTTCGTCAACATCGGCCAGCGTTTGGAAGGCATCGGCGAAAGTCAGGAAATCAAGGCATTCACCACCGGTGGCTTCTTCGGCTCCGAGTTCTCGCCATTTAATCTGCCCTATCCGGAAAAGGCCGCCGAAGCCGTACGTCCGCCCGAGGGGATGGGCCCGGATCGTTTCGGCCGCCGCTATCGCGCGCTCCAGCAGATGCTGAAGCACTCGCCGCAGGGAGAAAATCTCAGCGACTTCCATCAGGAATCGATGCTGCGCTCGCTCGATGCCGCCCACCGCCTGCTCGGCTCGCCGAAGCGCCGGGCCTTCGATTTAGCCGACGAAAAGCCGGAGACGCTCAAGGATTACGACACCGGTCGCTTCGGCCGTGGCTGCTTGCTGGCGCGGCGGCTGGTCGAGGAAGGTGCGCGCTTCGTCGAAGTGACCACCGAATACGTGCCCTTTCTTCACTGGGACACCCACGAAAACGGCCACAAGACCTATGAAAGGCTCCACGCCGAAATCGATCGGCCGATCGCCCGCCTGATCCGCGACCTCGAAGAGCGCGGCATGCTTGAGCGCACGTTGGTGATCATCGCCTCGGAGTTCACCCGCGACATGATGATCGAGGGCGTGCCCGGCTCGAACGCCCAGGATCAATCGCGCGCCAAGACCGACGTCATCAAAGAGATGAAGCACTATGGATTGCACCGGCACTTCACCGGAGGTAGCTCAGTGGCAATGTTCGGCGGTGGCGTGAAGAAGGGCTTTGTTTATGGCAAAACTGCCGACGAACGTCCGTGCCTCGCAGTGGAGAATCCCGTGTCGATCGAGGACCTCCACGCGACGATTTTCACCGCCATGGGCATCAGCCCGAAGACTGTCTTCGACATCGAACGCCGGCCGTTCTATGCTACCAAGGACGGCAAGGGCAACGCGGTGACTGATGTTTTTGCCTGACCCCTATCCAACCTTTCCTGAATGCCACCGTCTTCATTTCAAAAGCTTGCCGCGCTGTTTTTCACTTGTCTGACGCTGGCGTCCTCGGGAGCTGACAAACCGCCGAATGTGGTCTTCATCCTAGGTGACGATCAGGCGTGGTCGGACTACGGGTTCATGGGGAATGAGGTCATCGAGACGCCGCACCTCGACCGCCTCGCGGAGCGCAGCCTTGTGTTCCCCCGTGGCTACGTCGCGGCACCACTGTGTCGGCCTTCGCTGGCTTCGATGGCGACCGGTCTGTTTCCCTTTCAGCACGGTGTCACTGGCAACGACGTCGATGGCATGAACCAGCGTGCCGAGCTTGACGTGGCGGTTCAGCAGGCTTTCCACAAGCATCCGAGCTTCATCAAGATGCTCACCTCCCATGGCTACCTGGCGCACCAGTCCGGCAAGTGGTGGGAAGGTTCTTATCAAGACGGCGGCTTCACCCACGGGATGACCCACGGCGACCCGAAGCGCGGCGGTCGTCACGGTGACGCGGGACTTGAGATCGGTCGGCAAGGCATCAAGGAAGTGACCGATTTCATCGACCATGCCGTCAACGCGGAGAAGCCGTTCCTGCTCTGGTATGCTCCGTTCCTTCCTCACACCCCACACAACCCACCGGAGCGGCTGCTGAAGAAATACCGCAAGGACGGCCGGGCGAGCGACGTCGCGAAGTACGCTGCGATGTGCGAATGGTTCGATGAGACCTGTGGCGAACTGCTCGGCCACCTCGAAAAAAGGGGTCAGACAGCAAACACGCTGGTCCTTTTCATTTGCGATAACGGCTGGGCGGCCCGCAGCACGAATGCCGATGACCCGCACCAGAAGCTATGGGATGGCTACGCGCTGCGCTCGAAGGGATCACCCTACGAGGACGGCATCCGCACCCCGATTCTGGTCTCTTGGCCCGGGCATGTGGCACCAGAGCGATCTGCCGATTTCGCCCACGCGATCGATCTCTTTCCGACGATCGCAGCGGCCACCGGTCTTTCCGCGCCGGACGAGCTGCCGGGCATCAGCCTCCTCAACGCCAAGGACCGTAGCGAACGCGAGCGCGTCTTCGGCGTGACCCACGCGATCCACAACATGACGCCTGGCGATCCCGACGACACCTTGCAGTATCTCTGGTGTGTCGAGCGCGACTGGAAACTCATCCTGCGCTTTCCCGGCAAAGACACCACACGTTACCGTAACATCCACGTCTGGGACAAGGAGCCCACTCATCTCTATCAGATCCAGAAGGATCCTGATGAAACGAAGGACCTGACGGAGGAGCGACCCGAGGTGCTACAGAGGATCAAAGGCGAGATCGAGTCGTGGAGGAAACGACTTCAAGGCCAAGAAAAATGAAAGCGGATTCCCGCTTTCCAACGCAGGTGCTGCGGACAAGCATCTAACTCTGGCCATGCCCATCCTGATGCTGATCCTTGCTTGCGCCCTCTGGGGTTTGAGCTTCCCTCTGATGAAGGCACTGCACCTTGAGCAGGCGGGAAGGATGCCGGGCACCTCCACGCTGTTCCTTGCCTCATGGCTACAGTTCGCACGTTTCGGCCTCGGAGCGCTGATGCTGGCTCCCCTCCTGATTGGGAAGAGCCGGCCATCTCCGAATGAAATGTGGCAGGGGGCGAAGCTTGCTTTCTGGGGTGGCACGGCGATGTGGCTGCAGGCGGATGCGCTTGCCTATGTGGATGCCTCGGTTTCGGCATTTCTCACCCAGGCCTACTGCGTGATCCTTCCGCTCTGGGCCTGCCTTCGGCGGCGACGCTGGCCTGCGGCGCGTTTGGTGGTGGCGACCATTTTGGTCACGGTGGGCGGCGGAATCTTTTCCGGAATACGCCTCGATCAATTCAGCCTCGGTCGCGGCGAGCTCGAGACGCTCGCCGCAGCCGTCCTCTTCTGCTTCCAGATCCTTGCTCTGGAAAATCCAACCTATCGCGAGAACAGAGGCCTGCCCGTTTCCTTTGTCATGTTTCTGGGGATTGCGATCCTCTTTATACCAATCACCCTTGTTTCTTCACCCGGACTGGCCGAATGCCTGACGGCAGGCGCCTCGGGGAAAGCAATGACACTGGTCGCCGCGCTCGCATTATTCTGCTCGGTAGGAGCGTATCTCCTGATGAACACCTGGCAGCCAAGAGTCGCCGCCACCGATGCTGGGCTCATCTATACGACGGAGCCGGTCTTCACCGCGATCTACGTGATGTTTCTCCCCATCCTTCTTGGAAATTTCATCGGTGTCCCCTATCCGAACGAGTCGATCACAGGAGCGCTGCTGCTGGGTGGAGGGCTGATCCTCTCTGCGAACATCCTGATGCAATGGAAACGCCCTCCACATTTGCCGCCGCTGGCTTAGGCTCGGACCTTTGACCTGACTTCCATCGATCATCGAAAGATCTCGGACCACCGTCCTTGACGATACAACTGTCAAGCTCACAGAAACTCTGGAGCAAGTCGCCTCAGGCATTCTCATTGGGAATGAAAATAGTAATGCGAGTACCAAGATTCAGCCGCGAGCGAATCCACATACGTCCGCCGAATTCCTTTACCACACAGAGCGCCTTGGTCAGGCCAAATCCGCCACCGAGTGTTCGGCGATCCATCACATTGCTGGCGCGGTAGCCAAAATTGATCACCTTACTTAGCTCCTCCTTTGGAATCCCCAAACCATTGTCTTCGACAACGACCCGAAGTCCATTCACGGATGAATACAAGCCCGCGCTGATCCGCCCTCCGGGTGCCGTGTACTTGCGGGCATTCGCGATGATGTCACGCAGGACATCCTGGAGGACAGGCGGCATGAGGAACTGATCCCCATTCTCACTCGAGATATTGATCTCGATTTGATAGTCTTTCGGCGTCTGCTCAGCGATGTTCTTCACGATTCTGTAGCGTCCCAAGGCATTCTTCTCGATCGCATCTAACACCTGCTGAATCGACGAACTAAGCTGGTCCGCCGAAAAGGCAATCCACGCTTTGGGCTCGGCCAAGCGGGCATTCAGCTCCGACACGCGTACCTCAAAGACCTCGAAAACAGCGGAAATCGTCGATCGCAGCTCAACCAGCATTTCATCCTTGGCATGATCCGGAGCTTGCTGGATCGCCGCATCGATTTCCGCAGCAAGTGTCTTGGGCAGCTCTGGATCAAGCGGAAAAATACGACCGTCTTCAGCAGCCGAATTGATGTCATCGGTCAGCTGCTTGACTCGTTGCTTCACCCCATCGAGGCCATCGATCGACTCCGCCTGAAGCAGTTCAAGGCAGCCGTAGAGCACACCGACCAAGTTGATCACCGAATGCAAATCCGCGATGACCCGTTGCTTGGGACTCAGAGCCGGGACGGAGACGATTTCGATCTCATCCGATTCGTTAAGCGCTGCGTGATTGGAGGCTCGTTGAGACGTTGGCGAGCAAGTGGCAGGATCTTGGGTGTCCATAGCATCAAAGAAACATTGAAGGACCTGAATGGGGATCATACCCATCCAATTTCCTTTGGGGAACAGTGACAAACTTGGCCGTTCCAGTAAACCATTTGTCTGCGAAATTTTGGGGACACGAAATGATGGTGCCGGAAACATCTGAGATCAGAAGAATCGCTTCATCTTCTATGGGCTTCTTGTTGGAAACCGAGGCTTCTGATGCGGCTCTTCCAACTTGGTTTGGAGACGGAGTTCTCCGGATTCTCTGAATTCATGGCTCGATGCTCCGGAAGCTATTTGCCGAGATCGAGGATCTGCTCGAGGATCGCGAGGTAGTCGACGAAGGCTTTCTTGCCGGCAGGTGTTAGAGAGTACTGCGTTTGGGGTCGTCCGTCGCCAGTATACTTGACTGAGTCGACATAGCCAGCGTTGGCCAGCGTGCGCAGGTGGGTGATAAGGTTGCCATCACTCTGTCCTAGCTCGGATTTGAGGTCCTGAAATGGCCACGCTTTTGCGCGGGAAGCGAGCAGCGTCATGATACTGAGCCGGCCTTTCTCGTGGATCGTTTTGTCGAGTTTGGAGAAATCGATCATTCGCCCGTGCGATCGCTTCGGGTGGTGGTGACAATGGCGGCGCCGTAGAACAAGTGAAAGCCTCCGAAAGTGGCAGCCATCAGGCCGGAGGCACCGAGTTTGTTGAGGATCGGCGTGGCGGCTTGGACGAATGTCATGGCCGAGAAGCTGGCGATGCCGGTGAGGATGAAGGCGATACCGAGCCAGGCCATCGACTTCGGGGCAAACTCGCGGATGGCAAGCAGGGCGAGTCCGTAGTGGAGGATCCAGACGGAGGCGGCGGTCTTCTCGCTGCCCTGCATGCCGTATTTCAAGTAGAGGAGACCGAGGAAGCCGCCGACGATCAACGAGGGCAGGGCACCGCGTAGGGCAACTTTGAGACCGTGGGACCAGACGGCTTTCTGGTTTGCGGCGGCAGAGCGGAAAAGCTGCCACACGCCGAAGATCAGGGCGACTCCAAGACCGGAAAGCCAGACACTACCCCAGGCCCATCCATTTTTCGGCTCTGAAATCCAGCCGGCTGCAAGCGCCATGGCTCCACCCACAAGGGCCGCTTCGCCTGACAAGGCGCGGAAAATCGTCGCCCGCTCCATCATCGAGCGGATCGCTCGGAGCTGGTCGGCAGCTTCTTGGTGGGTCGTCATGGCGTTTTCTTTGCCATGCAAAGCGAGAGCTGGAAAGGATAAAGAGTGCCGGGAAGCGTCGCTGCTGGGGCTCGTGGCAGGCCATGAAGGGGGCGGCTCGCCACCGCAGTGAAGCGCCGGGTAGATAAAAGCAACCACGGCCTGCGGCGGGCCGCCGCAGCTACACCAGCCCATCCTTCCGCGCCTGTTTCCAGTAGGCATACTCAGAGCGGTTGAAGTCGATGTATTCGGGCGAGAGGTCACTACTATACATCTCGTAGTCCGCTTTGCCCTGATTGAGATGGATCTCAATGTTGAACTCCGTTTGAGCGGCCACGTCGCGAAGCTTGTCCATCGGCGTGTCGGCCTGGAGCCCACCGAGGCAGGCGGGGATGCCATCGTAAAAGATATCAATGAACTCTTCACGAATCCGCGCGCGGGAGTAACCGACAGCATGAATCACGCGACCCCAATTCGGATCGCCGCCGTTCCACGATGCTTTGACGAGCTGCGATTTGCAGACGGCCTCGGCGACCTTCTTGGCATCCTGATAGGTCTTCGCGCCCTGGACCTTGACGGTGACGAACTTGGTCACGCGCTCGCCATCGCGGACGATCATTTTGGCAAGCTCGAGCATCAGCCAGCGCAGAGCCTGGCGAAATTGGCGGCAGCGTGGGCCGTTGCGACGCATGGGCGGCATGCCGGAAGCGCCATTGGCGAGGACCAGCACGGTGTCGTTCGTGCTCATGTCGCCATCGATGGTGATACGGTTGAAGCTTTCCTCAACGGCTTCTAGCACCGCCTTCTGAAGTGAGTCCCTGGGAATGGCGGCATCGGTGGTAATGAAGCAAAGCATCGTGGCCATGCTCGGGCAGATCATGCCAGCACCCTTCACGCAGCCTGCGAGGCGCACGCGGTGGCCGCCGATGTTGAAAGAAATGGCAAGCTCCTTGTGATGAGTGTCGCTGGTGATGATCGCCTTGGCGAAATCGGTGCCGCTCTTGGTGCCGAGCGCGGCGATCAGCGCGGCGTAGTTTGGCTCGATGCGTGCCATCGGCATCGGCAGACCGATCACGCCGGTCGAGCACACGCCGACCTCGGTGCGCTTGAGGCCGAGGGGCTTTGCGACGCCATCGGCCATTGCGCGTGCATCGGAAATGCCGGTCACACCGGTGCAGGCGTTGGCATTACCGGAGTTCGCAATGACGGCTCGCAAGTTGCCTTTTCTCAAGTGGGCTTGGCACAATCTAACAGGTGCTGCCTTCACTCGATTGGTTGTGAAAGTTCCGGCAGATGTGCAGGGGCTATCGGAAACGATGAGTCCCAGATCGAGACGGGTGACCGATGGGTTCTTGATTCCGCAGGAGATGGCAGCAGTGCGGAAACCGCGAGGTGCGCCGACACCTCCTTTGATTCGGGTGATAGGTAAATCCATGACAGCAGGAGCAGGACACCGAGCCTGAACAGGATTTAGGCAAAATGCAACCCAGCGGTCTGCGCTAAACCAAACAAGATATTAAAGGACTGCAGGGCCTGGCTTCCGGCACCTTTTCCGAGGTTGTCTTCGGCGCTCATGAGGAGCACCCGGCCGGTGCGCGCGTCGTAGGTCCAGCCGATGTCGATGAAGTTGGTGCGGGTGACGTTCTTGGTGTCGGCACAGCCGCCTTTTCCCAGCAGTCGGACGAAAGGCGCGTCGGCATAAGCCGCTTCAAGCGCCTCGCCGATGGCATCCGGATCGACGCCATTTTTCAGCATGGCGGTGGTGGTCGTGGCGATGCCCGAGTTCACCGGGATCAGGTGGGGGATGAAAGTGATGACCACCTTTTCGCCGGCGGCGATCGAAAGCTCCTGCTCGATTTCTGATAGATGCCGGTGCTTCGGCACGCCGTAGGCGCGGGTGCTTTCGTTGCATTCGCAGAAAAGCAGCGAGACGTCGGCCTTCTTTCCCGCGCCGCTCACGCCGCTCATCGAGTTGGCAACGATGGTCGCGGGATCGATGAGTCCGGCTTTCACCAGAGGAAGTAGCGGCAGCAGGATGCTTGTCGGATAGCAACCGGGCGAGGCGATCAAATGGGCCTCGCGAATCTCGGCGGCACGGATTTCCGGCAGGCCATAGACGGCATCATCGAGCATCTCCGGTGCCGGGTGATCGTGAGCGTAGAACTCTTTGTAAACCGCCGCATCGCGCAGGCGGAAGTCGGCGCTGAGATCGATGACTTTCAGCCCGCGCTTGAGCAGGGCTTGCGCGATCTCCGCCGCCACCCCGTGGGGCAGCGCGAGGAAGGCCGCTGAAGCTCCAGTCGCCGCGATCGCATCGGGATCCGGCTCCATGAAAGCGAGGTCTGCGCCGGGCAGCGAGCGGTAGCGTGGGAAAACGGACGACAGCGGTTTGCCGGCTTCTTGCCGCGAGGTGGCGGCGACCAGTTCAACATCCGGGTGGAGCAAGAGCAGCCGCAGCAATTCCTGTCCGGTGTATCCGCTGGCTCCGACGATTGCCGTTTTGATCCGTTCCATGATGCCGGGAGGCATCGCAGGAAATCCCCGCCTTGCCAATCCTTAGGAAGAGCGATCTGGGGGGCGCTGGTCATTGCCGACAGGATTTTTCGGGCACTTCATTCTTCTTTCAGGATCGTCGGAAACGAGTGTCCTCGCTTCTCAATCGCGCCATTCCGTGTATGGAGCCAGCGTTTCTCGGGTTGCAGGAAGCCGCTCATGAGAGGTTGAGGGTGCGGGGGTCGCCTTGGCTGGCTTCGGCCAGCAGATCAATGGCGGGGGGTCGATTCCGAGATCCCTCCGGGAATCAGAAATTGAGATGGTCCGACCAAGCCCTGAAGGCATTGTCAGTGAGGAAGATTCCCGAGTTCACCGCCGAGCCGTGCGAAAATCGTGCCGGTGCCGCCTGCTGCCTGGGCCGGGATACTTGCCTGCACCTCATTGTAGTCCTGACCCTCCACCGGCGTGATGACGAATACCACGCCACCAGGACCGGGTCCGCTCACATCCGGAATCGTCGCCGTGTGGCTGGCCCACGGGTCCGCCTGGTCCAGATCCCTGCTGTACTGCAGCTTGAGCAGTGATGAACCCCGCGAGCCGGGCTTGCGCTGCTTGAAGCTGAGCGTCAGGTCGCCGTTGTTCCCGCTGACCGTCGGCAACAAACCGATGGCCGCCGATGAGGGACTTTCCGCCCCTAACAACCACGCCAGACCATCCGCCACGCCGTCGCTGTTGGAGTCGCCCGCGAAAGTCACGCCTTCCCCGGCCCAGCTTTCGAAAAAGGTTTGCACGGTGACGTTCACGGTGCCCGGCACGGAGTTGTAGTTGACAGTGTCGTCAGGGGTAAAAGTGGCATCCGCCACGTAGATGCCGGCGGGCGGAATCGTGGATGGGTCCGTGTAGGTGAAATTTCCCGCTACCGAAGCACTGCCACCGGTCAGGGTGGCGGCGGACAGCGGCTGGCCTTCGGTGATGGCTGCCGCGGTGGGCCAATTATTGATCAGCGGCGTCTGTTTGGGCGTCCATTGCGCGTAGAGGGTGGTGTCTGCCGTGATGACAAACACGCTTCCCGGCGGATAACTGGTACCAGAGCCATCCACTGCGGTGTTCCAAGCGGAGAAGTTGAAGCCTGTTCTCTCCATGGTGCCCGCGTCGAGGACCGTCGCCGAGGCCACGCTGTTGTAGTATCTGGAGTCCACGGGCACGGTGGCGCCGGTCACGCCGTTGCCATCGTAGGTGACGGAATAGTTCAGACCCTGCTCGAAATCCTGGAACGCTGCGGCGAAGCGCTCACCGAAGGTGATGTAGGACGGCGAAGTGAAATGCGTGCCGTCAAAGGTGGGAAGGTCTGCGGAGGAAACCACGATCGTGTCGGGGTCGGCATCCGCCACATTGGCCATGACGGTCTGTTGATAGCTGCGTCCCTTGACGGTGAGGGTGTCGCCGTCCCGTTCCAGCTCGCCCATGGCGAACGGCAGGTCCGGCTTGCCGACGAGTGAGCGGACTGCCGCGATGAATTCCACCAGATCGGCCTGATAGGTCGGGTTGCCGCCATCGCTTTCGCCCTGGTGCCAGAACATGCCGCGGAGATTCACGCTGTCGCCACCGGCGGTGAGCGCGGCGAGGGCTTCCGGGACCTTGTTGGCGAAGGTTTGCCACATGTAATTGTCGCCACCGGCGGGATCCCAGTTGATGTCCAGGCTGGTTCCTCCGCGGGTGATCTTGATGATGGCCACGTTGCGGCTTGGATCGTGCGCGGCCAGGGCCTTGCCTAGAGACAATTCAAATCCGAAACGATTGGATGGAATGCTGCCGAATCCCACAGGTGTGCCGTAGCCGGGAGCCAGCGTCGTCCAGCCGGTGTTGTAGGCGGGATTGACTGGATCCAGGTTGGTGGGATTCACATAGAAGATTTTCACGCCAGGCTGCGATTCCGCATAGGAAGCCAGGGCTCCCGTGAGGTCCGAATTATATCCGAGCCCCTCCGCATTGGACTGCCCGGCGATGAAATAAACGTCATAGGTTTTCGGCTCCTCGGCGGGATTCTGGACGGTGATGGTGACTTCATCGAATGTAGTGGAAGCCCCGTTGTCGGCTGTGAGCCGCAGCACATAAGTGCCGACACTGGAGAAGGAGGCGCTTGAATCGGCAGCGGAGGGATCGGCGAAGGTCACGGTTCCCGGGCCGGACACCATGGACCAAGTGAAGGTGAACGGGTCGTTTTCGGCATCGCTGCCAGTGCCCGCGAGCGCGGCGCTAGCGAAGAGTTCTCCCGGAGCGCTGGCCTTGTGGGGGTGATCTTCGGGGAGATTGCCGGCAAGCTGCCACTTGTGGGCGAGGTAGCCTTCGATACGCTGGCGGTCATCAGCGGCAAGGGTGCCGCCGACAATCAGAATCTCGCCGAAGTCGACATTAGAATAACGGCCAGTGGTGGAGTCGCGACCGAAGTAAAGCGGGCTCGTGTTGTCGCTGAGGATGGCGCTTGCCTTGGTGGCCGAGTTGGCCGGGATGCCGTTGATGTGAATGGAGCCGGTCCGGGTGGTGTCGTTGCGGGTTCCGCTGAAAAGGAGGGCCTGATTGGCAGAACTGGACGCGCTGACGAGGATATCGGTGCCCGCCTTGAAGCCGACGGCATCGTTGCTGCCGAGACGGATGCCGTAGGCCATTTCGGCGCCGAGCATCTGCCCTTTGGAGAGAGGGGTATTGACCCCGCTGGAGCCGTTGTTGACGAAACCGAGGTGGCGGAAAATGGAGAAGATATTGGCACCGCCGGACGGGTCGAGATCGAGACTGGGGTGATCGGGGGCGGCGAGAAACTGCTTATTGGTCCCATCTCCCACCCGGAATGAAATGG
The DNA here is from genome assembly GCA_964628795.1 of uncultured Haloferula sp. Taxonomy (GTDB): domain Bacteria; phylum Verrucomicrobiota; class Verrucomicrobiia; order Verrucomicrobiales; family Akkermansiaceae; genus Haloferula. The sequence goes on along the minus strand of CAZVMS010000109.1, from coordinate 18,968 downwards.
TGTTCAGTCCGCTGATCGTGGCCGTGCCCGAAGTCGGGCGGACGGCAGGGGTTTCCTGCAACGCGTGGTGGTTGTTGCCACTCTTGTCCGTCCATTGTGCGACGGCACCGGCAACGACATCGGTGGCATCATACCAAGCTGCGGTGGTGACACTTGCAGGGGTCCATGGTCTCAGTTGGTCGAGGGTGACGAACTGGTCAGGGCCGGCACTGACGGTGGGTGGAAAATTCGGTTTGAGATAGAGTGCCGAGCCGGCCGCCGCGCTGTTAACGAGGTAGCGGCGCAAATTGTTCATGGCTGGATCCTCACTCAGGTTGAAGCGAAAATAGACCGTGCTGCGGTTCGGCAGGTGGCCGTTGTAGAAGTTTTGGAGCAAGCCCAGCGCATCGCCGGTGAGCGTGAAGAAACGGGTTTGTTCGCCTGCGGCGAAATTGTTGTCCTCGGTGCCGGATATGGTGACCGAGGTGGTGCCGACCTGTGTGACAGCGGACGAGGGATCCGCCGGTCCGTGGTAGAAGAAAGTGCTTCCAGTCCCGGTCGGGTTCACGCTGTCGAGCAGATAGACATGAAGATCAGGCAGATTCGCGTCGCCGGTCGAGTCGCGGGCCGCCGTGATCTCGAAGCCGAGGGTGGCGGAATCCAGCGTGGTTCCCAGCGGCAGGGTCGGCAGCGTGTAGCCGAGCACGATGTTGCGGTCGTCCCGGCTTCCGTTGGGCCCTTGCGTCCCGATCAGATCGCTGGCGCTGGTGATGTATCCCAAGGGTTGGGTGGTTTCATTCTGCGCTTCTCCGCGGATGGTATGCGCCGTCGAGCGCGGTGTGGAAACGGCCACCTCGATGACTACTTGGGCTGATGCGCTGGTGCTGCCGTCCGTGGCCGACAATTCGAGCACGTAGCGGCCAAGATCCGGCAAGGCCACGGTGGTGGCCGGCGAGGAGGCGTCCGCAAACACCGCCGTCGCGGGGCCGCTGATTTGCGTCCACAGCGAACTGACCGGAGCGCTGCCGTAGGTGAAAACGGAGCCGGCCAGCGGATAGGCGGAGCTCGTTGCGGCGAAGTCTTGTCCACCCGCATTGACCAGGATTCCCTGCATGCGTTTCGCGAATTGGTCGAGGTAAAGCGACGGGACTTCCATTTCAGCACCCTGTCCGATGCCCTCCAAGTGGTCGGCCGGGGCGGTATTGCCGTCGGTGGGATTGGTGGCACCGCTTTGCGTGCCACTGGTTCCGATGACATATCCATAGTGGAGTTGCTCGCTGCGGACGATGTCGGTGTAGCGCGTGCCGCTGCCGGTGGTGTTCCAATACACGGCATGGGCGGAAGTGAGGCCGTGGGGAATGGTGCCGAAGAATGTCCGGTGATGGGCGGTCCAGAAGCTGTTGTTGGCATGGCATTGGTCCCACAGGTTCGAGTGGCTGAAGTGCATGTGGTTGTCGCTGCCGGATCCGCCTGTGACGTAGCTGCCGGTCGATCCGGTGGCGCGTTGGGTCTCGCGGTCCTCGCATTGGAGAAACACATTGCCGGAGGTGCCCCCGTGAGAGACCACGAATCCGTGCCGTGAGAAATCCGCGAGGCTGTTCTCGACCAGGCATTCATTGCTCGACGTCACGCGGAACATGTAGCCGTTGCCGCCGCCGCCGCCGTATTGCGGGCGGCGCATCTCGCAGTCGCGCACGGTGACGCGCATGCTGCCCACCAATGAAATGCCGTTGGAAAGCATGTGGCAGGTGCTGGAGTTGGCGGCGGCTTGGCGGCTGTGGACAGCGCTGATCCACGAGTCCCTCACGTTCGAGAAACGGATGAGCCAACTGGCGTGGGTATCGAAGGCAGCCTTGGTGGGATCCGTGTAGTCACCCTCGCCCCAGCCGCTACCCGGATGCTGGAGGTTACCGATGGATAATGACTCGACGCCCACGTTATCCAACAATCCACCAATCGTGCGCACGCTGGCGGCGTCGCGCATTTTCATCACGTAACGAGTCGGCACATCCACCTCGATCCACCCTTCGGTGGGGTTGGTGGCGACGACTTCGCGAAGGTATCGCGCGGGGGCCGGGCGGCCATTTGTTTCATTCCACCATGTCTGCTGGTTGTTTTCGGCGATCCAGTCGTCGGTGAAAGCCCACTGCAGGCGAACGATATTGCCGGGCACGAACGAGCCGGCGTTTTCCACCGGGATGCGGCGGGTCGGGCCGGGGAGGTCGGCGGTGAGGTTGCGGGCGGTGCCCAGCGGAGCCGAGGGCGGCGAGACTTGGATCACCGCCTTGCCGGTCATCGTGTAGGACGTGTTGAGCAGAAACGTCTGCGCCGTGCCCGCGCCACGCAGCACGATGTCGGAGGTGGAGATGCGGAGTGCGAAGTTGTCGGAGCCTTGTGGCGAAACCCGGAACTCGCCCGCAGGCAGGAACACCACCCCGCCGCCACCGGCAGCCGCAGCATTGATGGCATTCTGGATGGCCACGGTGCTGTCGCTCGCCCCGGTCGCGTCCGCGCCGTAGGTGGTCACGTCGAAGACCGGCCCGGTGATGTTCGGAACCGCTTGCTCGCTCCGCTGGTAGCCCGCGTAGGAAAAATCCTGGATCAGTTTGTCGGTGGTGAACGAGACGGATTCACCCGGTGGCGTCCAGTTTTCCGGATACAGGGTGCTGCGCCAAGGAGCTGCGGCGGCAAGGAAATGACCGGCCAGCCAGAGGCAGGCGACGATGGCGGGCAGCAGGCTCCGGCGCGGGTAATCTGAAAGGTTTTGGGTCATGGGATACGGCCCCCGATCGCGAAAGATGATGCTGAATTGCCAAATGGAAACCGGGAAAAGCGGCAGAGGAGAAAAAAGCGGCGTGTCGGATCAATTCGACGTGACTTGAAGGCGGAGGAAATTCCGGGGGGAGCCACCCGGGAAGTCGTAGGAAATAACACCGTCGTTGTTGACGTAGGAGCTGCCGGAAACTTCGGCCCACGCCTCGCCGGTGCCGAGGTCGGTGGACTCGTGGATGGCGTAGGTGAGGCCGTTGATGCCGGCGCGCTTGATGAAGCTGAGGGTGGTGCCGTCAAAGCTGCCGACCGCAGGATTGGGCACGGTGGGATCCTCGCCGGCGATGGCGTATTCGATGAGGTTGCCGATGCCGTCATTGTCGAAGTCCTGGTTTTCGCCGCGCTGTCCCTCCTGAATGATACCGTTGGCAAAAGAGCCGCTGATCCACGAGGAGAAGCCGACGCTGGCTTCGACCAGATAGCCGCTCGCACTCAGGGCGTAGGAGCCACTGCCATTGACGGTGATACTGGCAAGCTGGTCGCCAGTGAGTCCGCTGGCATCGCTGCCGAAGCGCAAGGACGAGCCGGAAACGAAGGGGCCGATGATGTCGAGCGTGCCCGACCACGCCAGTAAATCGCCATTGTCGGCAAAGGCGATCGTGGAGCCGCCGTCGCCCAGTTGAAGCGTGGCGGTTGCGGTGACATCGAGGCGGCCGGTGGTTTCGGTGACGCCGGTTCCGACCGCAAGGGTGGCGGCACCGAGGGACAGCGGAGTGGCGGGCAGGACCTCCGGGTTTCCGAGGGCGAGCGTGCCGCCGGAAACGAGGGTTGCGCCGCTGTAGGTGTTGGCACCGGAGAGGGTGAGCGTGCCGTCACCGACCTTGGTGAGGGCACCGGGGCCTTTGACGATCTGCGAGAGGGTCAGGTTGCCCGCGTCCACGCCGATGCTGGAGTCGGTGGCGAGGTGGATGCCACCGGTGCCGGTGCCGACAATGCTATTGTTTCCGCTGAGGCTGCGGAGCGAGCCGGTGCCGCCGACGCCGGTGCCATTGAGGGTGTAGCTACCGTTGTTCACGCCCTGGGCGAAGCCGCCATCCAGTTCAAGCGCCGCCCCGCTCGACACGAGGTAGTTGTTGGCGCTGTTGCCTCCAGCATTCACCTGGGCGAGGCGCAGCACGCCTTGCTGGATTTCGAAACCGCTCCCAAGCGCGTGGTTCCAGGCACCGGAACTGCCGTTGAAGCCGGAGAGAACCAAGGTTCCCGCGCCGGTCTTGACGAAGTTACGGGTGCTCGCGTCGGTGCCCGAGGTCGCCACCCGGCCCTGGATCTCGAAGCTTGCGCCGGCGGCGATGCTGAAGGTGAAACTGTCGCCGGTAGTTCCTGCAAACAACATGTCGCGGCTTGTCCCGGAAGATGCCAAACCCGTGCCGACAAATCGATGACTGCCAGCGGCGACGTCGATGACGGTGCCCGGATTGAAGGTGAGCGGCGTGCCGACCACGGTATTGATGGTCACCGCAGCCGTTTGATCGGCGGTGAAGGTCAGCGAATTCAGGGTGTATGCGGTTCCGTTGAAGTTGGTATTGAGATTGGCTCCGGTGCCATCGAAGACGACAGGAGCGGTGCCGGCAGGAGTTCCATCGGGCGACCAGTTTGCCGGGCTGGTCCAGTTGCCATCCGTGGCTCCGGTCCAGGTTTTGGCGCCATCCAGCGCCGCGATGTATTCGGCCGGCAACATGAAGGTGTAACCTTTGCCCTGCAGGAATTCGACGATTTTCACATATTCCGCCAGATCCGCCGCGTTGAAGGCGGGTGGATGGAATTGCAGCGACACCGGCCCGTCTGGGCCATTCGGGTATTTGGTGATGAAATCCGAGGCGAGGGGGTCGCCCGTGGCTTTTTCAGAGATGATCCCCATCGTTTCCACGCGCGAGACCAGCCCTTGGTTTCTAGCAGTCGTACTACTGTAGGTGAAAAACAAACGCACGGCGGGCGTGTTGTTCATGACCGTCATGGTGTCCGCATCGGTCGCGTTGTAGGGTGCACCGAAGGCGATGGGATCCCGGCCGGTCGCCGTCAAAATCCCCGCCTGGGCGTCGGCGAAATGCGTTTGCTGCGAGGCAAGGCCGGAGTTCTTGAATTCAAAAACGGTCTTATCGGCATTCCTTGAGTGATCCCAGCCATGATTCCAGAATTCGACATCGCCGATGGCTTGTTGCTGCTGCATGTAGGTGGCGGTGGTGGCATTTCCGGCGATGCTTTTCACGATGACCCCGAGGCTGACCTTGATCCCGAGATCGCGGGAGGCATCGAGGAAGTTGGTCCAAGCTTCGTTCGGCACCTTGAAGTCGTCCGCCTTGACGATGACGACCTTGGCGGGGTTGAAAACCGTGGTCTGGGACTGCGCGGCCGGAGCCAAAGCCACGAGAACAGGCAGGCACCACCCGAGGAACTTGCCGAAGAATGCCGGACAACCCGAGCGAAATGACGGTTGGAGCGCTTTGAATTGGGAGATCACCATTTGGATGGAATTGTACTAAACTAGGGTTCGTAGGGCAGGCATCGCCATGCAGCGAGTCGGATAAAGTGACGACAGGGGAAACGGGTCCGGGGACCGCGAGTTTCCAAACTCGCTGCCAATGGGAGGCGAAAGTGAGGACTCGAAGGGCGTCCCTTTCGCCACGCATTGTCAGGCGAGTCACAGACTCGCGGTCCCGGGCCAGCCGGCGCTGCTCCAGGGCCAGTCTTCCGGGTTGCGACACAGGCCGGCTTTTACGGGATTCATCCGGATGTAGTTCCGGGCACTCGCCAGATGATCCAGATCCCGGATGTAGCGGTCGTAGTAATCCAAAGCCCACAAACCTCCTTGCCTGTCGAGCCGCTGATTGATCTTGCGGGCACTGTGAATTTTCCACGATTTTACCATTTCCCCGAGCAGCGTTCGTTTCGGGCAATACACCAGCACATGCACATGATTGGGCATCACGCACCATTCCAAGAGCCGGTAACGCTCTCCATCGAAATGCAACAGCGCGTCCCGCACAATCTCCGCGCAGGGTGGATCGCGCAGCACGCAGGATCCATGCCCCGCATCCTCATAGCGGGCAATCCGTTGGCGGAGTTCTCTCTCAGCTTGCTCGTCTTCCTGCGCTCTATTCATGGCGAGCTCGCGTTTCCATCCATCGACCACCTGTTTCGGCAGGGCGTCGGCGAGGCGAAATGTGATCGCCTGCTGGATTTCCGCAGCATCGAGGTGGGGGAGGAACCCACGCGAATGCCAGCCCTTGTGTTTCCGCTGATTTGGCACTGCGTCAGTGTGCTGAATCCCGCCCGGGACCGCGAGTTCCAAAACTCGCTGCCAATGAGGGGCGAAAGTGAGGACACGAAGGGCGTACCTTTCGCCACGCATTGTCAGGCGAGTCGCAGACTCGCGGTCCCGGGGGGCGGTCATTCACCGCTGCTCCAGGCAGATCAACGGCTGGGTGATGGCGAGAATAAGCGGGACAAGGAAGAGAAACCTATTCACTTGGACCGGTTCAGATTGAGAAACGCGGTGGCGAGCCCATCGCTCGAGACACTGGCCACGACCGCCGGACCGGTGAGTTGGATCGTGATTTGCGCCCGGCCGTTGGCGAGTTGAACCACCCGCGAGCCTCCGGCGGTGCCAAGGTTGTCTAGCAGGCGGCCGTCTCCGGTCAGTCCGAAGCGGATCAGGTTCGCGGCGTCCAGGCATGGCACGCCGTTCTTGTCGAAAACCCGGGCCTGAATGGTGAGGGTGTCCTTGGCCCTGGCGATCTCGGCAAGTTCGAGTTTCGCGGATTTTCCCCAGACGGCCGTTTGATAGGCGACCTGGATCTCATCGCTGAGTGCGCCGGAATCCGTCGTGGCCACCGCGCGCAGCGTGTTGGGCCCCTCGTTGAGTTTCACCGCCCAACTCAGGCCGGCGGCAGGGAATTTGGCACTGTCGCGCTGCCTGACACCTGCGGACTTGCCGTTGACGAACAACTCGATCTGTCCGCAGTTGGAAAAGACCTTCACGAGTTTCTCCTCGCCCGCCTTGCCCCAGCGGACCGGCCAGTTGTGGCCGTAGATGTGGAGCATCGGTTTCTCCGACCAATAACTCTGGAAGACATAATAACTTTCCTTGGGCGTGCCGTCGCGTTCGAGCAGGCCCTTTTGGTTGACGTAGGGCACCGGGTTCTCCGGGCGCAGCGGCGTCGAGAAATCCTTGAACACCCATTGCGCGGCACCGGTGAGGTCGGGCATTTGCTCCTGCTCCATGAGATGCCAGTCAAAGAGGTTGATCATATAACTCTCCGACCAGTCGCCGTCCTTGGAGGCGCGGGCGCTGCCGCCGGTGGACTTGTAGGCCTTGCCCACCTCGGCGGTTCCCTTGCCGGTGGCCACTTTCTGGAGGAAATTTTCCGGGTTTTCCGCATGGCGGCCGGCATGGCTGTCGCCGCCATACTCGGCATGGAAGAAATGGGGCGTGTCCTTGATCGCCGTTTCGGTGGCATCGCGGTATTCAGTGTAGCGGCCGCTGTACCAGCCGGCCCAGATACTGGGCGAATAGACATCGACGATGTCCTTGCAGAAATCGCAGCGGCGGATGCTGGTCTTACGCGACGGGTCGAGGCGGTGGGCGAGCGTGTTGAGCTCGCTCATGAATTCGCGGATTGCCTGTTTGTCGAATGTTTCGAAATCACCCGGCCAGTCGTTTTCGTTGCCGAGGCCCCAGAGGATGACAGAGGGATGGTTGTAATGCTGGTCGATCAGGTTGCTAAGCATATCGCGCGCCTGGTTTTTGAAACGCTGGCCGCCGAGGCCGCCGCGGCACCAAGGGATTTCCTCCCAAACCAGCAAGCCAAGTTCGTCGCAGAGATCGAGCACGAGCGGAGCCTGCTGATAATGGCCGAGGCGGACGAAATTCGCGCCCATGTCCTTCATCATGCGGAAGGTTTCGCGGACCACTTCATCCGGCACGGCGGCGGCGGTGCCGGCGTGGTCCTCGTGATAGTGCGTGCCGCGCAGGAGCAGGCGTTCGCCATTGAGTTTGAATGGGCCGTGTTTCACCCACTCGACCGAGCGCAGGCCAAAGCGTTCGCTGGCCTGGGATTCGCCGTGTTTGGATTTTAAGCGGACGGCGCAATGATAGAGCGCGGGCGATTGGGGCGACCAGAGTTCGGGTTCGGCGATCTCGAAGGAATCGATTTCCCGATTGCCGGACCACGGGGAGAGCGTGACGGAGGCGCGGTGAATGACCTTTCCTGACGGATCGGCGACTTCAAGATTCAGCTCGGTTTCGTCGGTGAGGTCGGTGGGATTGAAAAGCCGGGCGCGGACGTTGACGGTGGCCTTGCCGTCGGCTGTTAGGACGGGTTCGATGTGGACCCGCTGGAGCGAAATGGCGGGCACGTAATGCAAGGTGACATGGCGGTAGAGGCCGCCGTAGCGGTTGAAGTCGGAAAGATCGGAAGGGATGGATTCGGCGTCGCGAGAGTTATCGCAGCGGACGGCGAGCGGCACGGATTTTGCGGTTTTGAATTTCGCGGCCGCGTCCGTGATATCCACGGTCCACTCGTCGTAGCCGCCGAGGTGGGCGGCGACTTTTTCCATGCCGACGAAGACCTCGGACGATTGGCCCGCGCCGTTGAAATGGAGCCGCGTCCGGCCGTTCGGGAAGGGATTGGCGATCTCGAGTGATTTGCGATACCAACCCAGGCCCTGATAGTAGCGGGTTTCCGGATCGACGGCGTCACGCGCATTGAAGCAATGCGGCAGCGTGACAGGCGACCAGGTGACATTGTCGGAGGCAGCGTCGCCGCGCCAGATTTCCCAGGTGCTGCCAAGGGATCCCTGATGATATTCCCAACCGTCACTGAGAACTTGGCTACTCTCTGCCCCCGAGACATTGCAAAAGGCGGTCAGCAAGGCGATGGAAATGGGCAGTCGTTTCATCTGAAAGTGGTGATCCTTGTGCAAACGGGGTATTGGATAATTAAAGAGCCGCCATCATTTTTGATGCCAGTTTGCCGGGCACCCGGCGCTGTCGCCGAACACGGCACCGCCCTCGCCCAAACCGAAGGCTTCGCTGTCGAAACTGAGGCTGGACCTGCCCTTGCGGCTGCCAAGCGTGATCCCGCTGTCGCTGCGGATGGTGTTAGGGACGCCAAGTTCCACGATCTGGCCACCACCGGTGGCGCCGACGCTGGTGATGCTGTCGAGCAAAATGCCGAGACTTCCGCTGAGACTCCGTGGGTTGGTGCAAGCAAGCTTTAGCGCCCCTCTTGGGCAGTTGGCAAAAGCCGTGGTCCGCCTGCCGGCCGACCACGGCATTCCGGAGAATGCTTCAAGGCCGGACATGCCAATTGCCGCTTGGCATGGCTAGTGTCCGAGCCTTGGCCGTTCTCTGATGAGATGTGGAATCTCGCGTTCGAGTGATGGGAAAATCCTTCAGGATCTCCGCGGGCGGCGCAGCAGCAGCAGGACGCCGAGGCTTCCCAGCAGGGCGGCCGTAGGCTCGGGGATGACGGCAAGGCCCGGAACGAGCAATCCTGTGTCCAGCGAGACATCGTCGAGGAATATCTGCTGCCGGTCCCCGCCGCCGTTGGCACGGAAGGCAACCCCGTAGCCAGTTTCGAGCGTAGCGAGGTTCTGGCCCGCAGCAATACCGGCGAAGGTCAGCGCGTTGGTGGACAGGTCTTCGAACCAGACATGGGCCTCGCCACTGGCGATGCTGCCGCCGCCGGTGTAGGAAACGGCGGAAGCGCTGTCGTTGAGAACCATGTAGAGCCGGTAAGCGGTGGCGAAGGAGTAGCTCGTCCCCGTTCCACCAGTGGTCCCGCCGAGCACCCCATCATCAAGGGTGATATTCACGCGGGTGTTTAAGCCAAGAAGCTGCTGGCCATCAATCGAATAGCCAATCTTGATCCTATCGTTTCGACCCGCCACGTCGGGCTCGTAGAAGTCGAGGGAAAGCGTGGTGAGCACGTTGGAGGCATCGGTGATGGATTGCGAGTGGAAGATGGCGGAGTTGCTGGTGCTGTTGTCGTCGTAATCGACATACTGATTCGGTGCTCCGAAGGGGGTGCCGGCATCGGACACGGTGGCATGAGAGGTGACCGTCGACCAAATGCCGGTGTTGGGAACGAGGCTACCCGCCGTGTAGCTATCGAAATTGTCGAACAGCAGGTTGGCGGCGGGAGCGAGGCTCGGCAAAGCGAGTGCGATGGTGGTGGTGAGGTAGGAGCGGAGTTTTGTGTTGGTTTTCATGGTTTGTTGTCAGTTATTTTCAGTTGGCAGTGTAAAAAATTGGTCTTGGCGGTCATTCGTCCACGCTCACCGCAAGGCGGTAGAAGCGGCTGCCCGGACCGAAGGTCACGGGAATCTGGATGGCCGCGCCGGTGACTGTGCCGGATTGCTCGGGATCCCACTGAGTGAGATCGCCGGACGAGAAGATTTGATAACGGCGGGAGAGGCCCTCGTAGCCGGGGCCTGCGGCAGCGGGCAAGGTGAGGGAAAGTTGGCTGTCTGGCACCGAGATGACCGGTTGCGGCGGAAGTCCGCGAAGCTTGGGATTCGAGCCGTAGATGAATTCGTCATGGTCTGTCGTCCCGTCGCCGTCGGAATCGGCGCTGCCGTCGGTCGCCGCGAGATCCGGGAAATACTCGTTTTCCCAAGCATCCGGCAGGCGGTCGTCATCACGGTCCGGCACCAGTGCCCCGAAGATGATTTCGGCGAGCCGATCTGCCCCGGCCGCGTCCGGATGGGTGCCGTCGTAGTAGTGAGACGGATCGTTCATCAACTCGAAGGCATCGATGTAGCGGACCGCCGAGGTGGCGGTCGTCTGGCTGGCGGGCAGCGCGGCGAGTTGCCCGTTGAGCGCGGTGAAACCATTGGCATTGCGCGCGTCCGGGCCGCTTGAGGGGAATCGCGGCAGGATGGAAACGAGGTGGATGGCGACGTTCGGGTTGCCGGGCACCCCGCCGACCTCGCCCTGCACCATGTCGATCATCGATGAGATGTCGGCGGTGATGTCGGCGATCTGCGCCGGATCGACCGTGGAGACGGGAGAAACGCCGTTGCCACCGATGAAGAAGACGACGGTGTCTGGCACGCCGCTGCCGCTGGTTCCCGCCATTGTGTTAAGGGCGGCACCGAGCTCCGATTCGCGCCTGTCGGCAGTGGTTCCCCAGACCGCTTCATGGCGGTTGGTGAAGGGTTTGCCGGTGTAGTCGGGATAGACGACCGAGCCGTCCTTGTTGGCGGTGCGGGTGCCGATGAACTGGTGGCCGATGTTCCAATCGACCATGCGTTTCCAAGCGTAGTAGCGCCATGAGTAGCCGTTTTCCACCGGAGTCAGTCCGAAGCGGCCTTCGGTGATCGAGTCTCCGACGAACAGGATGCGGCCGAGATCCTGAGACGCGACATCGACCGTCAGGTTCACGACTGCCGCCGGGGTCGCCGGGTCGTTCGAGGCGATCTCGAGCGAGGCCTGGTAGGTGCGGAGTCCGTCGGTGGGATCGAAGGAAAGTGCGATGCTGCCGCTTTCGCCGGCGGCGACGGGTGAAGTGAAGGAATCGACCGTGAAGTAGGCCGCGTCCGCGCCACCGGGAGTGACTGCGGAAATCACCAGCGGATCAGCCGCACCGAGATTCGAGAACGGCACGGACAGGGACTGGGCACCGGGGTCAACCGCGAGGGCAAGGCTCGAAGCCACGGAAATCAATGGCGCATCGTTGTTTTCGACTCCGGATGCCAGCGTGATGTTGTCCACGTTGATCCACTGCCGGTTACTGCCGCTGTTGGCCCGGAGGGCGACCGCGTAGCTGGTTTCCGGTTTATCCGAATTCTGATCAGCGGCCACTCCAGCGAAAGTCAGGGCATTGGTCGCCAGATTCCTGAGCCAGACATGGGCGGTGCCACTGGCGATGGTTTTGCCTTGGAAGCCGACGTCGGACGCAGTGTCGTTGAGGATAATGGAAAGTCGGTAGGCGGTATCGTAGGAATAGCTGCTACCGTCCCCTCCGGTCGTGCCACCGATCACGCCATCATCGAGGGTAACAGAGACCCGGGTATTTCCGCCGAGCATGTCCAGCCCATCGATCGCGTAGCCGACTTTGACGACGTCGTTGCGGTCCGCCACCTCGGGTTCGAGGAAATCGATGGAAAACGTGGTCAGGGCATCGGACGCGGCGGCGATGGGCTTCGAGCGGATGCCGCCGGTGTTGGTGCTGCTGTCGTTGTATTCGAGATACCGGTTGGGCGTGCCGAAGGGGGTGGCGGTCGTTTCGTCACGCACGACCATCTGGTTGTTCGTTGCCTGGACCCAGTTTTCCCCCGAAGTGCCGACCGGAACAGTGGCATCCACCGTGTAGCTCTCGAAATCCTCGGATAGCAGATCCGAGGCTTGGAGCGGAAGGGCTACGAGACTGAGCGTAGCGGCCAGCAAGAGGCTGGAATGGGAATAATTCATGGTTTTAGCGGTCCTGGCGAATGTGAAACGAGGTCACGCAGCCAAGCGGGCGCGGGAGCATCCTTGCCGGGGCCGGGCGTCGAGATGTCGGTCCATGCGGCGACATCGCCGGCGGCGGCGGGGAGGATGGAAAAACAGAGGCTGGGTTCCATGGGTAGTTTGAAAACTTTCAGTAGTCTCCTTTCCAGAACGGATTCGTCCTCCCGCCTTCGGAATCGAATCGATCGATGTCCTCTTTGGTGATCAGCCCCGTGCTGCCATCGAAATAGGCGACGGCGGCCTTGTCCCCGTGGCGGAAGCCTATCTTGCCATCGGTGGTTTTCCCCTCGACGGGCGAATCCCACCAAAGTTTGCGGCTTGTATATCTGGCGGCGCTGTCAGTGGCCGTGACGAAGGCCGCGGTGCGGGAAGCATTGGCGAGTTGCGACGACCGGACGAACGTCTCCCGGCTGCCATCCGCGTATTGTTGGGTTTTCATGAATTCATGGTTCATCCCGAAACTGGCGGAAAGACTCGTATAACTTCGTTTTTTTGCCCGGACGACGATGGGATCCAGCATGCTCTCCGGCACGACGGTGTTCACATTGACATCGCCCGCGTTCTTTCCCACAAGCTCCTGATTTCCCGTCAAATACGCGAGGAACTCTAAATTGCGATACCAGTAGGTCCTTTTGCCATCGGGATCATCGTAACGATAGGTGACATAGCGGCCGCTGTGATCGGTGGAGTAGGCAACGTTCGCCACCTGCATCTGGCGCATGTTGGAGACCGTGAGGGCGGTGTCCGCCGCCGCCCGGATCCGGCCATAACCGAGAAACGAGAGGGCCGCGAGCACCACGATGATGGTGATCACTACGAGTAATTCCACCAGGGTGAAGCCGCTGGAAAGGCGCTTGGTTTCTTTGGTCATGGGAAGGTTTGGGAGTGGATTTTGAATCGGAGGCAAGCCTGCCATCCGGCATCGAGGTCCGCGGGCGGAGTCTTGATTAAAGCCGCGATTCGCTTTTAGAGTAGTCGGATAAAGTGACGACATGAGTCCAGGAACCACAAAGGCGTGGTCTGGAAACCGGGAGTAGATCATGGCAGTTCCCGTTTTCCGCGGGCGTATTTCATCACCGCCTCGGTCTGGCTGCTGACGTGGAGTTTTTCATAGATGCGCTGGATGTATGTGCGCACCGTGCTGAGGCTGATGCCGAGGTTTGCGGCGATCTGTTTGTAAGGCTGGCCGCAGGACAAGCCATGAAGCACTTCGAGTTCGCGCGGCGCGAGCGCGGCGGTCTCGTCCGGGGTGGAAGCCCGTTTTTCAAACGATTCTACCACCATGCGGGCGATGTGACCAGACATCGGCGAGCCGCCGTTGAAGACCTCGCGGATCGCTTGCAGGATCTTCGCCGGACGGCTGCTTTTCACTAGGTAGCCGAAGGCGCCGGCTGACAGGGATTTGAAAACCTGCTCGCTATCCTCGAAGACGGTGAGCATGATGATCTTGACCGATGGCAGAGCCGCGCGCAGGAGGGGGACGCACTCGATCCCGGTCATGCCCGGCAGGTTGATGTCCATCAACACCACGTCGGGCGGATTGAGCGGGATCTCCGCCAGGGCGGCCTCGGCATGCGGATAGGCACCGAGGCAGGTAAAGTCAGGCTGCCCGGCAAAATAACGCACCAAGATCTCGCGCAACCTCGTGTCATCCTCGACGATGGATACCTTGATCATGATTGCTTGGCTTGGTGGATTTCTGCCAAAGAGCAACTCGACGCCTAACGACGCAGTAGCATGACTTGTCGAACACCCCACAGCGTAGGCTCACCTCTGGCGAAGGATTCGGATAGTCGGACAAAGTGACGACACGCGGGGCAATGAAAATTGAGTGGATGAGGCATGGATTCAGGAAATCGGGACCGTGAATGAGAGACGGGAACCGTGGCCGAGTTTGCTACGGCAGTCAAACCGCCCGCCGATGCCACGCATGCGCTCGCGCAAATTTCCGAGGCCATTGCCCCCGCCAGCCCGCGAATCCGGCACCGCCGGATCGAAGCCCCTGCCGTCGTCCTCGATCACCAACTCGAAGGCGTCGGCGTGCTGGATCAACTGGATCCGCACGTGGCGGGCGCGGGCGTGTTTCAGCACATTGTTGAGCGCCTCCTTGGCAGCGAGAAACACTTGGTGACGTGCTTCGGTGGAAAGCATCGACGGGGGTAGCACCTGCGGCAGATCAAACACGCACTCCGTTGAAGTCCCTTCGAATAACTCCTCGGCATGCCGACATAAATAGTGGGTGAGATCGCCCAGCGTGTCGTTGCGGGGATTCACCGCCCAAACGATCTCATCGAATGCGAGAATGGTCTCGCGCGCCGTGTCGGAAATCTCCCGCACCTCCGCCTTCGCCGTCGGGGTGAGGTCCGTCTGCCCGTCCACCATTTCGCTCAGCAGAGACAGCCGCGTGAGTTTGGCTCCAACCTCATCGTGCATGTCACGGGCGATCCGGGCGCGTTCGGTGTGGAGCGCCGCCTGTTGTTTCAGATCAAGCATCCGCTTGCGCAAGCGGCGGAACGAAAGGTAGCGGACCATGGCGATCAGCACCGCGGTGAAGAGCATCACCGCAAGGACGCGGAACCACCAAGTCTGCCAATAAAACGGGGCTACCACCACAGCGAGCGTGGCCCCGGTTTCATTCCACAAGCCCGAGTTGTTGCAGGCGATCACGCGGAAGGCATAGTTTCCGGAAGGCAGTCGCGGGTAGTTCACGCGGGTTGCACCATCGGCCTCGATCCACTTTTTATCGAAGTTCTCCAAGCGATAGCGGAAGTGGACGTTTTCCGGAGAGGTGTAACTCAGGGCCGCGAATTCAAACTCAAGCTTGCTGTGCCCCGGCGGCAGCTTCAGGGCGGTGGCGGAAGAGCGCAACTCCGGCAGCGATCCTGAGTCATCTCGCGTCGCCAAGGTGCGATCGTAGAGGGCCGCTGTCTGATCATCCACCGACACCCGCTCCACCACCACTGGCGGTGGCCGCGGATTATCACGCACCCTCTTCGGCAGCACCATCAGCAGGCCATTGCGCATGGCAAACCACAAGCGTCCGTCGTGCCCCCTCCACGCCGAGGGTGAATAGTCAAAGCTCGGCTGCAAGCCTGCCAGTCCTTCCGCACGCCCAAAGACCCGCGAGCGAAGACGCGCCGCACGCCCCTCCGCCACGTCCACAAACTCCGTCAGCCCGACTTCGAACAAGCCTTGGTTTCCCGTAATCCACATCCCTCCCTTGTCGTCCGACAAGACTTGGGAAACATGGTCATCCATCAAGCCATCGGTGGTGGTCAGAGTCGTGTATTGACCCATTTTAAAACGACCGACCCCTCCCCCGGCGTAGCCAATCCACAAGGTGCCATCCGCGGTGGCGTGGAGGGAACGAACGGAATGCGGATGCGTTTCCGAGATGATCGGCTCGATCACCAAGGAGTCGCCGCTGACCCGCATGACCTCGCCCCCCGCCGTGCCAATCCAGATCCTGCCATCCGCAGCCTCCGCCATCGCGCGGATCGGACGGACATCGGAAAGACCGGTCGGCATGGTGATCGTTCGGAAGGTGCCGCCGCTCATGCATTGCAGCCGCCGCGGCGAGTCGGTGGCGATCCAGACGCTGCCGTCGCTGGCTGTTAGAAGCGAACGTATGGTGTTGCTGGCGAGTCCCTCGGCGCGTCCGTAGGTACTCCAGGCGCCGTCTTTGAAATGGTGCAGGCCGCGGTTCCCGCTGCCGACCCACAAGCCACCCTCCCGGTCGGCCGCCACGCATTTCGCTGCGTCTCCCGACCAAGCGCCGCTCGCCTCCACTTTGACCCAGGTGTCGTCCAGCGAGCGGGCCAGTATTCCGTTTTGCAGCACCACCCAGACCCCGCCCGAAGCGTCCTCACAGACCGAGCGCACCGAGTCCAGAGGCAGCCCCTCCTCGCGACCGATCAGGACCATCGCCCGAGGCCGGATTTGATCAAGACCGCCACCATTGGTGCCCGCCCATAGGTTCCCCTCCCGGTCTTCCCGCAAACAATCGATCTCCTGATGCGAAGTTGGCACCCTTTCCACCACCCCCTCAGCCAAGCGGAACAGACCGTTATTTTGCGTGCCGATCCACAGCGCACCAGAACGATCCTCAAGCAAGACCTGCGGTGATACATTTTCCGGCAATCTCCCTAGCTCCTCCGGCTCCTGCCCCTCCCGATACCTCATGACGCGTGGCCCGGCGCCAATCCACAAGCCGGACGCAGACGCCGCGCCGATCCGTACTACGTTGGTATCCAGCGCCAATTTAACCTGCAGCTTCCCATCGCGAAACACCCCGACTTCCCTCCCGCGTGCATACCAAAGCTCCCCTTTGGCATCGCTGAGCACCCGGACCGCCCCTGCCGATCGGGACAAGCCGTCAGCCTCGCCGAAGCGGCTGCAGCGACCTTCACGGATACGGACCAAACTACTGGAAAAACCCACCCAGATCGCGCCCTCGGCATCCTCCGCGATCGAGATGACCTGATCGTCTGGTAATCCCTCACCCTGACCAAATATTCGTGCGCCTGCCGGATCTAAAGCAATCACCTGGCCCCGCGCCATGCCGATCCAGAGTCGGCCACTCCGGTCAAGAAGCATCGCACGCACCACGCGATTGATCATCCCCGGCACATCCGTCAGTGGCAGCGCCGTGAATTTCGCGCCATTGAAGCGCATCAAGCCACCACGAGTCGCCACCCACAGATAGCCGTCTCCGGTTTGCTCGATGCCGGTCACGCTGTTGTCCGGTAGGCCTTCATCCGTCTGCCAAGTACGGAAACGCCATGCCGGGGGCTCGCCCATGGCTACCCCGCTCAAGCACATCAACATCCATAGAAATATCGGAATCGCGCTCGTGCCCAATCGGCTTTGGAGATGGTCCATTGTTTGAAGCTAAGAGCCACCATCCCGCCCGGCAAGCCGGGGTCGAATTCAAATGAATTGGGTTCGATCCCCCCGATTCCAACATCTCCGACCATTCTGGCGGCGGGTGTAGGCAAGCAGGTCAGGGCAGTAACGCAGCAGCGCATGACCGGTCATCTGCCCATGAGATCCACGAATTCTCCCCAACCGGCAACGGCTCGATATCACCGAAGATTTTCCCGTTCCTGCGGGCGAAAGATGGGGTAGACTCCCCGAATTCAGACCATGAAACGCCTGCTTCCCTTGCTGACTGCCTGCTTTCTACCCACGACCCATGCCGAGGAGGCGGTTGCGGATGAACCGCTGGAGTTCATCCGTGTCACCGAGGATGGCGATGACACCCGGCTGGAGACGGCAGTGACCCGCTTTGAGAAGGATGGGGTGAGCGTGGAGTTGATCGGAGCCATCCATGTGGCCGACGCCAAGTATTACACGGCGCTCGGGAAGCGATTTGAGAATTACGACGCGCTCCTCTACGAGGGGATCGGAAATGCCTTTCCCAAGAGGCTCCAAGTTGAAACTGTCGAGGAGATCGAGATCCTTGGGGAGGGGGAGCTTGAAGTTGAAAAGCCGGAATCTCTGGAGGGTCTTGCCGGGATCTATCAGAAAGCCGCCAACTGGCTGGATCTCCGCTATCAGATGACCGAGATCGACTACACCAGGCCGAACTTCGTTCACGCAGATCTGACACTGGCCGAGTTCCGCGAACTTCAGGCGGATCGTGGCGAGTCGATCATTGGCTTCGCCTTCAAGACGGGCTTCCGGTCCAGGGTGAAAGTCAAGGAACCGAGCACCTATGGACTGATCAAAGCGCTTGTGAAGGGGGACAAGAACCTGCTCAAGCTTCAGCTTGTTCACACGCTGGGTGCCGGCGACGACCAGATCGCCGCGCTTGCTGGAGAGAGCGTGATTGTGACCGACCGCAACCAGAAGTGCCTCGCCGTCCTCGATGAGCAGATTGCCGCAGGAAAGAAGAAGCTCGGGATCTTCTATGGTGCCGCCCATTTCCCGGACATGGAGAAAAGGCTGTTAGAAGACGGCTGGGTAAAGGCCGGTGAAGAGTGGATGACGGCGTGGGATTTGAGAGATTAAAAGACGACTACGGTTTGCGGCGCCGAAGATCGGCTTCCGTGAAGCCGGGAATCGGTCGGGTAATCCATACGGAGTCTCCGCAGCTATGGTCGTAGTGGGGCAGACCTCCTTCGTCGATGCGGTCAGACCCAACCGACCAAACGAGTGGCGAGCCGTCGGGCTGGATTCGATACTTCAAAGGCTCATCCATCCAAGGATCGATCAACACCTCGGAAAGAAAACGAGGGACCAATTCTTCGAGCCCTTCCGGACATGCGCCGTTCTCCCTACGATAGCGCTCGATGGCGATTCCCGTTCTCAAGAGAACAAGGTCGGTTTCGATTCTCAGCGAACTATCAATCCCTTTTTTAAGCCAATGGTAACCTTGATACAGTGGGTGAGCCATTGTTAGAGAACCCCCTTTCCAAATGAAAAGAAGCCCGGATTCTTCCTTAGATAGGCGTTTGAACTTCGAGAGATCCGCAAGACTGAAGTGGGTTCTCGGAAGTAGTGTTCGGCATGCTCGCTGCTTGTTGAAACGAATTTCTGAATGTGACAAAACCGTCACTTGTACTGTTAGTTGATTTCTGGTTTCCTTCGCTCGTGGGCCGCGCCAAGGACAAGATCGACGAAAAGAAACTCTCCAGCTGGAAGCTGCTGGATGATTTCCGGCGGCGGCTCGCCAAGGTTCGTGAGGCGATGCCGCCACCGCCCG
>CAZVMS010000108.1:0-11376 GCA_964628795.1 uncultured Haloferula sp. | reverse complement strand
GTCGCCGCTGGTGCCACCTTTGTCGCCCGCACCCACGCCGCGCAGGTGAAGCACATGAACGAAATGTTCGAGCGCGCCATCCTCCACCCCGGCTTCGCCGCCGTCGAAACCCTCTCCGAATGCACCATGTTCTACCCCGGTGCCTTCGACTCAGGAAACCCACGCAAAGGCGGTGAGTTCGAACTCGTCGACGAAACCACTCATGACCTCGGCTCCACTGACGCCGCCCTCAAGCTCGCCGAGAACAACTCTCCCGGAAAGTTCGGCGTCTATTACGAAAAGAAGCTCCCCACCAAAAACGAGCTCGAATGGCAATGGGTCAAAGACGCCCAAGCCGCCGCCCCCGACCTCTCCGGCAAGGACCTTCTCCACCAACGCTTCGCCTCGATGCGGTAAATATCGAGAAGGATTTTGTTGCTCCTTTCGGCCGAACCCAAGACCATCAAAAGTCCACAAGGACACCTTTCCCTCTCAGCGACCCCGACCCAATGCACAAGGGACCAACAAAGCCCACCTCCCGATCCTCTCGCCCCGAACCAAGTCATCGGTAGTAGCTCCTTTAGACCGACGAAGTACCTATCCGCAGCTCACCGGAGGTCTTGCTCTTCTCCATTTCTCCGGATAAGTTCCCGCACCATGCGACGCTTAGCCCAACTGGCTCTCATTCTTTCTCTAGGACTCAGTTCGACCCTTCTGGCGGCATCAAAACCCAATATCATCATCATTATGACTGATGATATGGGATACTCGGATCTGGGATGCTACGGCAGCGAGATCGACACGCCACAGCTCGATCAGCTGGCGGCCAACGGTCTGCGCTATACGCAATTCTACAACACCTCCCGTTGCTGCCCGACCCGCGCCTCATTACTGACTGGCCTCTACGCGCATCAGGCCGGCATTGGCGAAATGACAAACGATGGCGACAAACCCGGCTATCGGGGCGATCTGAGCCGTAATGCCGTGACCATCGCCGAGGCCCTGAAACCTGCAGGCTACCGCACTTACATGTCTGGCAAGTGGCACGTCGCTCAACAACTTGACCCCGACGGCGACAAATCCAATTGGCCCCTACAAAGAGGCTTTGATCGCTTCTACGGCACAATTATCGGTGCGGGCAGTCATTTCGACCCATGGACACTGACCCGCGGGAATCAGGCAATCACCCCGGAGAATGACCCGGAGTATCAACCGGAAACCTTTTACTACACCCACGCCATCAGTGCTCAAGCGGCTCGCTTTGTGAAGGAGCACGAATCAGACGAACCGTTTTTCATGTATGTCTCTTACACTGCCCCCCACTGGCCGATGCAGGCACCAGAGCAGGACATTGAAAAATACAGGGGACGCTATGATGTCGGCTACGAAGCGATTCGTGAAGCACGCTATCGAAAGATGAAGGAACTGGGCGTAATCGATAAGGATTGGCCCATCAGCCCCGCGCCGGAAAAATGGAGTGACATTCCAAAAGAGAAACGAGCATGGGAAGCGCGCTGCATGGAAGTTTACGCCGCCATGGTGGATTCCATGGATCAAGGTATTGGCCAAATCGTGGAGGCGCTGAAGGACAAAGGAGCACTCGAGAACACTTTGATCCTCTATCTTCAAGACAATGGCGGATGCGCGGAGGCCTATGGAAGACAACCGGACGAAAAGGCCCACCAAACTCGTGCCCCGATGGCCAAGGACGAGCTGCAGACAAAAATGTTCCCGACCCACACGAGGAAGGGAGAGCCGCTCGCCAACGGTCCAGCCACCATGCCCGGCCCAGCCACAAGCTACATCGCCTATGGCCGGAACTGGGCCAACGTCTCGAACACCCCCTTCCGCGAATACAAATGCCGCAACCATGAGGGTGGCATCGCGACTCCGCTCATCGCCTACTGGCCAAAGGGAATTCCCGCTAAGAATGAGCTCCGCCACCGCCCAGGCCACCTGATCGATCTGATGGCGACCTGCATTGATGTCTCCGGTGCCGAATATCCAGAAACTGTCGGATCTTACCGCATCCAGCCTTATGAAGGCCTGAGCTTGGCTCCCAGCTTTGCTGCCGATGAGAAACCCGACCGCGCCCTACTCTTTGAGCATTACGGCAGTGCCGCAATCCGGCTGAAAGAATGGAAGCTGGTTAGGCTCGGTTACGACAAGAAGTCGAAGCAAGCTTGGGAACTCTACAACCTCGAACGAGACCGCAGCGAACTCAACAATCTTGCAGAACAACTACCAGAGAAGGCTCAGGAACTGGCAACGCTCTGGCATTGGCACGCATGGAGAACCCGCATCTTCCCGAAGCCCGGCGACGGAAATTGATATCTCTTCTAATCCCTCTTCGCTGAGTTTTGATCCCATTGAAAAACGATTTTGAGTCATTTGAGGTCATCCACACCGTATCAAAATTGCATGAAAATACTACTCGCCTGCCTGTTATCGATCACGAACGCCCTTGCCGAAGTTTCCATCATCCCGCTCCCCGGCCGTATTGAGGAAACGCCCCCGCATCTTTTACTCAAACCTGGCGACTTCGTTTCTCTGCCCCCCTACGCCTCAAAAGAACTCTACCTCTCAACTCTCTCCGAGGCCGCCGGGTTCCCATTCACGCCGACAACCGCTGATGTCTCCTGTCCAATCCAGTTTCTTGCCCCCAACTCCCTTCCTGCCGACTTAGAAAAACCGCGCGGGGAAGGCTACGTTCTCAGGATCCTCGAAAAATCCGCCATCATCCACTCCGCCACACAGGCCGGCCACTTCAATGGCCTCCAATCCCTTAGTCAACTCATCGCCTCCGCTCCCCGAAAGGCGGACACGCTCTCGCTCCCATGCCTTACCGCCAGCGACTCCCCCCGCTTCGCCTGGCGCGGCTTCATGCTCGATGAAAGCCGTCATTTCACCGGCGTCCCCGGACTCAAGCGCCTGCTCGACGGCATGGGCCGCTACAAGCTCAACGTCCTTCACTGGCATCTCACGGATTCCCCCGGCTGGCGTATCGAGATCAAGAAATACCCCAAGCTCACTTCCATCGGCGGACGCGGCAACGAGCACGACCAGCGCCCCGACGCCCCCGCTGAGTTCTACACTCAGGAGCAGATTCGTGAACTCGTCGCCTACGCCAAGGAACGCAACATCACCATCGTTCCCGAAATCGACATGCCCGGCCATGCCGATGCGGCTGTCCGCGCCTACCCCGCACACGACGGAGGCGGGTTTCTGAAAAAAGGCTCCACCACCAAGTGGCCACGCTTCACCTTCAACCCCGCCAAAGCCGAGACGCTCAGCTTCCTCGAAGACATTCTCACCGAAGTCGCTTCACTTTTCCCCGACGCCGGGGTGATCCACCTGGGCGGCGACGAAGTCCACTTCGGCTGGCACAAATGGCCCAAACTCCCGGAGGTGCAAAGCCTCATGAAAAAGGAAAAACTCAAGGACCTTGCCGCCGTAGAGACATGGTTCATCCAGCGCATGGCCAGAAAAATCAACCAACTTGGTTTTCAAACCGGAGGCTGGGACGAAATCGCCTCCCGCGACCTCCCCATCGACAAAACCCTCGTCTTCTGGTGGCGCCACGACAAGCCCGAGATCCTCTCACGGGCTCTTGCCGACGGCTATCCCGTCATTCTCTGCCCACGCCGCCCCTGTTACTTCGATTTCCTCCAGCATCCTTCCCACACAAATGGCCGCAACTGGAAGGGAATCAACACGCTTCCAGACGTCTATCATTTCCCCGCCGAGCTCAAACTGAGCCCAGATCAGGAAAAACAAGTTCGCGGTATCCAAGCTTGTCTATGGACAGAAACCACGATCACCCAGGCGAGGCGCGATTTCCTCACCTGGCCTCGCCTGATTGCACTCGCCGAGGCCGCCTGGACTCCGGCTTTAAGGAAGGACTTCAACTCTTTCGAGAAGCGCCTACCTGCCGAACTCAAGTGGCTCGAAAACCATGGTATCGGCTATTATGACCCATTCAGCAACACCCCTGAAGTGACCGACAGCGACGCGGCTCTCGAATATCTCGACAACCCCGAGTAAGCCACGAAGCCGCTTCCCCACAGGCTAAGTTACGACGATCAATTTCACTTCGGGGAAACCGGGTCGATACGAAAAGCCCACCGATAGTTCTGATTTGCTTTGATCCGATAGGGCTCGTTCACGGGCAACCCCCACGAATTGTCTCCTCCCACCCCCATTTGCAGGTGGTCGAGATTCACGGTTATCAAGTCCTTCTTGGGGAGTTCATAATCGTGGGTAGCGCCTGCGAGATCCTCCATAGAATAGGGCCATGCACTCATCGAGAGTGGCACTTGATCGGCTCCAGAATATCTCAGCCCGCGACCGCTCCCATCGGTCATTTCAAGCCAGCGGATGTCGCAACGATTCCCGTTTTCCTGCGGCTTGACGTAAGGCGTGATCCAATCCGCCACAGTCGATTGGTAGCGCCCAATCGCGGCGGAGCTCTTGCGGTCGGCATAGTTCTCATGAGGTCCACGGCCATACCAATCAAGCTGATCATACGCAGCCGGAATCGCAAACTGCACTCCGACTCTCGGGAGATCCGGTATTTTTTTCCCCTTGGGAAAGCTCAGTTCACACTCACTTTGAATCACCCCACCTTGCGCAATGGTGTGCTGCACGGCGACCTTCACGGTCTTCTTCGAATCCTCTGCCGTCACCTTGATCACCACTCGCCCCTGAGCGTCTTGTTCGTGAGACAACTTACTGACCTCAAGCTCGCGACCAAGCTTTCGCCACACCCCAAGTTTATCTCCCACTTTCCAGCCACCATCATTGTCGGTCAACGCACGCCAAAAGCTCCACTGCATCGGCCTCACCAGCATCTCCTTGCCACCAGAAACATAGGAATCGAGAAGCCCGGACTTGTCAGAAATGCGAATACTCCAGCCCGAGCCCTTGACCTCGATGCCCGCAGCGGATTCCGTCGCTGCAAGCCGCCCTTCAGGAAGCGCTTCTGAGGACGCCCGCTTTCCAGGGAAAACGAACTGCTCCCAAGCCACCACATGACCTTTGCTAGCCCAGATGGTATCCGCCGCTAGCGCCAATTGAAAAGTGAGGCTCACTTCGCTCTGGTCTGTGCGCAGCTCGTCGACTTTCTTCATCAGTTGCTCCACCCCGAGCGCGATGCTTTCACCCGGAGGGAGTTTGCAGGATTCCAGTCGCTCTTCCGCGATCAGCTTTCCTTCGCCGTGGATCTTAGCGACGAATGCGTAGCCATTGAGATTGGTGAAGAGATGCCTGTTTTCAACAAGCAGCTTCCCCTCTCCCAGTCGGGTGCCATCAAAGCCAACCGGCTGATGGACCTTCTGCACTTCGTAGTAGTGCGGATGAACCTTCCGGTCCGCACCAATCACACCGTTGATACAAAAATTGCCGTTGTTGGGGACATCGCCGAAATCACCGCCATAAACAAAACCCTGTCCGGGATCCGCGCGATCCCGGTAAAGAGCCTGATCCACCCAGTCCCAGATGAAACCTCCAGCCAGAATCGGCTCAGCAAGAATGACATCCCAGTAGTCCTGGAAGTTTCCGACACTGTTGCCCATCGCGTGGGCATACTCGTTCATGATGAACGGACGATGGCTCGGGTAGCTTCCGTGTTGCTCCACATTCGACGGCTTCTCCCGCTCGCTTTTTCGCACAGCTTTCCCCTTCACATGCTTCTTCAGCCATGCGATGTCAGGATAAGTCTGACTATCCACATCCGCCGCCAGGTTCATGTCCGCGTATTGAATGAGACGCAGCTCCGGGTCCCGGGCTCGACCAGCCTTGCGCATCTCCAGAAATGAGGTGCCATATCCCGCCTCGTTGCCAAGCGACCACATCACTACGCTAGGGTGCTGCCGGTCGCGCACCACCATGCGTTCCATCCGCTCGACGACAGCTGCCGACCACTCCGGCAGATCTCCTGGTAGAACGCGCTGGTGATAACTCAGGCCGTGCGTCTCCACATTCGCCTCATCCATCACCAGCATGCCGAATTCATCGCATAGATCATACCAGCGAGGATCACAGGGATAGTGGGCATTACGCACAAAGTTAATATTCGCCTGCTTCATCAACTCCAGATCACGCCGCATCAAAGCCTCGCTCATGACGTAACCGGTCTGCGGATCGAATTCGTGACGATTGACCCCACGAATTTTCAAGGGGTGCCCGTTCAGATGAATCTCTTGACCCACCACCTCGAGCTTCCGGAATCCGACTGGCAGGTGAAATACCCCGGCTGAATGACCATCAGCTTTCACCGTCACCACCGCCGTGTAGCGCCGGGGATTCTCATGCGACCAAAGGATGGCATTATCGATTTCAACCACACGTTCACCGCTGGCGACCTCTCTTCCCGCTGGATCAAGCAACCGAATATCAACCTGAGGCTGAGCACCGGGCATCGGTGTTGTATGAAGAATGACCTTTCCCTTGCCCGATTTGAGATCGATTTCGGGTTGCGCATAGGCATCCCAAAGCCCCTGCGCAGGAAGTGCGGTAATGAAAACATCCCGGAAGATCCCACTCAGTCTCCAAAAGTCCTGATCTTCAAGATATGATCCATCGCTGAATCGATAGACCTCTACCGCCAGACGATTTTTCCCGGGAACCAAGGCATCGGTCACATCAAACTCAGCAGGCAAGCGGGAACCTTGTGAGTAGCCGACCTTTTGGCCGTTCACCCAGACAAACATCGCCGAGCGCACGCCACCAAAATGAAGCACAACGCGCATGTCATCCCATTCATTCGGCACTTCAAACTCGCGAAGATACGAACCCACCGGGTTCCTTTCATTAAATGAAGTAAAGGCTGGATCAGGCTCCCCCATCACCTTGGGCGGATCGACTTTGAAAGGATAGGTGATGTTCACATAGAGCGGCGTCCCATACCCCTCGCGCTCCCATGTCGAGGGAACCGGAATCGTATCCCAATCAGACATATCAAAGCCGGTCTCGAAAAAATTCAGTGGTCGTTCTTCCGGTCGGGCACACCAGGAAAATTTCCAATCTCCATTGAGAGAACGCACCCACGGACCTTCCC
Source organism: uncultured Haloferula sp. (assembly GCA_964628795.1). Lineage (GTDB taxonomy): Bacteria > Verrucomicrobiota > Verrucomicrobiia > Verrucomicrobiales > Akkermansiaceae > Haloferula. The sequence goes on along the minus strand of CAZVMS010000108.1, from coordinate 4,340 downwards.
CATAACTCACCGAGCCCGCCTCCTCCGGCTGCGGCCACTGGCTACCCCTTGGTGGAAGCTTGTTGATTCCGGTTATACGGGCATCCTCGATCTCCGGAATTTCCCGAGCGTTCAGTGCCGCCACGAGGAAAAGGCAATTCAGGATCAGCAGACGTGTTCTCTTCATGTGTTGGTGTAGGAATACCGGGAAGCTCTCACTTTAAAGCAAAAAAAGGTAGCGCGATGTGAACCGCTCACCGTGAGTTTGGGGGTCTTACCGAAGGCTCATGGGCCTGAATTCCCCGCTTCAGGCGAGGCCATTTCACTTCAATTTTTGCCCATCGGTGACAAGACGTTCCCGGAGTTTGGCGTAGGGCACTTTCTGCACCGCCATGGAGCCGTCAAGCGCCATGCAGGCAGCGGTCGCAGCGCTTTGGCCGAGAACCATGAAGACGGGCTCCATCCGGATCGAGCCGAAGGCGATGTGAGTGGAGGAAAGCGCCCATGGCACCAGAAGGTTTTCGCACTCACCGACTTTCGGGACGATGGAGCGGTAGGAAATCCCATAGGGCTTGCCGCCGAGGGAACGCTGGATGTCACCCTCATTCATAACCATGCCCTCGTGGACGAAGCGTTGGGTATTGTGGGAATCGAGCGTGTAGGCACCCATTCCCACCGAGTCCTCCACCGGCAGCTTGCGGTTGCAGTGGTTCTCCGTCATGACGAAGTCCGACTTCATCCGCCGTGCCTCGCGGACGTAGAGGTTGTAGGGCCAATGCTTGTTGTCGGGAAACTCGTCTTTGGCCAAGCCCCATTTGGCATGAGCTTTGCGAATCCCTTCCGGCACCCGAGGATGATTCTGCAAAGTCCAGAGCATGCCGAGTTGGTAGTCGCGATGCTTTGCGGCCAAGGCCTCGCGCTCATGATGATCAAGAGTCGCCCAGTTCCAATCCTCGCCGTAATTCGCGCCGATGAAGTCACACGAGATACCTCCGTTGTTGTTTGAATCGGTCTTGCGGTTCGGCACCATGCTGGTTTTGAAATAGCCACCTTTTTGGCCAGCCTCAATGGCGCGAAAAACCAGCTCGAAATCCTTTTCATCGTATCCTTCGGGCTTGGCGATGGACACGCGGTTGTCTTCCAGATCGGTGAGAACCATGCGGTAGCAGTAGGCTTGCAACTTGTCATCACCCTCACCGACTTCACCACCCATGTCAGGATTGACACCCTCGAGAAGACCGCTCGATTGGTCGCCTGGCACCTGATAGGGATCGATCCCTTTGGGAAGCTGGTTCTTCTCGGAGGCTCCAGTAATCCCGTTGCCACTTTCATGGTATTCCGAATTCGATTCACGACCGATCATGAAAGAAACACCCGCCTGTGCCATGAGATCACCTTCGTAGGACGCATCGATGAAGATCTTACCCTCAAGCGTGGAGCCGTCTTCGAGCAGGATTCCCGTGATCCGCTTCTCTTCCATTCGCGCACCCGATTTGAGATCCAAGCGCCCCTCAACCACCTTTACACCGGCCTCCTTGATCATTTCATCGAAAACCGCCTCCGCGACCTTCGGTTCGAAAACGGCGGCGAGTTCGGAATCGGGATCAAAAGCCTTTCCTCCTTGAGCTCGGTTCCCGAAATCCTCGCGTGCCTGCTTGTCCCACGCACTGTCCTCGAGGTAGTGCTCGTAGATACGGTGATAGAACTCCCGTGAGAGCCCTCCGAGAATCGCGGTATTACCGATATCCGTCCAACCCAGACCGCTGCTCGTCAGACCACCAAGATGACCGTATGGGGAAACGAGAATGACCTCTTTTCCCATCCGCGCTGCCTGCACGGCAGCGGTTACGCCACCGGACGCATCGCCATAAACCACCACCTCCGCCTTGTGAGTGAGCGGAGCAGAAAACCCAGCGAGAGCCGAGGCCAGGAAGATCATGAAAGTGGATCTCAGAGTCTTGCGGAAAAGGGTCTTACTGGACTGCATTGTGAAAGGATCTGGATTAGTAAGGGGCCTTTCGAGTTTCGAATTCCCCACGTAATGTCGCCACAAATACCCAGAAGAATCAGCGGATCTATCACGACGACACTGGTGGCATGCTTCACTTGAGCAATTCCCAGAGGCCTTCCACGCCTACTGGATCCGCTTCCGCTCGGATAACGAAAGCCACCGTCTCGGCTCAGCTGGTTTATCAGTAAGAACCGACCAAGATTCGCGAGATCCCTCAACGGATCGCGCTCTTCCGTCCCGAGTCGTCGACGCTCACGTAGGTCACCTGCGTTCCGAAAATCGGCGGCAATCCTAGACTCCGGCGATCCATCACATCGACCCGATAGGTCACCGAAGTCCTCCCCTCGCGTTCCTTTTCGCAGCAGATTGAGAGGATCGCGCCCTCACGCACCGAGTGATGAAACTCCACCTTGTTCATCGCCACGGTCACAAACTGGCAGTGCGGGTAGTCGAGCGAAGCGGCAATCCAGCACGCCTCATCGACCCATGCCAACAGCCTCCCACCGAACAAGAACCCCAAGTGGTTCAAATCTCCAGGTAAGACCAGTCGCTGCGTTTCCATCAGTCTGCAAAAAAACGCCGCTTCTTCTCCTTGTAAATCAGCGCATCTGCCGACCACCTGCCGCCCCCTGAAATGATCAGCGCCAAGCACGGGATCGCATACAGCAGAGCCGGCTCCTTCGAAAAATCAGGCGGTATCGGCATGAAGAATTCGGCATTTTCGTTCACCTGAAACGCCGCCACCAGCATGGTGAACGCGAGAATGAATGCGGCCGGTCGCGTCATCAATCCGAGCACCAACAGCCCCGCACAGCCGACCTCCGCAAAAATCGTCAGCATCATGCTCACCGGAGGCGACATCATTGAAAGCAGCGGCAAATCCGGCTTCGGCCAAGTATCCTTGGCCTGCTCGAATTTCGCGATCTTCCCCCAGCCATGACCGATGAGCATCATCAGACCAAAGCCCACACGCAGCACCAGCAATCCACCGGACGCGATCGAATCGCGCGTACCGCAGTCGAAAAAGAACCTCTTCATGATTGTTTCGCTTTCTTCATCCGGATGGTGATCTGCTTGAGCCGATCATCACCACCGGGAGAAACGCTCTCTACCTCGGGCAGATCGACCAGCGCATTGTGCACCAGCCTGCGGTAGTAGGCATTCAGCGGCCGCATCTTCAAGGGCTTGCCGGAGGCCTTCACCCGCTCGGCCAAACTGTGGACTTCCTCCACCAGATGATCCTCCTGAATCGCGCGGTAGTGTTCGCAGTCCACCCGCACGCGCGGCGCCTTCGGAAAATGCCGCTTGAGCACCCGATTCACCAAATACTGCAAATCATCGAGCCGTTCCCCGTCCTTGCCGATCAGATACTTGCTTTCACTCGTCAGGATTTGTAGGCACGGACCTTCCTCGTCTTCATGGAGCTCGATGTTCACCATGAATCCAAGGTGCCCAAGCATCGTATCGAGGATTTTCTTGGCAGCTTCCGCCGGTTTCATGGGCCTACGCTAACAGCCGCGCCGGATCGGTCAATCGTTGGTAATCATTCCCACCCCCTTGCCACCTCACAAGCCACCGCCGCCAGGCGTTCTTTCTCCTCATCGGAAAAATCATGCGGCACCACCTTGCCGATCCCCAGCGTTCCCACCACCGACTGCCCATCGCTCGAAAAAATCGGCACCGCCAGCGAGCCCGCGACCTTCGTCTGGCGCGCACCCTCTTTCGCCACCCCGCCAAGGTCCTGCTGAAGATTGCACAACTCAACCGGCTCACGCGTCGCCGCCGCCGCTCCCGCAATTCCTTTCCCAAACGGAATCCGAGTAATCACCGGCATCAGCTGCTCCGGCACTCCCTTAGCCACGACCAGATCCAGCCATTCCCCGTCCGCACGATGCAGCGTGCCCGTCTGGCAATCAAACTCCGCCAGCAGCGCCGACAACCATTTCACCGATCCCAACTCCAATGTTCCTTCCTTCGTCATGCCCCACTTCAATCATGCGGCTCGGACCGGAAAAAGCGGATTCTCCCGGATCCCCCGCCCACACGCTCCAAAAATCCCTCCCTTTCGCATCGAAGAACCCCATTCGGACGAGCGGAACAAGGCTGCGCGCGTGTCGTCGTCTTTCAACACAGCTGCCAACCTCTGATCCCTCCAGCCTGAAGCGCATCGCTCTTTCAAAGAGGACCCCCGGCGTGTTGTCCATCCTACTCATCCTGGTCCGATTTCTTCCCTAGCTTGACCCTATTCGAAAAGCCGCTGACCGACCGAAAACACGTCGCAGCCTGCGTATGAATCATTCATTGAAAATAAAATAAATACCTTGAAAAGGTGTGACGCAACATGTTGTAA
>CAZVMS010000107.1:0-2940 GCA_964628795.1 uncultured Haloferula sp. | reverse complement strand
TCAGGGTGCTGGGCCATTTTTCCCAGTGAAAGGCGCTGCGCACCTCCCGCAAGCCCTCGGCACCCTCTGCAGACCGCCCGCTTCAACTAAAAATTCGAAAATCACCCTGCCCGAATGGCTTTTCGAATAGGGTCTAGCTTGTCGGCATCAGCGAACCAGTGCTCTATGTAGGTCTGGTCTTCTTCGATTAGGCTGGCGGTTGGAAGCCAGAGTAGGTTCCCGGCGTCGGTTTCGATCTGAATTGCGGAGCCATCGCGCTTCTTGTCGACGGCTTCCCCCTCAAGGGTCCGCTTGGTTTCTGCCTGGGTCCATGTTCGGGAATCCTCGGCATTCAGCGTGCTACAAAGGGCTAGGGCTAGAAGGATTCCTGGTTTCAGGGCGCGCAGAGCCTACAAGCTGTTATCTCTTGCGAGTCAATAATTGCTATATATTTACGAACTCTACGGCGGCAATCTGAGTAGCCCGATAATTCGGCCTCATCCACACTCTTCCAGTGAACGGTGTCTTGGTTCGAGTCCTGTCCTGATTTCCATCTTTAGATCAGCCCCGCCGGTTTCGCCGGGGTTATTCTTTGCAAGGCGTCGCATGTGCACGATTGCTGATCAGCCCAGAGAATCTCGTCCGAGATTCGCAGGCACCCCTTTTCCCAAACTACCATTCCAAAGCACCTCACAAACCCTGTCACCGGCTAGCTTCTAACTTTCGGAACTTTTAAAACCAGTTAGGGTTCATCGCAGATGACCATCGCGCTGGCCGGCCTGATCTCCACCGCCTTCACCGGCGGCGCGAGCGATGTCTTCCTTGTCGAAGGCGAGAAACCCCGGGTGCGGACCGATGGCGAGGTGATCGTCGCGCATGGAGAACCACTCGATCACGACTCCATCGCCGAAATCTGGAAATCCTGTGGACTCGACCCCAATAGCCAAAACGACGGCGACGCCAGTCTCGAAGTCCCCGGTGCCGGGCGCCTCAGACTCAACGCCTATCGCACCCTCGGCCGTCTCGCCCTCGTCATGCGTCCGATCAAGGAAGTCGCTCCCTCTTTCGACGAACTCGGCCTTCCCGGCGATCTCCTCACCTCTTGGCTCCAACGCCGCTCCGGCCTGATCCTTTTCAGCGGCCCGACCGGCTCCGGCAAATCAACCTCCGTCGCGGCCTGCCTCGACTGGATCAACAAAAACCAGTCCCGCCACATCGTCACCATCGAGGACCCCATCGAATATCTTTTCCGCAACGAGCAATCCTACTTTTCCCAACGCGAAATCCACCACGACACCGGCGACTTCGACGTCGCCCTGCGCCAGGCGCTGCGCCAAAATCCCGACGTCATTTTCTTCGGAGAAATCCGCGATGCCGAGTCCGCCCTCTCCGCCCTGCGTGCGTCCGAAACCGGCCACCTCGTCATCTCCACCCTTCACGGATCCGGCGTCGCCGGCGTCACCACTTCCCTCGAGCGGATCGCACGCCTCATCACCACCCACAGCTCCAGCACCGCCAGCCTGCTTTCCCAACAACTCATCGGCGTGATGTCGCAGCAACTCCTTCCGCGCATCAATGGCGGCCTCGTCGCCGTGCTCGAGTATTTCCAAAATGCCTCCGTCACCCGCAAATGGATCGCCGAAAGCCGCTTCGACGAACTGCGCGACCACGTCAGCAGCTCAAAGAGCGAAACCACCTGTCCCTTCATTCGCTACCTCTTCGCCGCCGTGGAACAAAACATCGTCGACCCGGAAACCGCCCGCGCCGCCTGCGACCGCCCGCAGGATCTCGATCGCGCTCTGCGCGGCATTTCCTAATCCACCACCCCACGATTCCCCGTGAGCCAGCCCAGAGAAATCACCGATTACCTCCGTCAAGCCGTCGAACTTGGCGGCTCCGACCTCCACCTTTCCGGCTGGGCCCCACCCGCTGCCCGTGTCTCAGGAAGTCTCGTCCCGCTCGAAGACTTCATTCTCGATCCTCCGACCGTCAAACGCCTGATCGACGACACCCTTTCCGAAACCCAGCGCTCAAATCTCGACGAAACCTGGGAACTCGACTACGCCCTCCACCTCGAAGGCGTCGGACGTTTCCGCGGCAATGTCCACGTCGTCCGCGGCAGCCACGAAGCCGCCTTCCGCCACATCCCCGACGAAATCCCCGAGCTCGACCACCTCGGCCACCACTCCGTCGTCGCCGGGCTCTGCAACCTGCGACGCGGACTCGTCCTCGTCACCGGAATCACCGGCTCAGGAAAGACCACCACCCTCGCGGCGATGATCAAGCGGATCTCCGAAACCCGCTCCGGCGTCATCGTCACCATCGAGGACCCCATCGAGTTCGTCTATTCCCACAGCAGTTGCCTGATCAAACAGCGCGAAATCGGCCACGACACCCGCAGCTTTCCCGTCGCCCTGCGCCAAGCACTCCGCCAGGACCCCGATGTCATCGTCGTCTCCGAACTCCGCGACCTCGAAACCATTCGCATCGCCCTCACCGCCGCGGAAACCGGTCACCTCGTCCTCGCCACGCTTCACACCCTCGATGCCCCGCAGTCGATCGACCGCCTCGTCGACGTCTTCCCCGCCGACCAGCAGGCCCAGATCATTACTCAGCTTGCCAGCGTCGTGGAAGGCATCGTCTCCCAGCGCTTGATCTCCCGCGCCGATGGCCAGGGCCGCGTCCTCGCCTCCGAAATCCTCCGCGCCAACCACGGCATCCGCGCCTGCATCCGCGAGAAGAAGTTCGAACAAATCGTCGGCCTCATGGAAATCGGCCACCAAGATGGCAACCGGACGATTGACCAATCCATAGCCAGCCTGCTTCAACAGGGCTACATCACCCGCGAGGAAGCGCTCTTTCACGCTCGTGACCAGCGCAACTTCGCCGAAGCCGAGCAAGCGAAGAAACCCACCAAATCGATCTGGACCTGATGGACTCACGAATCATTGACATCCTCCG
>CAZVMS010000106.1:0-28313 GCA_964628795.1 uncultured Haloferula sp. | reverse complement strand
TTGCTTCCAGGAAGCCAGCCAGCGGTGGGCACCGCGTAGCGAAATAGGGAATCGCAATCCGTTCAAGGCAGCTTGCACCGATCTGGCGGACACCATCGCCTCGATCTGGGCGAGGAGCTGATTGGTGCGGAGAGTCGCGCTGGGAATCACCTCGTACCAGTAGACCGGGAAAGTGCGTCCACAGCCTAATTTTGCGTAGCGGTTGGAGCAAAAAAACGCATCGCCCGGGTCACGATCTCGTGCCCGTCCGGAGCAGGTCCCCGCAGGAATCCATGGCTAATGAGAGTGCCGTGACACTCGCAGTGAGGGCATGCTCCGGCACGTGTGAGTTCGCGTAGATTGAGCAAAGCGATGAGACTGCGTGGAGGGATGGCGGTGAATTTCAAGAACGCATCCTAACCGATGTGGCAAGTCGGCATTTGGGCGTTGTGACAAGTAAGCGGTCTCAACAAGACGAGGCTTCGGGTGTTCCACGGGACGGGAAAGCGGCCCGTCGATGGTGTTCAAACCCAATCTCAATAAGAACGAAGCCCCGTGGAACGTTTAGTGCTGGAATAACGCCGTCTTTTGAGGAGGATCATCCGGTGTCAGTTCGGCAAAAACAGCCAGTATTTTTCGATGAAGAGGTGGAAATTCACAGTGAGGAAAAGCCGTATTCGTCTTTTCTGAACGTCGCAAACGCCCGGCGGGAAGAGTGCATGGCGGTCGCATTTTCGCCGGCTAGTCGACTTCCACTAACTCTCACGGGGTGAACAGTAACTTGATTGGGTTTCATGAGGTTCCTCCCGAAATTTTCCCACGAAAACGGTTCGGGTTCGAAGAATTTCATGTCTTCGTCCCAAGCGGTGACGAAGTGGCGCATTTTATTCGTGACGAAAGGGTGGAATTCACGATCCGGCCTGAGGGAAAATGGGCGTGAACACTATGCCAGATAGCCAACGGATACGGTTAGTCCGAGGGCGAGTAATCTGATGGCGCTTTGTTTCTTCATGGCGAAATTCGACTAATTAACTCACTTAGTCTTGTGGAGAGCGCTTCGTAGTCCTTTTCTCCGGTGAACTGGTGGCGGGGTTGGGAAGCGCAGTGGTTTTTGATGGCTTCCCAGTTTGCGGGGTCTAGGGACTCGAAGAATTCGGCGAGGGTTTCGCTTAGGGGTTCGGGGAAACTCCATCCGTAGCCATGCTTTTCGATCCAGCGGCCTGTTTCGGTGGTGGAGCTCGCGATGGCGGGAACGCCGAAGCAGCCACCTTCGTAGATGCGATTCGGCAGGAGCCAGGCGGAGTTTCCGGCGGCGTCGGATTCGTCGAAGGCCCAGTTGAAATCGACGGCTTGATACATGGTGGAGAGATCGTCCGGGTAGTGGTAGGGGCCTTCGAATCGAAGATTTGGAAGTTTGCCTAACAGGTTCTCGAATTCGTCACTGATCGTTCCGGCGGCGTAGCCTCGAAGGATGAAATGAACCCGGTCACCCAGACGCTTTGCCAATGCATGAATGAGCTCCAGACTTCTGCGGCAGCGGAAGGCACCGAAGTAGCCGATCATCCAAGGTTTGGCGCGGTTGATCGGGCTGGTGCGAGGCTCCGTCGTGGCGGGAAGGCTGGTGCTGGGGTAAACTTTGTTTTCGAGGAGAAAGATCTCCCCTTCGAATTGTTGGACCGGTTTGAAATACTCACGCACGAAGCCGGGCGAGGTGGTGACTAACAGGGCGATGCGGTGGAGGACGAAGCGTTCGATGCTCCGCAGGGATTTTGACATGAGACGGCTGCCGGTCATGGCGGGCTGGATGTCGGCAAGCTCCAGGACGATGGGGGCTTTTCCTCCTCCGAACCAGCGGCCTAACAGGGCGAGCAAGGCGTTGTCCGTGTTGATTACGTAGATGACTTGGGCAGTGGCGAGAGGGTGTCGGTTTTTCCACAGGACTCCCACGCTTTTGACGAAGGCCCAGAGCCGTTGAAGGTAGCGGCGGTTGTAGGTGGTGCCGAGGTGGATGTTGTTCCAAGTCGGTGCGATGTCCTGTTTTTCGCGGACGCGATGAAAGGTGAATCCGGTGATGTTCCATCCTTGATCCTGAAGCGCCGAAATGCGCTTTACCACGCGGGCGTCGCCGCGTTCGTGGGCGAAGAAAGCGATGGATCGGGAATTCGGAGCGGTCACGGTGTGATCAGGATGTCATCGACCTAGTATTTCGCGAGCAGATCGCGGATGATTTGATCGAAGCGTTCGATGCTGTGGGCCTTGTTGAAGGATTCGAAGTCCGGGTTCAGCGGGTCATTGTTCCAGTTGGTGCCTGCAAGGAGGTGTTCGATGGCGGCGAATGCTTTCTCGGTGCTGCCTTCAGGAATGGTGAGTCCGGTGCGGAAGTTTTCGAGGCGGTGTCCGATGCATTCGCCGGCGGTAGCGACGCAGGGGATGCGGAAGGCGGCGGCTTTGCTGAGGGTGCCGCTGCTTCCCTGGAAGCCCTCGAAGGCGGCCCAAGCGACATCGAAAGATGAGAAAAGCGAGTTGAAGTCCGCTTCGGTAGGGATGCGTTCGGCTTGTGGGTCGAAGTGGATGTTGTCGAGTTCAGCTGCTGCGATTTTTCCAATGACGTCGGTGATCAAGGCAAGGTCGCGACGCGAGTAGGCATTCCGATCGAAGGTTCCGGCAAAGGCGAAGTACCATGGTCGCCGTAGTTCGTGGGCTTTGATTGCTACGCGGAGCATGTTGACGGTGCCTTTGCGGGTTTCGAGGCCGATGAGACCGATGAGCTTTCTTCCTGCGGCTTTCTGGAGGATGGATTTGGTGAGCGCCGGTTGTTCTGGCGGGAGCTGGGTGCGGGTGATGTCGGGATAGTGAACGATTGGCTTGCCGAGGTAGTCTTGCATTCCCGCAATAAAACGCTCGTCGAGAACTCCGACTTCTTGGCAGAGCGAGTTGCGAATGAGAGCGTCGCCTTTGGCGAGCATGCGGAGCGGGTTGGAGGATGCTTCGTTTGTTGAGCGGTGGTGGTGATTGCGCAGGTAGAGGCCGCTCCATGGGCGTCCGATGGTGATGTCGGGCACAGCGGAGAATGGCAGGAAGCGGATGTAGGAATCGATGTAGGGAAAATAAACGAGATCGGTGGTCCATCCGCTTTCCGCTTCGGCCTTTCGGAGGGCGTTGCCGGCTAGGTGCCAGCGTTGGTAGGTGTGAAAAGGGTCACCCTCAAATCGCCCGTTGAACCAGCTGCGTCCGCCTGTGGGCAGTTTGGCAAGAGTGAGGCGTTTTTCCCAGTTAGGCACGCCGCCAATGGATGCCGTGATTTCTTCCTTGGCCGCCTCGGGGCTCGGAGCGAGTCCGATGACCCGTGCGCCAGCGCGTAGAAAGCTGGAGGCAAACTGGCCGAAGTAGACGGGATGATGACCGGCCCAAAGCGGATCGATCAGGGCGACCGTTTTGATGTTTCCGGAGTCAGACATGCTCGGGTGGTTGGCTGGAGTGGATCCAGGAAGCGCGGACAATGAAGGACTGTGGAAGACCTACCATGAGACCGATGAAGATGGAAGCGAGGCGTTCATCGAAGGGATTGGAGGTTAAGGATTGACTAAGGAAGCAGAGGGCGGCCACGAACGGAAGGAAGGCGATCCAGTAGTCGGGGCCGGGGTTGCTGGCATTGGCGTAGGCGCAGTGCAGGCTTGAGGCCATGTTGCCGAAGACGAGGGCAATGGTGGCGATCAGGGCGATGATGCCGCCGGAGAAGATCGCGTAGGTCCAGACCGAGTGTCCGGCAAACCAGACGTCGTCACCTAGCACCACGTCTCTAGGATAAACGAGATAGATTTCCGGCATGTAATGGGGGTCCCAGTGGTAAGACGCTCCGATGCCGTGACCGTAGATGTAATGGAGAGGATCCTTGTTAAGGATGGTGAAGATCGCTGAGGCTTCGGCCTCGCGGGTGAGCCAGGAGATGTCCTTGGTGGTGTTACGATCGGATGAATGGTGGAAGAGACGTTCGTTCCAGCGCTCGATGAGGACTGGCTCGGTGATGGCGATCACTCCGATGGCGAGGACCGCTAGGACGCCGATCATGATGACGGGAGAGAGGCGTTTGGGTGCCTCTCTCAGATGGAAGGCTCGCCACTTGGTGCCGAGGAGGAAGCAGAGACCGCTTCCCAGGGCCGATGCCATGATCGGAAAAAGAAGTGATCTGGTGATGGTGATCATGATGCCGGTGAGAAGCACTCCGGTCGCGAGAAGGATGGTCCAGTGGAAGCGTTTTCGCAGTAGAAGTGCGCAACCGATGAAGGCGGCGATCCAGTGGTTGGCTGCGCTCTGGACCTCGATACGGGCAGTTTCCAGGGTGACCCCCTTGAAGAGGAAGCCCTGGGCGATCCGCCAGATGACGTTGGTGCAGGCGGCGATGAGAATGGGCGCGATGATCTTGCTTGGACGGAGCCCCATGCAGCTGGCGATCTGCACATTCATCATGGCGGCGAGGGAAAGAAGAAAGGGGAGGATGATGCGGAGCGAACGACTGGGGTCGACTCCCTGGAGGAAGGAGTTTCCCAGCATAAAGGCGAGGAATCCGCCCCAGCCGGCGATGAACCAAGCGCCTGGGCGGACGAGCAAATGACGCCAACCAAGGGCGAGAATGCCGAGTGTTGAAAAGAGGGAGAGGGCGAGAAATAGCAACTGGTCAAGGCCGGGGCCGGCGCCGCCTGCCCGGTCATCGAGCCCGCGGTAGTCGAGGGCGAAGGACATGATGAAGACCCACAACAGGCGCTCCACCCAGATCACCCGAGGTGATTGGGGAACGCGGACGGGATCTTCAGCTTCGCTCAGCATGATGTCCGGAGGACGGCAGTCATTGAATGGATAGGAACAGAGGAATCTTCGTCCCGCCCATCAGCTTGCGAGGATTCGTTCGAAATTTTTTGCCGTCTGCTCGATGGGAAAGGTGCGTTCTGCGTAACTGCGCGCGTTTTTGGCGAGGCTTTCACGCAAGGCGGGGGAGCTTCGCAGGTTTTCGGCGGCGGCGAGGAAGCCGTCAATGTCATTCGGCTCCACCGTTAGGCCTGCACCGTTTTCCAGCGTGAAGCGGGCGCATAGATTGGCGGAGGGAACGGCGAGTAGCAGTGGACGGCCGGCACAAAGATAGCTGAGGGTCTTGGATGGTACGGAGAAGATGCCCGCGTTGACTTCCAGCAAGCCGACCAGCACGTCGCCGGCGGCCATGAGGTCCGGAAGTTGGTCGATGGGTTGGTAGGGGAGGACGAGCAGGTTCTCGAGCTTAGCGGTGATGGCCTCCTTTTTCAGCCACTCGGCACCGATGCCTTCCGAGGTGACGACGACGCGGACGTCCTTGTCGTTGCGGTAGCGCTTGGCGAGTTCCAGGAGCATGGCGGGGTTGTGCTTCATGCCGATGGTCCCGGTGTAAAGAAAAACGAAGCGGTTGTGGAGTCCGTGTTTGACCGACCATTCGTTTCCTTTATCGCCGGTTGGGATTTCTTCGATCGCGGCCCAGTTCGGGACGACTTCGATTTGGTCGGCCGAGATGCCGAATTCGTTGGCAAGGATTGGGGTGAAGTCCTCGGTGATGGTGACGATCCGGCTGCTGCGTTTGAACTGGCGTGCATCGAGGTGGCGGTACCATTTGCCCACCAGTGGGCCGACGATTGGGATCTTGTCTTTGGCGAGCTTTTCGACGGCGAGGCTGTAAAAGTCCTGAAGCCAGTAGTAGAAGCGTCCACCCACATCGATGGTTGCGCGGGTAATAGGCTCTTGGGTTTCGGTGGGGGTGTTGCCGGAAAGGACGGCGTCCGGTTTCCATGAGCGGATGAAATCGGCGGCGGCATGGCCGTAGCGAATTTCCATGTTCCGGCGGCGGACGAAGGCGTATTTGTAACGCACGTATTCGGGATCCATGGGGATCTCCTGAAACGAGAGGGTCGAGGCATCGCCGGGGCGACGTTTCAGGTCGCCACGTGGCGTTTGGAGGACGCTGGCAAAGACGTGAACGACTTCATGTCCGCAAGCTGCAAGAGCTCGGCTAAGTGAAGTCGGGAACGGATGGCCAGCGTAGTCGTGGACTACAATTCTCATGGGGTGGGGGTGACAGTAGGGAGGTAACGAGAGAATACCGTAAAAAACCGTCGTGCTGAGTCAATGGTGCCCCGACACGTGATCGTGGAGGGTTTCATTTTGGGTGGTCAGCGAGAAACCCGGGCTAATCGCTCGCGGGATGGCGCGCTTTGGGCTACCAGCGACGTGAATGATAGCAATTCTGGGAATCCTTGTGTTGTTGGCCGTGGCTTTTGGCATGTCGAAGGATCGATCGGCGATTCGCTGGCGGACGGTGGGTTTGGCATTTGCTCTGCAGCTACTGATCGGTGCCTTGGTCTTCTATGCTCCGTGGGGGCGGGCGGCGTTGGAGTGGGTATCCGTGAAGGTGTCAGCGGTGATTTCGGCAGGGGATGAAGGCATCAGTTTTCTTTTTGGTCCCTTGGTGGATGTGGGATCGATTGGCTTTGTCTTCGCCTTTAAGGTGCTGCCGGTGATCATCTTTTTCTCCTCGCTGATTGCGGTGCTCTACCATTTGAGGGTGATGCAGGTGATCATCGCAGTAATTGGAGGAGCGCTCCAGAAGTTGCTCGGAACCAGCCGGGCGGAGTCGCTTTCCGCCGCCGCGAACATCTTTGTCGGTCAAACGGAAGCGCCGCTGGTGGTAAAGCCTTACATCGTGAGCATGACTCGCTCGGAGTTGTTCGCGGTGATGTGCGGCGGGCTGGCGAGCGTTGCGGGCTCGATTCTGGCGGGCTATGTCGGTCTGGGGGCGGAGTTGAAATACCTCATCGCGGCCTCGTTCATGGCGGCACCCGGCGGTCTGTTGTTTGCCAAAATTCTCGTTCCGGAGACGGAAAAGCCTCAAGAGGCGACGCTTGATTGGAGCGAAGGGGATGACAAGCCGGTCAATGTGCTGGATGCGGCGGCTTTGGGCGCTGGCAGCGGGATGACTCTGGCGCTGAATGTCGGGGCGATGCTGCTGGCCTTCATCGGTCTGATCGCCTTGCTGAATATGATGTTGGTCGGTGTTGGAGCGTGGTTCGGCTATGACAAGCTGACGCTTGAGCTGATTCTGGGTAAACTATTCGCTCCATTGGCTTGGGTGATCGGGATTCCTTGGAAGGAGGCGGACATGGGTGGGAGCCTGATTGGCCAGAAGTTCGTGCTCAACGAATTCGTCGCTTACGGGCAGTTCCGGGAGTGGAAGGAGCTGATGCTGCCGCGTTCTCAGGCGATCTTGACGGTTGCTCTGTGCGGGTTCGCGAATCTGTCCTCGATCGCGATCCTTCTTGGTGGACTCGGCGGGATGGCACCGAGTCGCCGGGGTGAGATTGCCCGTTTTGGATTGCTGGCGGTGATGGCCGGTAGTTTTTCGAATTTGATGAGCGCCGCAATTACCGGGCTTTTCTGGGTCGGCTGAGCTCAGGCTCGGTTGGGTTTCACGAGCAACGTGCCGAGTCCTCGGAATTTTCCGGAAAGATCTGCGGAGTCCGCGTTCGAGAGTTCAAAAATGTGCTAAGATTTTACCTTTTGAACGAGTTACCATGGGAATCCCTCGCATTCGGTCGTTCTTGCGGAACGCGTAATGACGGACCGGGGGCTTCTGACACTGGGGGCTTCTGAAATTGACGAGGAAATTCCCTGAGCCTAGTTTGCCCCCTGTTGTAAAATCATGAAAAGACCCATTTCCACCTGCATCGCATGGATGCTGCTACTGGCGACTGGCGCTTTGAGTGCCGCTGAGACCGGAAGTAAGGCCGACGATCCGGAGTTTGTGCGCCAAGCGGCGCTCAAAATTGATACCTACGTCGCCGGATGGTATCGGCAGAAGAAACTCCCGGTGCCCGAGGTGACCGACGACGCGACCTTCCTGCGTCGGGCCTTCCTCGTGGGGATCGGGCGAGTTCCGACAGCGGAAGAAGGGCTTTTCTTCCTTGAGATCGATGATCCGAACAAGCGTGTCGAGCTCATCGATTACCTGATCAACTCGCCAGGCTACACGAGCCACATGACGAACTGGATGTTCGACTTGCTTCGGATGAAGGACGAGATGGCGAGCGTGGGAGTGGGGAGAAATCCGTACCGCGACTGGGTCGGTGATGCCGTTGCGGAAAACAAGCCGTGGGATGAAATGACCACTCAGCTTTTGGCCAGCAAGGGCTCGCTTTGGGCCGAGGGGCAGGCGGCGGTTGGCTTCTATCTTCGCGATCAGGGCATGCCTTTGGACAACCTCGCGAACTCGATGCAGATGTTTCTCGGGACTCAAATGGAGTGCGCTCAGTGCCACGACGATCCATTTGGCGATACCGAGCGGCATGATTTCTATGAGCTCGCAGCGTTCACCGCAGGTCAAGGGCCGGTAGCGATGGAACGCAAGGCGCGGCCTCTGTTTGAGGAGGCGCGCGAGGAAAAGAACCGAGGCAAGACGAAGAGCTCCATCATCGAGTTGGTCCGCTATCAGATTCTTGAGCAGACTTTGCCGGGCGGGGGAACTGGTCGGATCGCGCTGCCGAGCGACTATCAGTATCGCGATGGCCAGCCGGGTGAAATGATTGGCGGGCGCACCCCTTTTGGAAAAACGGTGCGGATGTCGGACCGTGGATCAGGTGACGATGGACGCGAAAAACTTGCCGAGTGGGTGACGACCAAGACCAACGGGCAGTTTGAGGCCGTCATGGCGAATCGCTTGTGGAAAAGGGTCATGGGCCGTGGGGTGTATGAACCGAGCAATGAGTATGTCGAAGCGAAGGATACCAACATTCCCAGCTTGATGAGCTACATCAGCAGTTTGCTCGTTGAGATGGATTACGATCTCCGCGGATTTCAGAAAATCCTGCTCAACACCAAAACCTTCCAGTTCGTTCCTAATCCAAACCCGCCCAAGGTGCAGAATGGAGACGACTTCCATGGTCGCCAGTTGACTCGTCTTTCTGCGGAGCAGATCTGGGATTCACTGATCACTCTGGCGGGGGGGAATCCGGATTCAAAGCCACGCAGCAACCTGGATAACCGCGTCCGCATTGGCAGAAACGGCAGAGGAACCGTGATTCCCGGGATGACGATGTCGGCGCTTTCCGATGAAGTGCTTAAACTAAAGACCGTTGCCGAATTGGACGCCTACTGTGAAAAGCTCGCGGGGATGGTCCGTGGAAGTGGCAAGGGAAAGAACAATGGTGGCGACTCCATGATGATGAGTGAGAAAGTGGTGAGTTATGGAAAGGGTGCTCAGGTGCGGGCGTCCGAACTTCCAAGCCCGGCTCCAAACGACCACCTCCTGTTCCTCTTCGGTCAATCCACTCGTGACACCGTGAATGGGGCCAACTCGGAGCCGAACGTGAGTCAGGTGCTGACCTTGATGAATGGCTTCGTCCAGGAGCAGTTGGTGAACAACTCAAGTGCCCACATTTACAAGAGCCTCGACGGTGCTTCCAGCCCGGCCGAGAAGGTGCGCCGCCTCTACGTCGGCATCCTCAGTCGCCCACCAAGCGACGAGGAAATGTCATGGATGATGGATGAGGTGAAGATCTCGGGTGATACCAATGATGCCTATCGCAACATCCTTTCCGCGCTCGTGATGTCCTCCGAGTTCCTGTTCCTCCAATAAAAGACCCGCCCGTAAAAAAGATCATGAAAAAGTCAGAAGCCAACCGCTTGAACGAACTGGATCGCCGGAGGTTCATGTCTTATGCCGCCAAGTGCTATCTTGGCGTGAACCTCTTTCCGATGCTGGGATCGAGCGTCGGCAATGCCACAGAGATTTCCGGAGCGAAAGCCAAGCGGGTTATCTACCTCTACATGGGCGGCGGTATGAGCCACGTCGATACCTTCGACCCCAAGCCGAAGAAGAAGGATATCATGGGCGAGACCGAGGCGATTGCGACGAGCGCGGATGGTATTCAAATCGGCCACTACCTTCCGAAGACCGCCAAGATCATGGACAAGGTGTGTGTCGTTAACTCGATGACCTCGAACCAAGGGGCGCACGAGCAGGGTTCCTACATCATGCGGACCAGCTATGCGCCGCGGGGAACGATTTCGCACCCGACGCTTGGGGCGTGGACACTCAAGCTAGCTGGCCGTTTGAACCCTGACATCCCGGGATACGTGGCCATCAATGGTGGCGGCGGTGGCGGTGGATTCTTTGGTGCCAAGTATGGTGCCGCTCCCATTGGTAATGCCAATGAAGGCCTCAAGGACAGTCGTAAGCCGGGTGCTGTTGGAGAGGAGGATTTCGAACGTCGATTGTCGCTGGCGGATCGACTCAACAAGCAGTTTCACGAGCGCTATGATAACTCAGAGGTAAAAGGTTATGAGGAACTCTATTCCGAAGCCGTTCGCTTGATGAGTAGCGAAGACCTGAAGGCCTTCAATATCGGTGGAGAATCGGATGCCGCTCGCAAACACTACGGTAATAGCCGCTTTGCCCAAGGCTGCATGCTTGCCCGCCGTTTGGTGGAGCACAACGTGCGCTTCGTCGAAGTCTACCTGGGTGGCTGGGATACCCACTATGATAACTTCGCGGCTGTCGAAGCCCGCGGCGCGGAATTTGATGCCGGCTATTCGGCGCTCATTTCCGACCTTGCCGCTCGGGATATGCTCAAGGATACTTTGGTGGTCGTCGCCACTGAGTTTGGTCGTTCACCGGAGATCAAGACTGAGCACAACAACGGTCGTGATCACCATCCTTCGGCGTTCACCTGCTTGTTGGCCGGTGGCGGGACCAAAGGTGGTTTCAAGTATGGCGAGACCGACGCCAGCGCTTCGAAGATCAAAGAGAATCCGGTTCCCGTTCAGGACTTCAATGCGACGATCGCCATGGCACTCGGAGTGCCGCACGACCTGGTGGTGATGTCGCCGACGAAGCGACCGTTCCGCATGGCGGACAAGGGTTCTCCCGTCAAGGAGGTCTTTGCCTGAGACCTTCGAGGAATCAGTGTTCGATGTTTGGAAAGCGCTCCCGAAAGAGGGCGCCTTTTCACATCCGGAAGTCCTCGCCGAGGTAGTGCTTTCGCGCGATCGGGTCGTTGACGAGTTTGTCGGACGGACCTTCGAGGATCACTTTGCCATCATGGATGAGGAAAGCTCGGTCGACGATTGAAAGGGTTTCGCGGACGGAGTGGTCGGTGATGAGAATGGCGAGGCCGTCACGCTGACGCAGTTCGCGGACGATACTCTGGATGTCTTCCACGGCGATCGGATCGATGCCGGCGAAAGGTTCATCGAGCATCAAGAGTTTTGGCTCCGTGCAGAGCGTGCGGGCGATGGCGAGTCGGCGCTTTTCACCACCTGACAGCGTGATGGCGGCGGACTTGCGGACCTTGGTGATCTTGAAGCGTTCGAGCAGACTTTCGGCGCGCTCGAGTTGTTGCTTCTTATTGAGGTCAGGACGCGTTTCGAGGACGGCGAGGAGGTTGTCGAGCACGCTGAGCTTGCGAAAGACGGACTCTTCCTGAGGAAGGTAGCCGAGACCGAGTCGGGCGCGGCGATGCATCGGCAGGCGCGAAATATCCTGAGTGCCGAAGTGGACGGAGCCAGCATCGGGAGGGACAAGTCCGGCAATCATGTAGAAGGAGGTGGTTTTCCCGGCACCGTTCGGGCCGAGCAATCCGACGATTTCGCCGGGGGCGACGCTGAGCGTGACGTTGTCGACAACCGCACGTCCGGCGTAGCATTTGCGCAAGCCGTCGGCGACGAGCAACGGTTCTGGAATGGGCATTGGAGAAACCATCGGATTATTTCTTCTTCTGTTTGCTGGCGTCGATGAAGCCCTCAGAGTTGCCGACGAATGAGGCGTCGCCGGTTTCCACATTGATGCGGATGTAGCCGTTTGGATCGACGACGCGACCGCTGGCAGTGTCCGAAATGATCCAAGGCTGGCCGCCACGGAGAATGACTTCGTTGGTTTTGAAGTCGAAAACGATCTGGCGGCCGGAAGCTTTGGCGCTCTTGTCGCCGGGCTTGGTCTTGATCTTCTCCACAACGATGGTGCCGGTGGCGATGATCTTTGAAGGATCACCGAACTTCGCACCGCCGAGCAGTTTGCCCGCTTCCTTTTCGTCGACCTTTTTGGGCCCTGCGGCTTCGCCTTCCTTCTTCGGCTGCTTTTCGAGGAAGACTTTGACTTCGTCGGCACCTGTTAGGGTGAACTGCGGGTGGGTGGCTTTGACGTTTTTAAGGAAGACAAGCAGTCCGGCTTTCGAGTCGAAATAGATGCCGTCTTCCGCGCTGAAGGAGGCGGTCTGTTTGGTGTTCGGACCTTCGGGATCAGGAACTTTGGTTTTCAGATCGGGAATGGCTCCGTTTGGTAAGTCGATGGCGGCATTGCGGAGAAACTTGCCGAGGGTTTCGTTGGCCTTGTCGGCTTGCGCGGTCGATTTTTCGATACTCGCTTCCGCCTCTTTCGCGGCGGCATCCGCTTCCGTCTTCTTGGAGGCAGCAAGGTTGTCGAGACCCTTGAGTTGCTGGTCGTCGAGTTTGTTCAGGCCTTCAGCGGGCGCACTTGCGGCGGCGATCATGGCACCGGCGATGAGCGAGCGTTGCTTGGGAGTGGATTTCATGGAAGTGCGGGTATCGATGAGGGTGGTGGCGTAGGCCGGGCCATGGAGGAAGCCACGCGATTTCTTCAGTTCATAAACGAGGCCGGTGCCCTTTAGATTCAATTCATCGGAAACCAACGAGACGGGGTCCTTGGAGCGCAGGATTTTCTGGTCCACCACGCTGGCGGTTTCGAGGTCGATCCTGCCTTTGGGACTACGATCGGGGTTGTAGAATTCGATGCGGAGCGATTCGGCATTGATGAGGTCTTCATTGATCATCGTCAGCTTCGCGGCGCGCATCACCGAAGTGAGGCGTTTGGATTCGTCGTATTGAGGCATCGTCACGCCCTGAAGGATACTGCCCTCGATGAGCATCTTCATCGCCGGGAGACCTTCGTCCTTGTCTTCTTCCTCCAGCTCGTTGAGCGGATTGATCATTTGGGCTCCGACGCTGGTCGCGAGGCCAAGCGACAGCGCTGCCAGCCACGGGCGGAGGCGGATCGAAGGGGCTGGTGAGGAGGAAATCACAAGGGTGAATCAAGCGCCGTGGGCGGCGTGATGGACGGCAACGAGATTGACGATCAGGTCTTCGAGAAACTCGAGCGGGATTTGGTTTGGTCCATCGGAAAACGCGTTGGCGGGGTCCGAGTGGGTTTCCATGAAGAGTCCGTCGATGCCGGTGGCAATGGCGGCGCGGGCAAGGACGGGAGCGAGTTCTCCGTCGCCGCCGGTGGTGCCGCCGAGTCCGCCCGGACGCTGCACCGAGTGGGTGGCGTCGAAGATGACCGGGATGCCTTCCTTGCGGATCCAGTAGAGCGAGCGCATGTCGGCGACGAGGTTGTTGTAGCCGAAGGTGGTGCCGCGCTCGGTGATGAAAAACGAGTGGCAATCGAAGGCTCGCATCTTGTCGGCGATGTTGATGGTGTCCCACGGGGCAAGGAACTGGCCTTTCTTGACGTTGACGGCGCGACCGGTTTTCGCGGCGGCTTCCAACAGGTCGGTCTGGCGGCAGAGGAAGGCGGGGATTTGAAGGAGGTCGACGTATTCGGAGGCGATCTCGGCTTGTTCGGCAGTATGGACGTCGGTGGTGACGGGCACGCCGAGTTCTTTGCCGATGGCGCCGAGAATCTTGCAGCCTTCTTCTACACCCGGGCCGCGGAAAGAACCCACGGATGTGCGGTTGGCCTTATCGTAGGAGGCTTTGAAAATGAAGGGGATGCCGGTGTTGTCGGCGATTTCCTTGACGGAGCGGGCCATTTCCCAAGCGAATTCTTCGGATTCGAGAGCGCAGGGCCCGAGGATGAAAATGGGAAGCGGGCCGCCGACGGGGACGGAGCCGATTTGGAAGGGTTCGAAGTGCATGATGTGGGAAGAGGCGGTGTTAGGCGGATGCTTTATCGAAGAGCGGGCGCAGGTTGGTGAGAGCGGTGTGGAGGAGGCGTTCCTCTTCGCTGGTCAGATTGCCTTCGGTTTTGATTTCGAGCATCTCCAGCGAATCGATCACCGACTGGGCGGCGCGCAGATTGACCTGCTTTTCGCCGGTGGCGGGATTCGGGAGTTGGCCGAGGAAAAATCCGGCGTTTTGCGCTTGGAGGAGGACAAAGTCGTTGAACCGGGGATCGGCGGAGGGCATGGGGAAAAGAGACCAGATTTCAGCGGTCAGAGACCAGACTGAAATAGAGGAGGATCGATTTTCGAGGCGTTGTAGGCGTTGTAGGCGTGTCTGGTGGCCCCGGCGAGGCGTGCGAACTCGTCGCGCCACGGGCGGTCTGTGGTGTTCAGGCGGAGCTCGGAAAATCCTTGATGGCCTGGAAACCGAGCGAGCCAGCCGCGCCGCGGAGTCGGTGGACCACGCGCTTGAGCTCGTCGCGGGCGTGGTCACAGGCAGTGAGCACCACCAGTGGTAGTTCGGGGCGCTGTTGGTGAAAATGCTCGAGGAACTCCAAGCCATTTCACGAAAGAAAACGGCTCCGTCTCCTTGTCCTGTCGCTTGGGTGGCTTCTCCTGGGGAGAAGTTATGATGAAAAGATATGATCAGACCGCCTTGGTTCCTTATGGGATGGCGCACGGATTCATGATTTTTTAACCGACTCGCTCATTGAACGTTCCTGATAATAGATGCTATGGTGCGATGGTAAATGCTTGAACTTTCTTGGTATTTAATGTTGATGGAAGGCATGTCAAATTCAGCTGAAGAAGGGGGAGGCAAGGTGCTTTTGATCGAGGATAATGACGAGTTCCGTATGCTTCTCGGTCGGCTGCTGTCACTTGAAGGATTCGGCGTCCACGCGGTTGAGACTGGCGACAAGGCGATCGAGGCCCTGCGGCACCAGCATTTTGATCTGATCCTGACCGACTTGATCGTGCCTGGTCTCGAAGGTATTGAGATCATTCTGACGGCCCGCGGGCTGGCCCCTGAGACGAGGATCATTGCGATGTCCGGTGGTGCGATGAATGGCGGGCACGACTATCTGCCGCTGGCCGAAAAAATGGGGGCTGCCGCAGTGCTCCAGAAGCCGTTTGACCGAGCCCAACTGGTGGAGACGATCAGCCGGGTGATGGGGGCTGCCTGAGATTTTCGGTGGCGTCCCGTTTGGCCTTGAGCTCCGCAGCCACTGCGGTCAGGAGCTTCTCGGAATTGTAAGGTTTGGTTAGAAAATGCGTCACTCCCGGGTGTGCTTTTAGAATTCCTTCGCCATGGGATGAGACCCCGCTGGCGACGATGATCGGGAGGTTGGGGGCGATCCGATGCAATGCCTTGATCATCGTTGGCCCATCCATGATGGGCATCATCACGTCGGTCAGGACGACGTCGATCTCCTGTTGGTTTTTGACGAAAAGCGAGAAGCCATCGGCACCATCTGAGGCGGTAAGCACGCGGTAGCCGAAGGCCTCCAAAGTCAGCTTCGTGATTTGGCGGATGGATTTTTCGTCGTCGACCACCAGCACCGTCTCACCGTGGCCGTGCTGTTGAAGTTTTTCCATTGGCTGGCCTTTTTCGGTGGGGGTGCTTGCTTCTGCGGGCAAGTAGATGCAGAAGTGGGTTCCATTGCCCGGTTCACTCTCCACTCTGATGAAGCCGTGGTGGCTTTTGACGATGGCAAGCGAGGTAGAAAGTCCGAGTCCGGTGCCGGCCCCGACCTCCTTGGTGGTGAAAAATGGGTCGAAGATTTTTTCGATAATCTTCGGCGGTATGCCTTCTCCTTGGTCGGTGACTTCGATCAGGATGTGCGGGCCTGGCGTGGCCTCGACATTTAGCGCCGCGTATTGCTCATCGATGGTGAAGTTCGTGGCCCGGATCGCGATCGCGCCGCCGTCGGGCATTGCGTCGCGAGCGTTGACACAAAGGTTGAGCAGGACTTGGTGAAGCTGGGTGGGATCGGCTTGCAGTCCCCAGAGATTGGGATCCGTTTGGATTTCCATCCGGATGTTCTTGGGGAAGGTATCTCGCGTGATGTGGGCAATGTCGTCGATCAGCTGCTTGATGCTGACTTCGACGCGCTGGCCGTCCATTCCTCGGGCGAAGGAGAGCACTTGGGCGACCATCTCCGAACCGCGCTTGGCGCTGGTTGCGATGGTGTCGAGGATTTCCCGGTCCGCTGGGTCCTCGATGGTGAGGTTTAGGAGGTCGATTGACATGACAATCGGCGCGAGCATGTTGTTGAGGTCGTGCGCGATGCCGCCGGCCAGGGTGCCTAGGCTTTCCAAGCGCTGGGCGCGGAGGAACTGCTGTTCGAGTTGCTTGCGATCGGTGATGTCGGTGTTGATCGAGAGAATTGAGCGAGGGTTGCCGTCGTCATCGCAGACGAGGCTCCAGCGGCCCTCGATGGTCAAGGTTTCGCCTTCCTTGTTTTTTTGCTGAAGTTCGCCGATCCATTCGCCGGTCTGAAGGGTGATTTCGGTGGCGGCGAGGAATGCTTCCGGTTCGTCGTAGAGCAGGTTCTCGATCGAGCGTCCGAGGGCCTCTTCTGAGGTCCAGCCGTAAAGGCGTGCGGCGCTTTGGTTCCAGTAGAGGACCCGGTTTTCCAAATCGAGCACGAGGATGGCATCCTGTGCCTTGTCCAAGAGGGTGGCCTGCTCGCGTAGCTTGTTCTCGGATTGCTTGCGCTCGGAGATGTCGGTCATTCCACCGATCATTCGCACGGCGATGCCCTCGGAGTCGCGGATGAGGCGGCCGCGGTCGGAGACGTGGGCGTAGCTGCCATCGCTGCGGCGGAAGCGATACTCGTCGGTCCAGAAATCGTCGCTACCGGCTAGGACTGACTGAAGGCTTGTGTCCACACGCTCACGATCATCCGGGTGAAGGTGGTCCCTCCAGTGGTCGTGAGCGATCGGGGTTTCTTCCAACTCGTGCCCGTAGTATTTGATGAATCCTTCGTTCCTCCAAACGGAGTTATCGCGAAGATCCCAGTCCCAGATGGCGTCGTTGGTAGCGCTTGAAAGCAAGCGAAAGCGCTCCTCGCTGATGGCGATTTTCTCACGGTTGAGGCGTGCTTCCGTGACATTCTGGAGGTAGATGGCGATGCCCTCGACGGAGGGGTAGACACGGATGTCGAACCATTTTTCGAGCGAGGGGAAATTCTCCTCGAAGGCGACGGTGATGTTTTCCGTGAGTGCTCGGCCGAGTTTTTCGAGGAAGTGGGGACTGAGGATGTCAGAGAGTTCTTGTTTCAGATCGCGACCGATGGCGTCGTCCCCGAGCTTCAATTGCTTTTCGGCCTCACGGTTGAGGTAGGTGATCTTCCAGTCGCGATTGATGGTGATGAAGGCGTCGGTGATGCTCTCCAAGGTGGCGGTAAGGCTGCGGGCCAGCGCGGCCGCGTCTTCTCGCAGTTGGCGGGTCTGGTGGACATCGATGCCGGTGCCGAACCAGCGGGTGATACGGCCTTCTTCATCCCGGATTGGATGGGCTTCAACCCGTATCCAGCGGTACCCCTCGCTGGTGCCGAAGCGAATGCGGTATTCGATGCGATAGTCACAGCCATTCGATACACAATACTGCCACTCTTCGAGGCAGGATTCTCGGTCGGCGGGGTGAAGGTAGTCCATCCAGGTCTTTCCGAGCTCGCTTGAAGATGGGATTCCGGTATTTCGATAGAAGACTTGGTTGGCGTAGTCGACCACGCCCTCTGAACTGGCGGTCCAGACGACGATCGGCATGGATTCGGCGAGTTGGCGGAAGCGTTCTTCACTGGCCAGCAGTGAGGCGTGCTCATCCAGTCGCTCGAAATGGGTGCGCAGTATTTCCGCCACCGAGTCGATCAGGGTTCTTTCCTCTTCGAGGAAAGGCCCTTCGTCGGCATCCGGATGCTGCCCGCTGTAGACGAGTTGTAATGATCCATTCGTACCGCAGCAGGTCGCGAACTTTGCATTCATCACCCAGCGGGAGTGGGGGTCGAACCTTTCCGAAACGGCCTCCTGATCTCCGAATTGGATTCGAGCTCCGGCCGTCTCAGGGTGCTGCAAGGCGTCTGGAATCAGATCGGCGATCGCCTGCAAGAGCCGCTCCGGGGAGTAAGTTTCATGGCGAAGGAGATTTGTCACTTCGTGCAGGATGTGGAGCTCTTTGACCTTGTGGTTCAGAGCTTGGATCAGTTCTCGGCGCTCGATTTCCTGCTGCTTGCGCTCGGTGATTTCGCGCTGGATCGCGATGAAATGAGTCGCTCTGCCGTCCTCACCAGTAACCGGAGAGATCTCAAGCTCTACCCAGAATTCACGACCGGATTTGGTGTAATTGATCAGTTCTTCTCGGATCGTTTTGCCTGCGGCCAAGCTTTTTTGGATCCGATCGAGTGCTTCCCGCTGACTATTGTCGCCTTGGAGCATGCGCGGAGTCTTGCCGAGCGCGTCTTCGCGGGTGTATCCAGTCTGTCGGACGAAGGCTTCGTTGACGTAAACGATTCGCGGTCCCGGGGGGCTGATTGGATCGGCTTCGGTGATGATTACAGAGTCCTCGATGTGGGCCACGCAGCTTTCCAGCAAGCGGAGCTGGTGTTGGGCCTTGTGGTTGGCGGTCACGTCGTGGCAGCTCACGGTCAGGCCTGAGCGGGCCGGGTGAATCCGCACGGCTAGCCAGCGACCGCTTGGTTGGTGCTGGAACTCAAACGTTTTTGCGTCGCCCTGAACCGCCTCCTGGATGTTGGCGAGAAAGGTTTCGCTACCTTCGAATCCGCAGGCATCCTCAATCAGCGCACCTTCAGGAAACGGTCCGGGTTTCAGGAAGAGCGTCCGAGCTTCTTCGTTTGCGTGGACGATCCGATGCTCGGCATTGAGGACGATGAAAGCGTCACTGATGTTGGAAATCGTGTCGTGCAGGGCTTTGCGCGACAGTCTCAGATCAAGCGTCGCCATCACCTTGCGGGCAAGGATTTCGAGTGCGTCTCGCTGGGCATCGGAAATTTCGCGAGGCTGGAAATCTAGCACGCAGAGGGTTCCCAGCGCATGGCCCTCGCGGGTTGCCAGCACCGCTCCTGCGTAGAAACGGAAGTGCGGGCTTCCGCTGACCCAGGGATTCTCCCGGAACCGTGAGTCGAGCGTGGCATCCGGCACGACCAGCGGCTCCTTCTGGAGGATCGTCGTTTTGCAGATGGCGTGGTCGATTGGGGTCTCCCGGATGTCGATCCCCAGTGCGGATTTGAACCACTGGCGGTCTCGATCGACCAGGCTGATGAGAGCCACCGGGGTGCCACAGATCTGGGCGGCCAACTGGGTGAAATCGTCGAAATCCGCCTCGGCAGGCGTATCCAGAATTTCGTAGTGGTAGAGGGCTGCGAGGCGGGCAAGTTCCGTGTTGGAAGGTAAGTGACTCATGAGATCCCGGAAGGTCGAGGACGACTTGGAAGTCTAGCAGGATCCATGCTGCCCTTAAATACCAAAATCAGACGCGCGTGGGCAAATCGTGCAGCCCCAAGGACCAAGGTAGTTCATCGCCGGCAGGCTGCTATCCTTTTACTGAGCGGTAGGCGAGCCAGGCGCTGAGGGTGGCGCAGAGGGCTGTTAGAAGGGCTAGGGCGGCAATCCAGGCTAAGGTGACGAGGGGGGAAGCTTGTTGGGGAAGAGCGGGGAGGATGGAAACGATGGCGGCGGTAAGGCCGATGAGCAGGGCGGCGAGAATAAGAGTGCGGACTTCCTTGGTGATGAGGCTGCGGGTGATCTTCTTTGAGATGCCAATGGCTTGGAGCATGGCGAATTCGTCTTTTCGCTCGGCAAGGTTGCGGGCGGTGACGAGCCCGAGGCCGGCGCTGCCGAGGATGACGCCGAGTCCACCGAGGATGTTGAAGATGGAGATGTAGGTGTTTTCGACACTGTGGAAGGCGGCGATGCGTTCGGCGGTGGGGGTGACGGTGGCACCGAGATCGGTGAGGGATTTTTGCAAAGTAGCACGGGCTTCAGTGGGCGGGGTGCTGGTCCCGGCGAGGAAGAGACGGTAGCCGGGGGAGCTGGGATAGTGTTCGAGGAAGCGGGACTCATCGACGATAAAGCTTCCTTGGAAGACGGATTCGGTGAGGGTTCCGGCGATTTCTACTAGGAACGGCCTGCCTTGGTCGTCGGTGTATTCGATGGTGTCGCCGAGCTTCTTTTTGAGGACCCAGAGGAGAGTGGTTTCGTCGATGAAGGCGGGGAGGGGCGCGCTCCGCGCGCCGGTTATTGGGGGGAGACTTAGGGGCTGTGCGGTATGGGGGGTGGGTTGCTTTTGCTCCGGGGCGAGCTGAAGCTCGCGGTCCGTTTGAGGCTGGGGTTGATCGGGCGCGACAGCGTCGCGCGGTCCGGTTCGGAGGGATGACCAACTGGGATCGATGCCGTCGGCGGTGGATTTGATGGTGAAGCGGCCTTCGAGCTTTGAGGTATCGGTGGCGAGGAGGCGGGGCTTGGCGACGGAGTTGAGGTTGAAGCAGGAGGCGTCGTCGCCGCTGCCGATGCGGATGGGGAGGAGTTCCTTGATGGCGTCGTCTTGGAACTCGAACTTGCCTGAGGGGAGTCTTGTTAGAGGGTTGGATGTTTCGATCCAGGTGCCGTAGCCGCCGGTGCCGCTGGCGGGGTTTTGCCAGTCGCCGACCCCGTGCTTTTGGAAAGAGGTGACGGAGACGACGAGGAAGATGGCGGAGGCGAGGGTGCCGATGGCGACGAGGGAGCGGGTCGGGCGGCGTGCGAGGTTGAGGCGGGCGAGATTACCCGGAGCGAGACGCTCCTCGCACTGACTGGAGCGGGACGCTCCAGCCACGCGCTGACTTGCTTTCCAGAGGGAGAGGCCGGCGATGAGGAAGGCGAAGCCGGAGAGAAAGAAGGCGGATGAGGGGCCGAGTTGTTTGGAGGCGGCGAGGGAGGTGAGGCCGATGAGGGTGAAGGTGATCGCGATCCAGCGAGGGCGGCTGCTTTTGAGGGTGGGCGGGATTTCTTCGCTGCCGGAGGTGAGGCGGAGAGAGGCGGTTTGTTTGGATTGCTTGCGGGTGGTGAACCAGATGGTGGCCATCATGAGGATGATGAATCCGATGATGCCGCCGATGATGGAAGTGGGGGCGGCGTGGAATTGGAAGAGCCGCTCGCCACTGGTGGACCAGATTTTTTCGAGGAAAAGGAGCAGGCCGCGGGTGTAGGTGAAGGCGAGGGCGGTGCCTAACAGCGCGCCGAGGGTGATGACGACGAGGCCTTCGGCGAGGCGCCAGTGGAGGATCTTTTTGGCGGGGATGCCGACGGCTGTTAGAAGGCCGGACTCGGTGTTGCGCTGTTCCACGTTGAAGCGGAAGAGCATGGCGGTGAGGGCGACGGCGGCGAGGATGAGGAAGAAGGACATGCTCAGGAAGAGGCTGGCGATGTCGACGGGGGAAGAGGCGGCGCGATTGGCTTCGGCGGCGAGGTTCTGGGTTTGGAGGCCGGCGTCAGTGGGCGTCAGGGTGGCGAGGAGTCGCGCGTTGGTCGACAGGGCGAGAACGCCCTTGCTCCTGTAGGCGGTGCTGCTGCCCCAGCGGTTTTGCCAGAGTTGGGCGGCAGCGGTGTGGGTGATGAAGGCTTTGGGGGTGGCGCGGTGGTCGTCCCAGTAGGTTTCGTCTTTGTTGCGGATGCGCGACATGTCGAGCGGGAGTCCGCTTTCCCAGTCGGCATTATCTTCGGCTTCGGCGATGCCGGGGAAGTCGGGGACCCAGAGTTTGTCGGCGGCGAGGCCTTCGAGGGGGGCGATGGTGCGGACGGTGAACTCGGCGTGCTCTTCGATGAGGACGTTGCTTTTACCAAGAACGTAGTAGCTCAGTTTGACGGTGTCGCCGGGCTTGGCGTTGAGGTCTTCGGCTTCCCAGGAGTTGAGGATGATTTCGTGGTCCTTGAGGTCGTCGGGAAGGAAGGGGGCGAGGGTGGGGTCGGCACCGGTGACCATGGAGTAGGGGGTTTCGCGGTCGTTGGCGGCGATGGTGTTGACGAGGTAGGTCAGGGTGGGTTTGGCGTCCGGGAAGGTGCGGCGGATTTTTTCCTCGATGGCGGGGGGGAGAAAGATGCGCTCGGTGCGGATCTCGGTGGCTTGAGCGAGGGGGATGTCTTTGAGAGTGATGCCGTAGTCGGCGAGTTGGGCGCTGGTTTTGACTTTGGAGGCAAGGTCTTCGTCGAGGGAGAGGATGAGGTTGGCGCGGTTCGGGTGCTCGATCGCCTCGGCGAGGGTTTCGAGGGGGAGGAAGACTTTGGGGGCAGGGAGTTGGGTGGCGGCGAGGCTGAAGCGGCCGAGTTCGTTGTCTGTTAGAATGCGTGAGACTTTGCCGCGGATGGTGATGAGTTCGTTTTCACCATCGGCGAGGGGGGCGTCGCCGGAGACGAGGCCGGGTTTGCGGAGGCGGATGATGAGGGTGTCGCCGGACGTGAGGTCGAGGGTGTGGGCGAGTTGTTGGTTGATGGCCCAATTGTCTTTGGAGAGCTGGGGGGCTTCCATTTTGGAAGGGGCGAAGGACCAGAAGCGGGTGTCGACGCCGAGGAGGTCGACTTGGCCGGTGGAGCGGCCGCTGGGTTCGTTGACTTGGCCGCGGAGTTGGAGGACGGCGGCGCTGGTGTCGTCGATGTCGCTGGCGAGTTGCGAGCGGAAGAGGTTTTCGCCGCCGACGAGGATGAGCTTGGTTTTGCCGGTCCGTTGCTCGGCGATCTGGCGGAGGGTGGATTTGACGGAGTCGCCGGCGAAGAGGGCACCGAGGAGGACCATCGTGCCGAGGGCGGAGCCGAGGAGGACGCCGAGGTAGCCGCTGCGGTGGTGCTTGAGGCCGCGGAGGATGAAGGACCAGGAGGTCATGACTCGTGGAGTTGGCCGTTGCGGAGTTCGAGGGTGCGGCCAATGCGTTTGGCGAGGGCTTGGTTGTGGGTGACGACTAACAGAGTGACTTTTTGGTCGCGGTTCAGGTCGAGGAGGAGGTCGGCGATGGTGTCGGTGGAGGAGGGATCGAGGGAGCCGGTGGGTTCGTCGGCGAGGACGAGGCTTGGTTTGTTGATGAGGGCGCGGGCGACGGCGGTGCGGAGTTTTTCGCCTCCGGAGAGTTGCCAAGGGAGGTGGTTGAGGCGGTGTTCGAGGCCGACTTTGGTGAGGAGCTCGCGGGCTCGTTGTTCGGTTTCGGCGGCTGGTTCCTGCCAGTCGCCGGCGAGGCGGGGGACGAGGACGTTTTCGAGGACCTTGAGTTGGGGGAGGAGGTAGTGTTGCTGGAAAACGAAGCCGAGGGAGTGGTTGCGGAAGTGGGTGGCCTCGTCGGTGCTGAGGGTGGCGATGTCTTGGCTGCCGATTTTGATGGAGCCGGAAGTGGGGCGGTCGAGGGCACCGAGGAGGTTGAGGAGCGTGGTTTTTCCGCTGCCTGAGGGGCCGATGATGGAGGCGGCTTCGCCGTCGGCGAGGTTGAGGGTGAGGTCTTTGAGGACTTCGATGGTTTCGCCGGGGGTTTCGAAGGATTTGGTGATGTTGGTGGCGGAGATCATGCGGAAATTGGGGACAACGAAATGGCGCGAGAGGACGCGAAATTTATTGAGGAAGAATTTGGACCACGGAAGGCACGGAACTGAAATGAGGTGATTTGGTGACGGCGCGGCTGGGTTTGGGGTTTCAGGGCGGACTAAAGTCCGCGCTCCGTTAGGTGATGACGG
Source organism: uncultured Haloferula sp. (assembly GCA_964628795.1). GTDB lineage: Bacteria > Verrucomicrobiota > Verrucomicrobiia > Verrucomicrobiales > Akkermansiaceae > Haloferula. The sequence goes on along the minus strand of CAZVMS010000106.1, from coordinate 4,659 downwards.
TCCAGCGTTTGGCTTTTACTTCGAAGGTGGGGAGGGAGTTGGGGGGTGCAACTGAAACGGGGATGCGGAGGCTGAAGGTGGAGCGGAGTTTTTGGGCGAGAGCGGCGGCGGTTTCCTTGGAGGCTTCCACTTTGAGGCGGAGCTCGGGGAGGGACTGGCGTTGGTCGACTTCGACTTGGTATTCGCCGATGCCTTCGATGGAGCGGATGACGGCGTCGATGGCGCTGGGGTGGATGTTGATGCCGCGGATGACGATCATGTCGTCGCAGCGGGAGAGGATGCCGCCTTCGAGAGCGAAGTGATCACCGTGGGGCACGGGTTTGACGAGATCGCCGGTGCGGTAGCGGATGAGGGGTGAGCCGTGGCGGCCGAGGGTGGTGAGGACGAGTTCGCCGGTTTCGCCGCTGCCGGGGGTGATGGATGTTTGGGTTTCGGGATCGATGACTTCGCAGAAGTAAGATGAATGCCGTAGCAAGAGAAGGTCGGGGTTTTCGGCGGAGCTGACGGAGACGGGGCCGATCTCGGTCATGCCGTGGTGATCGAAGACGCGGGCGTTCCAGGCGGATTCGATGCGGGTGCGGGTGGTGGGGAGGCTGCCGCCGGGTTCACCGCAGACGATGATTTTTTCGACTCCGAGTTCGGAGACGGGGAGACCGATTTTTTCGCCCACCTCGGCGAGGCGAAGGGCGTAGGTGGGGGTGCAGCAGAGGACGGTGGAGCCGGAGCGTTTGAGGAGATGGAGGCGATCCTCCGATGACATGCCGCCGCCGGGGACGCTGCGGACACCCATGCGGGTGGCGGCTTCGAAGCCTGCCCAGAAGCCGAGGAAGGGACCGAAGGAGAAGGGGAAGAAGGCGGTGTCGCCGGGTTTTACGCCTGCGCCGCGCCAGACCCATGCCCAGTTGTCGAGGATCCAGGACCAGTTGTTAGAGTCGTCGAGCCAGATGAGGGGTTTGCCGCGGGTGCCGCTGGTCTGGTGATAGCGGTGGTAGGTTACGAGGGGGAAGGTGTGGGTGGTGCCGTAGGGTGGGTGGGCTTCGTGGTCGGCGGCGAGCTCGTCCTTTGTCGTGAAGGGGATGGTGGCGGTGAAGTCGGTTAGACTTTTGAAATGGGTGGGAAGGCCGCTGAGTTTTTCCGCGTAGAAGCGGTTCGCCGGGAGGATGGCGGCGAGGAGTTGGTTGAGCTTGGAGAGTTGAGAAGGCATTGACCTGTTCGATTTAAATTAGTCCCACTGGGTGCACTCTCTGGTGGTGAAGTTCCAAATGCCCGCCCCGACGAGGCGGGCTCCATCTGGATCCCATTTGAGATCATCGGCCATCCATAGCATCGGCAATTTCACCTTTCCGTATGAGTGGCCTTGGTTGTCCTCAATTCGGATGAAGCCGCTTTTGTCTGACGATTGCCCGGGGAGTGAATTGAGGGGTGATTGATATACTCTTGAGCTTACGACCACGACGTATTGTCCGGTTGGATCAGAAAAGCGCCGGATCTCATTTTCTTTTGAAGAAGAAAAAAGGACGACCAGAACGATCACTACAAATGCGACTGTTGCCGACCCAGCGGCTATTTTCTGAGGGGATTTCAAGTTACTAGTGATCAGTTGATGAAACTGTTGGGACTGGCTTCGCGGGGGCGGCAGGGGCGGGTTTGAACTTGGTGGCCATGAAGCCGCCGATGGCGGCCATGAGGATGCCGATGTAGAAGGGGATCGGGATGGCGGAGAAGCCGCCTTTGGGTGGGTGCATCATGATGCCGACGACGGCGTTGACGATGGGGGCGCCGGCGAAGATGGTGGACATCACGAGGACGGCGACGATGCCGGGGTTCATGCCGGATTTGATGCCGGATCCCATGGCGACGAGGACGAAGAAGGCACCGATGGCTCCGAGGACGCCGGCCAAGAGAGAGAGCCACATGCCTTTGGGCGGCATGTGCCAGTCTATGTTTTTTGAAAGGAGGAGGATGGCGAGGGGAGCGAGGACGGCGACGAGGAAGTAGGCGATACCGACGAAAAGGAAGGCTTTGTAGCGTCCGAGTTCCTTGTCGGCCATGCCCATCTGGCCGGCGTGGAGGAAAATGCCGTAGAGGCCCCAGCAGGCGACGGTGATGAGAGCAAAGTAGAGCCAGTTCATGTTTTTGGTCATTGGGAGAGAGTAGAGGGTGATCAGTGATCGGTGATCAGTGAGTGGAGTTTGGTTTTGAGCTCGTCGGGGAGCGGGACGGCTTTGATGCCTTCCTCGGTGATGGCGACGTGGGCGACGGAGAGTTTACCTTCGGCGACGAGGGTTTCTTCCTTGGAAATTTCGAAGCGGTAGCGGACGGAACGGTTGCGGATTTCCTCGATGAAAAGGCTGATGGTGAGGATGTCGCCAAAACGGGCAGGGGCGCGGTAGTCGCAGGTGGCGTTGACGCGCGGCCAGCCGGTTTCGAGGCCTTCGATGAGGCCGTGGAGTTCGTGGTTGAGGCTGCGGAGGAAGGAGTGTTCGCAGGCTTCCATGAAGCGGAAGAAGTTTGTGAAATGGACGATCCCGGCCATGTCGGTTTCGTAGAACTCGACGAGGCGTTGGATTTGGTGGGCGGGTGCGGACATGGGGAAAGTTGAAACGCCAAGAGGCTAACCCAACTTGGCGGACTGGGGAGCAAAAACAGCTAGTTTCGATGACGTTAGACGCTGGAACCCTTGATTTTCCAAGGGGCCGTTCTGAAAACGCCTGTAGTGCCGACCCACCCTATTGCCTCTGCACGGCAGGTCATGGTGTAATGCCGTCATGTTTTTACGCTGCAAAAAACGTCGGAAGGACGGCAATGAGTATCAGTCTTGGAGCATCGTCGAAAACCGCCGCGTTGCCGGCGGACGAATCCTCCAGCGTCACGTGCTTTACCTCGGCGAACTCAACGGTCACCAGCAAAAGCGTTCTGGCGCAAGACCGTGGAACTCTTCGATCATGACGAAGAGTCTCCCCGCCAGGTATCGCTCTTTCCCGAGGAATTCCTGCACGGTTTAAACGATTCACCAATCCCCAATGTGGGCATCCGCCTCTCCGCGATGCGCCTCGCGCGCCCACGTCAGTGGGGAGCCTGCTGGCTGATCTCACCAGCACCTACTTCGCAACCGTCAGACCCTGCGCATCGCACGCCGCCGCGAAGGACGCTACCTCCTGCGTGCCAACATCACCGACACTGATCCCGTCAAGCTCTGGGAATACTGCCTCCAACTCACCGAGATCGAGCAAGCGCCACCCAAGATTCAAGCATCCGCGTAACCCACAGATTGAGAAAATTCTGTCGTGCCGGATCGAGCGGAGATCGTCGAGGGCGGCCTCGGTGAGAACGAGCTTCATGCCTCGCTCCGGATGAGGTCGATGAAGTGTTGCTTGGATTGGATTTCGACGGTTTGGCCTGCCTCAAGTTGGACGAAGCCGATGGCAGCTTCGCGGGCGGGTCCATTGGTTCTCTTGGTCGCGCAAGAGAGATTGGCGGAGGGCTTCGCGGACGACTTCGCCGGCGTTGTTATAGAGGCCAGAGGCAACCTTGGATTTGACGGCATTTTCCAGCTCGGGTGTTAGGGAGTTGTGCATGCTGGTCGCTTCAAAGATTGAAAATGTTTGTCAAATGGGTGCAGTTCCAGCCGCAGATGGCCAAGCGGCTTCTTCGATTGATCGAGGAAACGCAACGCGACCGCCTTCGGCGGAATCGGAAAACGGGAACCCCTGAAGAACGAGCTTCCGGGTTGGTGGTCGCGACGGATCGATGGAGAGCACCGCTTGGTCTACAAGCTGGAGGGCGATGTGCTGATCATCGCTCAGGCGCGGGGGGTATGATGACTGACGGAGGGAGCGTCGGTATTCTGCCGACTGGGTGCGTCTGACATTCTGTCGCCCGAAAGTGGGGGGCGTTGCTCCTACGTGAAACTCCAGGCGTCCATGTCGAAGACGACGGTGACTTCTTCGGGGAGAGTGGTTTTTTTTGAGGGCGGACTGGACGTGAGTCGCAAGCGTGCGGGCGCTGGCGGCGCGGAGCATGAGCTGGAAGCGAAATTGGCCGTGGCTTCTCACAAGGGGACTGGGGAGGGGGGCACCTAACAGGATGCTTTTCGGGAGGTCTTCCTTGAGGCGGCGGTGGATGGTTTCGAGGGTGAATTCGGCGAGGCGTTCGTGGGTCGAGTGACTTGTTGGGTTTGGTCGTGCGGCATCTGTTTCTTCTTTGAAGTCTGGGATTCTGGGCGAAATAGGCCTTTGAATTGCGATCAGGCAGGCAGTCGCCAGGGAGTAGCAGGGGAGTCTTTTTTCACCGTCCCAATGTTGTAGATGTTTCCTTTTACGCTTGTAATATCAAAAAGGCTGAAGTAATTGACCCGCCCGCCTGTCAGGTGGGATTGGATCAGTTGGACAAGATGATCCGATGAACGTGATCCGCCCTGAACCTTCATTGAGTGGACTCACACTACACGACAAAATTTCGAATCAGAGGTCGTCTGATAATCACTTCAAAAAACTCAGAGAGTGCTTCGGCGAAACATTGCGGGCGGATCAGCATGCGGTGGAGGCTTTCGAATCCTCGACGGAAGATGCTCTTGGCGCGGTATCCATGCTTCTTGATTGGGGTTGCTGATTCCCTTTCGAGCTTCCTGCCCCAGCCGTAGCAAAGCGCGAAAGCGAG
>CAZVMS010000105.1:0-12172 GCA_964628795.1 uncultured Haloferula sp. | reverse complement strand
ACTGGATACGAATCGGGTTCGCTCCGCCGATTCCGACATCTCCGACCATGACCTCACGGGTCTGGCGTCGCGTGTAGGCAAGCAGGTCAGGGCAGTATCGCAGCAGCACGTGGTCGGTCATCTGCCGATGAGATACACGATTTTTCCCGAACCGGCAATGGCTCGATATGATCGAAGATTTTCCCGTTTCGCCGGGCGAAAGATGGGGTAGTCTCTCCGGATTGGGACCGTGAAGCGCCTGCTTCCCTTACTGACTGCCTGCTTTTTACCCACGACTCATGCCGAGGAGGCTCTCCGTTAACAGATGACTGAGATCGACTACACCAAGCCGAACTTCGTTCATGCGGATCTGACGCTGGCGGAGTTCCGCGAGCTGCAGGCGGATCGCGGCGAGTCGATCATCGGCTTTGCCTTCAAAACCGGCTTCCGATCCAAGGTGGAAGGCAAGGAGCCGAGCACCTATGGGCTGATCAAAGTGCTGGTGAAGCGGGACAAGAACCTGCTCAAGCTTCAACTCGTTCACACGCTGCGCGGGCGACGACCAGATAGCCGTTTTCCATCACTTGGTAGATGCCTTCCGGAGCCAACACTCCGGAGAGGATTCAGAGCTCGCCGATTTCACCCTTGAGGGTTCCCCGATAGCTTGCCTTGGCGTTGCGCAAACGGGCCGCTGCTGGAGCCGGCTGCGCACCCCGCTCGGGAAGGCGCTTCGATCACGGTTGCAACGGCAAACGCTCAGGGCTTCGCAAGGCGGAAGAACACACTGGGGGCCTCTGTCGTGCTGACCCGAGTACGATTTTTCCCTCCGCTGATGCGGATCTCGCGGGTGCTGTTGACCCATTTGGAGAGATCCGTGCTTTCCTGCAACATCCAGCCGGTGGCGGTTTCAGGCCACTCGAATTCGATCTCGTTTGCGTTCTCTGTTCCGTGAATTCCGGTGACAGGAATGAGGATGAAGTTGGCGACAAGGGCACGACTCACACCCGCAGTGAACTGATAGTTTGGGGATGTACTCACTGCGATGCCGTCTTCACTCCAGTGGGTGAATTTGTAGCCATTGGCTTCGATGGCAAAGGCGGTGACAGGCGCGCCGATGGCTTGACTGCCCCCGCCGCCAACATTGCCACCCTCGGGTGGTATGGCACTCAAGGTGATGATGGCGTTGTTCTGTGAAACGAAGTTCGCGACCAGAGTGCGGCTGGTGGTGATGGTAAAGGCATACTTCCTGTCCGTGCTGACCTCCACGCCGTCTTCCGTCCAGTTCACAAAGGTATAGCCCGAATTGGCCTCTGCCTGCACGTCCGCACCATCACCCACTTCATAACTTGGCGCATCCGCTTCGACCAGTCCGCCTTCGGGTGGCGATGCTAAGACACCGATACTCAGGGCGGGCACAAAGACGGCGCTGAGATCGCGGTCCGCCGTGGCAGTAAAGGAGTAGTCTTTGGCGGTGCTGACTTGAACGCTGCTTTCGGTCCACATGGTGAATTTGTAACCTGCATTGTTCACCGCATGAAGCGTGACATTGCCACCGCTGGCGTAGGAACCATCACCGGTCACGCTGCCGCCTTCAATTGGTGACGCCGCCGCGACGATGCTGAACGGGCCACCTCCCCCAGTCGGAGTGAAGTTGGCCACGAGTGTCCGGTCCGCTGTTGCCACAAAACCATAACTCGTGCTGCTGCTCACCACTGCACCGCTTTCGGTCCAGTTGGTGAAGGTGTAGCCCGCATTGGGAGTCGCGACCACAGTGACACGATCCCCATCATTGACCATGCCGTCACCGGTGCTTGTGCCACCCGCGACGGGCAGCGCACTGGTGCTGATGGTGTGGACGGGCACGAAATTCGCGACAAGCGAATGGTTCACATCCATCGCCAGCGTGTAGGAAGGGTTGGTGCTGACGATGGTACCATTGTCCGACCAGTTCAGAAAGGCGAAGCCTGGCAGTGGTGTCGCCGACACCGTGGCATTCGCCTCCACGTCGAAGGATCCGTCCCCTGTCGTCGTACCGCTGCCAACCGGGCTTGTGGTCGTGTCCAGCAGGCTGGCAGGTAGCAAAGCGGCACCCGCGTCGGCGACGAGAAGCGTGTAGTTTTTCGAAACGTCCGGATTGATCGCATCACTGGCCGTGACCTTGAACTGGAACGAACCACTTTCGGTGGGAGTGCCGTCAAGGACTCCGGTCACCTCATCAAACGCCATCCCGGCAGGCAATGCACCCTCCAGAACCGAGGTGAATGCTACGCCACCTTCGACGACGATCGTGCGGGCGGCAAATGCTGTATTGACGCGGCCTTCGCCCACGTGGTCGATCAGCCCGACTGGGGCATCCACATCCACGGCGGCCATTTGCGAACCGGTGAAGTCTCCCACAATTTCATAATTTGCCATGTCCTCCGTGACGGTCACCCATTCGCCACCCACCATGTGATCATTGTAGGTCCTCATGCCGGTGCCATGCAGGTTGTCCGCAGCCACAGCATCGGCCATCGCCTCACCACTCTCCGCATCGAGAGGGCCGGTGTATTTGTAGAACTCATAGCGGCGCGTCACCACTTCGTCACCATTCGGAAGATCCTCTGGCGCGGCAGCCAGTTGACCGTTCGGACCGCCGTCGGCGGCGCTGGTCTTGTCCTGTAAAATCCGCCATTCCACCTCGACCTCATCCGGCTCGCCATTGGCCCAGTTCTTGTCATTCGCATCGTTCGGATCATCACTGACAAGCTCGCGCAGCTTGATCTCCTTGTTGTTGTGCGTGGTGGTCTTGATCTCCTTCACCCACAGGGCTTTGCCGAATTCCTTCACCGGAGGCAGCGGCGGCGGTGGCGGAGCGATCACGGCCTGCACCTGGGCTGGCGCGGGATTCCCGGCCACCGGCGGGAAGTAGGTGAAGGTCGGTGTGGCAACCTGCACCGCACCGCCATGCACGAGCACGCCGCCGCCGTTATCGATGAGCCAGTTGTATTTCACCACCGACGCCGACACGCGATACCCCACTCCAAAGTGCTCACCGCCGAAGTTCACACTTGGATTGGTGAACATGTGACCATTGGTCGGACTGATCGGTCCGCTCGGGATCGCCGTGTAGGCCGCCCATGAGCCGTCGGGATTCTTTTTGCTCTCCCAGCGGATCCGGCACTTTGGATGCGCGGGGTCCGTGTCATCCTGTTCGATCCGTGGTGCACCGTAATGATTGTAATTGTAGGTGTAGGTGATGTCGGTGCTATGGCAGTCCTCAATCTCAATTTCGAAGCCATGGCACTCTTGCCCGGTGTCATTGACGGTGTCGAAGTTGTTAATGCTGCCGTAGGCGATGCTCGCGTCGGCGATGCCGCTGAACGAGCATAGCGCGAAGAGGCTCCCGAAAATTGCGTGTGCGGTCCGCGCAAAAGGACGAGACGTGGATTGCTGGGACATAATGGAGGGATGGTTTGGGTTGGAAAGAGCGGCTGGAACGAAGGGATCGAATCTCACCCAATCGGTTCTGGTTTCTACGAGGTCCAAGCAATCGCCACTTCGATCCGGATTTCAACATGTTGTCCGTAACGAAGTGGAAGGAACTGGCCGCGATCTCATCCCCCCTTCCTTTTATCGCCCACCCCAACACGATAAGCGCGATAAGCAATCGAGTGTCCCTTCCTTCAAAAAGCACCACATCCTCGTGGAAGTTCCTCAATGTCCCTCCCCTAAAACCCTTCTCGAGAGACGGCGCTGAAAGTTCCTCGAGAAAGGCGGTCGCCTCGACCGGGCTGCCTATCTGCGGTGTCGCTTGCGATATTTCACCGGCGGTCTGGCCATCGGCAGCCGAGAATCAGCTTGATTCCATGCTTGTCGATCATGATTCGCCTGCGGCGAGCCTGCTACACCTGACTCGCTACGATTCGCCAAGCACCCGCTTCGCGAAGCGCTTTAAATACTCGCCGGCCTTCTTGTCAGCCAGGACTTCTCTCGCCCACTTCCGTGGAACTTCACCCAATAGATCGAGGTCGTTGATGGCATTGGTGAGATAAAGCATGGAATCCGGACCGATGTCCTTCGTCAACTCCTCGAACAGTGCCTTTGCTCCTTCCTCCTTTTTGCCAATGATGCACAGCAACTGCGCGGTCATCACCCGATTGATGGAATGCTTGTCCTGCAAGCCTTTCTCTGGATTCTCCATCAGCGCCTTGCCGTGGAAGAGACAAGCTTGAAGCACCCAGCTCCGAATGACGGCATCACCGACTTTCGACTCCGTGCGGAGCACGACATCGCCACCAGCGCCTTCCGCATCGCCCGAAAGAAACGCAAGCTTTGCCACTTCCTGAATATGAAAATCCGGACCCGAGACATAGTCCGCAATCGTTCCCTCTCCGATCAACTCATCCCACATGGGTTCGGGAATCAAACCGGTATCACGAACCTCGATCATCGTGCTTTTCAGACGAGTTCTCATGGCCGCAAGCCTGTCAGCCTGTGCTGGATCGGACGCCAGATTCTTGATTTCCCAAGGATCGGCCTCGAGGTCGAAGAGCTCTTCCACTTCCTGCGGAGCCTCCCACATCTTTGCATATTCCTTGCTGAGCTTTCCTTCCTGCCATGCCTTCCGCCAGGCCACCCACGACGGCATCGAAAATTGATAGTAGCTGTAGGGTGCGGCCGGCTTGTTAGGAGTAAAGCGGCGGATGTATTTCCAGCGACCATCCGTCAGAGCGCGACGCATGCCATAGATCTCGTCGAAGCGATCGCCATACAGAAACACCATGCTGTCCTTTGCTGGCTCCTTGCGTTTTTCACCAAGAAAAGCGCGCCCCTGCATTTGCTTCGGAGCCTCTAAACCGATCAACGATAGCATCGTCGGAGCCAAATCCACAAAGGCGACCAATTCATCGACAACTTCACCCGATTTGAACGGGGAAAGCTTCTGAAATTTTTCCGGCACGTGGACCATCATCGGAACCCTCACGCCCGTTTCCTTGAGGTAACGTTTTCCCCTCGGGAGGATCCCGCCATGGTCGCTGTAGTAGAAAACGATCGTATCGTCCGCCAATCCCGACTTCTCAAGCTCATCGAGAATCTCACCCACCCTACGATCCATCACGGTCACCCGATCATGATACTTCGCCACATCCGAACGAACCTCCGGTAAATCCGGAAGATAGGGAGGAACCGTGACGTCCTCCGGCTTCAAGCGCGACGGCTTCGATGGGTTCTTTGCAGGAAACAAAGAGCTCTCATGAGTTTCTGTTAGATTAAAGATCGCGAAGAACGGAGCTCCCTCCGGCCGGTTCTTGTAGTGAGCCTTCGGAGAACAAGCATCCCAGACCGCCTTGTCGTTCCCTTGAAAGTTGTAGTCCGTCTTGCTGTTGTTCGAGCAGTAGTAGCCGTTCTTCCGCAGATAGCTAACGTAGGACTGATACTTCGCCGGAATCCGGTGGCGGCTGCGCATGTGCTCGGTCCCTTGGGTCACGGCGTAGGCTCCATTCAGAATCGTCGAACGCGCCACCGCGCACACCGGAGCATTCGAATAGGCGTGTTGAAATCGGATTCCTTCTTTCGCCAAAGCATCAAGCCGCGGAGTTTGAGCCTCTTCGTTGCCATAACATCCCAGCCAATGAGCCGAGTTGTCCTCGCTGGTGATCCAAAGGATGTTGGGCTTCCCATCGCTACCTAGGGCAGCACTGGCGAGAAAAAGAAGAACAGGTATTAGCTTCACGGGCTGGTCATAACCATTTCCCACGAGGACGGAAAGATCTTACCGCCCGGTGACAGAGACGATCGAGGAAAACGCAGGAGCCCGCAAGTCTCTGCTTCGTCCTAGATTCGAAGGTCGAAGTCGTTCGCTAGCACCGACCATCCCAGCCCAGCGGGGTTTTTCTTTTCAAGCTCAGTCCCGTCCGCCAAGTTCCGCGTCCCCACGGGAGGACTTTCCAACCTTGGACCTTTAGACCTTCGACCGCTTTCACCATGTCCGACGAACTCCGCAAACCATTCCCCTTCGACGAGTTTGAGCCCAAATGGCAGCAGCTCTGGGATGCCGAAAAGACCTTCCGTGCCCCGAACCCCGGCGATGCCGACTTCGACGCCTCCAAGCCGAAGTTCTTCGTCCTCGACATGTTTCCCTACCCCTCCGGCAGCGGCCTCCACGTCGGCCACCCGGAGGGCTACACCGCCACCGACATCATCGGCCGCACCAAGCTGCGCCAGGGCTTCAACGTCCTCCACCCGATGGGCTGGGACTCCTTCGGCCTGCCCGCCGAACAGTACGCCATCAAAACCGGCCAGCACCCACGCGTCACCACCGAGGCCAACATCGAGACCTTCAAACGCCAACTGAAATCGCTCGGCTTCGGCTACGATTGGGACCGCGAAATCGCCACTACCGACCCCGAATACGTCCGCTGGACCCAGTGGATTTTCCTTCAGCTCTACCAATCCTACTTCAACGAGGAGACCCAAAAGGCCGCCCCCGTCACCGAACTGGAAGCCCGGGGATGGACGCCCGAGCAGATCGACGCGGTCCGCCTCGCCTACATCCACGAAGCGCCCGTCAACTGGTCGCCCGACCTCGGCACCGTCCTCGCCAACGAAGAAGTCGAAGAATGGAAATGGAAAGGCCACACCGTTGAACGCCGCCCACTCCGCCAGTGGATGCTGCGCATCACGAAATACGCCCAGCGCCTGATCGACGAACTCGACCCACTCGACTGGCCGGAAGGCATCAAGCTCCTCCAGAAAAACTGGATCGGCCGCAGCGAAGGCGCGTCGGTGCAATTTGAGATTGCAAATTTCGAATCCCAAATCGAAGTCTACACCACCCGTCCCGACACGCTTTTCGGCGCCACCTACATGGTGCTCGCTCCCGAGCACCCGCTCGTCGCGGAAATCACGACCGCCGAGCAGAAGGACGGCGTCGATGCCTACATCGCCGAGTGCGCCAACAAGTCCGACATGGACCGCGGCGAAGCCAACAAGGACAAAACCGGCATTTTCACCGGTGCCTACGCCATCAATCCCGTCAACCATGAGAAGATCCCCGTCTGGATCGCCGACTACGTCATGATGGGCTACGGCACCGGCGCGATCATGGCGGTTCCGGCGCACGATGAGCGGGACTATGCTTTCGCGCTCCAATACGGCATTCCAGTCCGCCCAGTGGTAGGGGAGCTTGGGCGTCCCGCCCAATTCTACTCATCAACCGCCGACACCCAAAAAACCAAAAACAAGCTCCCCCACTGGCAACAGGGCGAGACCACTTGCTTCGTCACCTGGCGCACAGCCGACAGCCTCCCGCACGAAAAAGTCGTTCAGCTCGAAACCGAAAAGGAAGCCTTCCTACAGAACAACCCCGAGCCCTGGTCGGAAGAAACATCCGCCGCCTACCATCAGAAATTCACCGACCGCATTGAACAATGGCTCGATGCGGGTGCAGGCGCATGCCTTCTCAAGGAACCCGCACTGCACAACTTGGTTGTCGATGCCATCAAGCACTTCGATGGTGACCGGTATGTTCTGCATGAGGCCGTTGTGATGCCCAATCACGTTCACGTTCTTTTTTCTCCACTCGGAGATCACAGCCTTTCCGATATTCTTCACTCTTGGAAAAGCTTCACCGGTAAAGCGATCAACAAAGCGAAGGGTCTCGAAGGATCGTTCTGGCAGGGCGACTACTACGATCGACTTGTGCGGAGCCAGAAGCACTTTGATCGAGTGGAGGATTACATTCGGAAAAATCCTGAGCAGGCAGCTCTGCCAGAAGGGAGCTATGCTCTGCTTGGCGAAGCGAAGGAAGAAGAGGGCGGGACGCCCACGCTCCCCTTTTCTGGGTACGGCACCGCCATCAACTCCGGCTTCCTCGACGGTCTCCCCACCGCTGAAGCCAAAGCCAAGATGATCGACTGGCTCGAAGCGGAAGGGAAAGGCGCTCGCAAGATCCAGTTCAAACTCCGCGACTGGCTTTTCTCCCGTCAGCGCTATTGGGGCGAACCTTTCCCGCTCCTCTGGAACAAGGAAACCGGCGAACACTCGGCCATTCCCGAAAGCGAACTACCGCTGCTCCAGCCCGAAATGGAAGACTTCAAGCCCACCGGCGACCCACGCGGCCCGCTAGTCAAGGCGACCGATTGGATCAACTACAGCGACACGCTGGAGCGTGAAACCAACACCATGCCCCAGTGGGCCGGCTCCTGCTGGTACTACCTCCGCTACTGCGATCCTAGTAACAACGAGCGCTTCATCGGCAAAGACGTTGAAAAATACTGGTCAGGACAGGGGAGCGCGGGCGTCCCGCCCTCTTCTTCATCAAAGCCAACCGCGGGCGAGACGCCCACGCTCCCCTCGGGCATGGTCGACCTCTACGTCGGCGGCACCGAGCACGCCGTCCTCCACCTCCTTTACGCCCGCTTCTGGCACAAGGTCCTCCACGACCTCGGCCACCTCAGCAGCACCGAGCCCTTCCAAAAGCTCGTCAACCAAGGCCTGATCCTCGGCGAGGACGGACAGAAAATGTCGAAGTCGCGCGGGAATGTGGTCAACCCTGACACCGTCGTCCACGAATACGGTGCCGACGCCCTGCGCCTCTACGAAATGTTCATGGGCCCGCTCACCGAAGTGAAGCCATGGCAGATGAAAGGCGTCGAAGGCGTCGCCCGCTTCCTCGCGCGCGTCTGGCGCGTCGCGATGGAGCAAAACCAAGCCGGCGAATGGACCATTTCTAACAAACTTCAGGACGTCCCCTGTACCGACAAGGCGCTGCTCAAGGTCGTCCACGAAACCGTCAAGAAGGTCACCGAAGACATCGCCAAGATGTCCTTCAACACCGCCATCTCCCAGATGATGGTCTGCACCAACGCCTTCACCCAGGCCGAGGTCGTGCCGTTGAAAGAGTTCACCCTCCTGCTGTCGGTCCTCAACCCCTTCGCACCGCATCTAACCGAAGAGCTCAACGAGCGCGTGGCTGAGGCTTCCAGCCTCATCGCCAAACAACTCGCCACCCAAGCATGGCCCACTCACGACGAGGAAGCCCTCATCGAAACCGAGGTCCAACTCGTCGTACAAGTCAACGGCAAGCTCCGCGACCGCATCACCATTTCCAAAGACGCCTCCAAGGAAGACATCGAAGCCGCCGCCCAAGCGGCTCCGAAAGTCCTTGAGCAGACCGAGGGCAAGACGATCCGCAAGATCATCGTCGTCCCCGGCCGCTTGGTGAACATCGTGGCCAGCTGAGCAAGGAGCCCGGCAGCACGCTACCGGCTCTTTTCCGCAGGGTATTGATCAGCTGAACGAGATTCTTTTCGTAGTGAGCGGTCCCAAGCTGGTGGCCGATCTCGAACTCCGGACCGATCTTTCCTCCTCCAATCTTCATCCACTCGTTCGCCAGTTTTTTCCCGACATGTAGCGCACCAAGCACACGTCTTGTCTCTCCGTCCACGCGCCTTCTTCAATCGACGAGGACGGGATAAAGCTGCTCGATTTACGGTGGGTTAAGCTCGCCGCCGTTCAGAGCATTTGTTAAGAAATACCCATGCGCACCGAGCTGCTCCAAAACCCAGTCTTCGCCATGGCGGCGACCCAGTTTGATCAAGTTGCCGACTTCCTCGATCTCAAAGACGAACTCCGCGAACGCTGCAAATGGCCAAAGCGGATCATCTCCGTCACCGTTCCCGTTAGACACGATGACGGCACCACGAAAGTTTACTTCGGCCACCGTGTGCAGCACCACCTCACACGCGGCCCGGTCAAAGGCGGACTGCGCTACCACCCGAAAGTCGAGCTCGGTGAAGTCGCGGCACTAGCGATGTGGATGAACTGGAAATGCGCGCTCATGGACCTCCCCTTCGGCGGTGGAAAAGGCGGCATCGCCTGTGATCCGCGCGAACTCAGCAACGGTGAACTCGAACGCATCACCCGCCGATTCACCATGGAAATCACGCCATTCATCGGTGAGGACATCGACGTGATGGCTCCGGACATGGGGACCAACGAGCAAACCATGGCGTGGATGCTTGATACCTACTCGACCAGCGCCGGGCGCTTCATTCCGGGCATCGTCACCGGAAAGCCCCTCAATTTGCAGGGCTCCGCCGGCCGCACCCGCGCGACCGGCCACGGCGTCGCCTTCCTTGCCTCACGCGCGCTCAACAAACTCGGCGTGCAAATCCATGGCGCCACCGCAATCATCCAAGGCTTCGGAAACGTCGGCTCCTACGCCGCTCTAACACTTGCCTCCTATGGCGTGAAAATCATCGGCATCTCCGATGTGACCGGCGCGGTCTGGAACGCCGCCGGACTTGATTTGCACAAACTGCAAGCCCACGTCACCGCAACCGGCAGTGTCAACGGCTTCACCGGAGCCGAGGAGATCGACCCCGCTGAAATGCTGACCCGAGAGTGCGACGTGCTGATTCCCGCAGCCACCGATATGGCGCTGACTCGTGAGAATGCGCCAAAGCTGAAGTGCAAGGTGCTCGCCGAGGGCGCGAACGGACCGACGACTCCCGACGCCGATCAGATCATCACCGAACGCGGCGACATCTTCCTCATCCCGGATATTTTGTGCAATGCAGGCGGCGTCACCGTTTCCTACTTCGAGTGGGTTCAGAATTTGCAGCGTTTCCAATGGACCGAGCGCGAGGTGCTGACCCGGCTCGAAACGATGCTGGAAGCCACTTTCACCCGCGTCCTGAACTTCGCGAAACAGAAAAACCTCCCACAAAGAACAGCCGCTCAAGCGCTTGCGATCAAAACCGTGGCGGAGGTGAAAGATCAGCGCGGCTTGTTTCCCTGAGCAATCGGGTGCAGACTACCGGCAGTCATGCAATCGCTCCAATTCACCGAATTCGGCAAGCCCGAGGAGGTTCTCCAAGTCCGCGACTTGGTGCTTCCCCATCTGACCGAGAAACAGGTCCGCCTCAAAATCCTCGCCAGCCCAATCAATCCTGCCGACCTGAACCTCATCGCAGGCACCTATGGGGTGAAACCCGAGCTGCCGTCCGTCCCCGGCATCGAAGCCTGTGGTGAAGTCGTCGAAAGCCACTCACCAGATTTTAAGCCGGGCGATCGCTGCATCTTTCTCCGCCGCGCCGGACTATGGGCGACCCATGTCCAGATTCCCGCTTCCCACCTCTTCAAACTCCCCGAAGGCATCGATCCGCTGCAAGCCGCGATGCTCAAGGTCAACCCCGCCACCGCATGGCGATTGCTCACCGGTTTTACGAAGCTCCCCCGCGGATCATGGATCGTCCAAAATGCCGCTAATTCAGGTGTTGGCCGCTGCGTCATTCCGCTGGCGAAGTCGCTCGGCGTTCGTACGATCAACCTAGTACGTCGCGCTGAACTCATCCCTCAGCTCATCGTCGCCGGCGCCGACCAGGTGCTCGTCGATGATGCCGATGTCCCCACTTCCATCCACGACATCTGCGGCTCGGTTCCACCCCTGCTCGCCTTCAACTGCGTCGGCGGCGACAGCGCCCTGCGACAACTGAAATGCCTCGCCCCCGGCGGCACCCAAATTACCTTCGGCGCGATGGCCCTGCGGCCGCTCTCCATCCCGAACGGCCTGCTGATTTTCAAGGACGTCCAGATCCGTGGTCTGTGGATCACCCGCTGGATCGAGTCCGCTCCCCGTGAGGAAATCGACGCCACCTACACGCGTCTCGCCAGCGAGATGCTTTCCGGAAAGCTCCACATCCCCGTCGATTCGACCTTCGCCTTGGAGGATTTCAAATCGGCCCTGGCACGCCTGTCCGATCCTAACAGATCAGGCAAGGTGCTTCTGACTCCATGAGGTTTCCCTCGAGGGAACCTCGGAATCGCTCGTCTTGCCATGATGGGAAAGGTCGGTGCTACCCTTATCCTAACGCTTGGGTGCGTGGGAACAGGCTCCTCACGCGACCTCCTTCAAGCTCGCTGGATCGAGGACATTGATCACCCGCCACATTCTTCCGGCCTCCCCTCGACGGCTGGAGATGCAGTTCTTCAGATACTTGATGACAAAAATAAGTGTTTGACTCGAATGGCGCGGTTTTAAGCCGGATCTCGGGATAAAAGAGTCGCCGGAAATCCGCCGTTCCGGTTAGATCCTGTGTGACCAAAAACCAACCGTTCCTGAGCGGATTTCCGACGCAGATTTGTGGCAGCATGCGCCGGCGCTTGCAAGATGTTATCGCTGCCAAACGTCGCAGTCTCACGGAAT
>CAZVMS010000104.1:0-4482 GCA_964628795.1 uncultured Haloferula sp. | reverse complement strand
GATGGCAGCGTTAAGTCACTGACTCTGAGGCGCGAATTGAAACCGCAAGAGCGCCCGTAACCGCGCCCGCCCGACCGGCCTGGGCCAGTTCAACAACGGATAGCATCGGGGCTATCGCCCGAAGCTATCTTTGGGGTTCTGCTATTTGGATTTTTCTGGCGAACCTCCTTTTACCGAGAGCCCTTTGCTAGGCGCGTAAGCCTCACCATCCTTCGTAACCTCGGTCTTAGTAAGCACGAATCTATTGTTCCCGCCGTCTTTCGAGGCAATCCCAACTGTGTCGAGGCTCTCCAATTTAATTGAAGTAATATTGTTATTTGGCCCCGATGCTCCAATTATTCTTTGTCTCCAAGTTTCTGTCCATGCCCCATCAGCACCCCGGCTGCCCCGAACATAAAGCAAACCAATATCCAAACTTAAGAGAACACCGACCTGATCTTTTTCTCGAACGACATCAATAAGATTCGAATATGTGAATATTGAGGAATCAGATTTTTGCTTGTCGTGAAGAAAACGAAAAACAACATCGCCTGATGGCTGGTGGCGCAGTTGCCATTCAATACTTTTTTCATGGTCAATACGGACATAACTGTAGGTTGAATTCCCGCGCTTCATCGATACGAGATTTTTCTCGATTGGCTCGTCAGCGTAAGCCATTGCTCCGCAGATGAGGCAAATAAATGTTATTACTTTTTTCATGGATTGATTGTGGTTTCAAGTGTTCCTTTAGGGTCAAGACGCTCCTTCCATTTATGAAGCGTTCCTGATGTCTGTCCAAAGACATAAGCACCAAAGCCATCAAGGCTTTGATCTTCCCACGATACTTTGCTAGCAGTTTTTGGGCTGCCATAAGATGGGTCGTAATACTCGCCGTTAAATTTGACAATGGCGTGATTATCGAAGTCCGCTCTAGGATTTGGATTACCCTGGCCTTCCACTCCGTTTTGGTCAATAGGATTAAACGGATTCGGATTCGATAGATCCCAATCCTTCACAAAGAATATGGGTAATACTTGGTAGGTGTCGGGCGGGAGATGAGTGTTTATGTCTGTCTGAAGTTGGGCTGGATTCTGTATGGCAGGGGCATCGACTACTGCTACGTCAGAGGCAATCGCCTGTATCGCGAGGCAGTCACTCAAAAAGCGCGCCCATGCCCCGCATCTTCCGTCGCCAAGCGCAAGAAGTCCCTCGGTTTGCCAGCACTGCGGCTGTGGTGCTGGATTAGTTGGACTCCAATACGTCATATCAACCCCATCAAGTGATCCTGTAGATGGATCGATTCGTTGCACGCTTTGATCCGAGAATTCCAAGTATATCTTATCGACTGCTGTTGCTGAAACGCTTTCGCCATCCGCATTGCGGCAGCCGATGTCGAAAAGCGTCTCTTGGCGCAAAGCGGTCGTTGGAACTCCAAGAGTCACATACGTCCGGTTCGCGGTGTCTCCCGCCTCGCACCAATGACCTTCGTCATTGACGTCGACTTCCCATGTCAGGGTCATGGGGTTCATGTAGTCAATCTCGTTCACGAAGTTGCCTGTGGATGGAGTCGCTGGAAGTTCGATCTCGTCGGTGCCGATGATCGCTGCTGTCTCATCGATCTCGATGGCTCCCGGCCCGGTCACCTTGATCTTCGCAGAGAAACCGCTGACCGAGGTCAGCCCGGAGGGCTTGACCTTGATCTTCCCTGCGATGCTCGGCGGGGTGTCGCGGACGTAGGCGATGGGATACTTGCGCTCGCCCGGGTCGTCCGCGTCGCCGTCGTCGTTGCCGTCCTGCCAATGCGGAGCGTCATAGGTGACGCTGGTGTCGTCGCTGGTAAGATCACCGACGGTCGATGCGGAGAAAGAAACCTCCTTGGGCTTGAACAACGGCACGTAGAGCGTCGCGTCCTTCCCGGAGGCGAAGAAAGAATTGCTATCGTTGTTGAAGCCCATGATCCCGTCGGGGTCGTCCACAACGAGACAGTTCGCGTCCTCATCGACCTCAAGCTGATAGTCGTAGTCCGGCTTCGGCGTGTCTCGATACCTCGGACTGCTGCCGATGTGGATGAGTTCGACCTTGTATTTGGCTCCCTTCGGCAGATGGAGGGTGTCGGTCTGCGGCTGGCCATACTGGCGGTTCGTGCGGAAGCGCACACCGATCGGATCGCCCTCCAGCGGCGTGAGCTGCACCCGATACTTCTCCGAATGGCTGCCGCTTGGATCGCCGAAGGTGAAATGTGCCGGAACCGTCCCATTGGGCGGCGGCTGGCTGTCGTTCGGATCGTTGGGGTTGCTGCCTTGGTCGTTCTCGGTCTTGTCGTCCACCCCGTCGCCGTCGGTGTCGGGATTGTTCGGGTTGGTGCCGATGCCGCTCTCCTCGCCGTTGGTCAAGCCGTCTCCGTCAGGATCGGCGTCGGGATGCTGGTTGGCCGGACCTGCCTTGAGGTTGTTCACCTTGGCGTTGAAGCCGTGGGCGATCTCCCACGCATCGTTCATGCCGTCCCCGTCCCCGTCCGTGTCGTGCTGGCGCGGGTTGGTCAGGTGGGTGACGAACTCCACCTGCGTGGTCAGGCCATCCCAATCGGGATCGCCCGCCCATGGAAACGCCGCCGCGTTGTTGGCGACGAAGGGGTCGTAACCCTGATCGATGAAAACGAACTCAAGCTGGTTCGCCAGCGTGTCGCTGTCCGCATCAAGAAGACCGTCGGCGGCATCCGTCGGATCAAGGTTGTTGGCAAGCTCCCAATCGTCCCACATCCAATCCCCGTCCGTGTCCATCTCCAGCGGATTGGTGCCGTGCGTCAGAACCTCCTCACCATCTTCGAGTGTGTCGTCGTCAGTGTCCCAGTTCCAAGGATCGGTGCCATAGGTGAAAACCTCCGCGTAGTCATCAAGGCCGTCCCAATCCGTATCGGTCGAATCCGGGTAGGTGTAGTAAACCCAAACTTCGTCGAAGTCATTCAGTCCGTCCCCATCCGTGTCGGCGAGATTCGGATCGGCGTAATACCAGTATTCATCCAGATTGATCAGGCCGTCACCATCAGGATCACCGTTCGCGCCGTTGGCCGGATCGGTGCTGCCGTCATCGTTCGGATCGAGTCCGTGGAGAATCTCCCAATCGTCCGGCAAGCCGTCGTCGTCGGTGTCCCATTTGAGGGGATTGGTCTGGTGGGTGCTAACCTCATCCCAGTTGCTCAGACCGTCGTAGTCGAAATCGTCACCGTCGGGATCGGTGGTGAATTGGTCACTGAACCACAGCCGGAAAAAGCTCTTGTCCGCCGTGCCGTCCACCTCATAGCTGATGTCCTCGTTGTTCCCGGTCTCGATGATCGGTGCCCAAGTCCACTTGCGGAGGTGGTCGTTGGGGTCGGAGACCTGAACGAAATACGTCCGGTCGTCGTGGCCATACCACCGGAGGAACATGTCAGGATCAACCCGGATGATCTCCGAGTTCTGCTCCTGCGCCACTACAGGAGAAACCACTGCAACTGCGGCGGTAAAAATGGCAAGAAGGCGCGATCTCATCGCTCGCCCCCTTCCTCCTTGAGATAGCGGCTGCCGCGATGCGGCTTCAGCCAGAAAGTGTGGCTCTGCGGCTTCGGCGGGTTGGCGGCGTGCCAGGCGGCGGCAGCCGCCTGATACTCTTCCCTCGCCTGCCGAATCTGCCCGAGCCTCTCCTTGTGCTTGAGGTAGAAATCCCGGATCGCGATCAAAGCCTTCAATGCCTCGGGATCGTTCTCATCGCCCTCGGTGATGGAGAACGATCCCTCAACCAGTTCGGGATGCTCCGGCATCTTGAGCTCGCTCCCCGCGCGGCGCATTGCTGCCGTGTCGATATTCGAAGCCATAAGATGAAACGAACTCACCCGCTCACCCAGCACGATCTCGGGCATGGGTGAAAGCAAGGTCCAATCCCAACCGCACCACGCCTCGAAATGCTTCTCTGTGCGCGGATCATACCACTTCACATGGCTGATGCGATGGTCATAGACCGTCGCCCCGAACGAAAGCAGATAATGCGGCTCGCCAACCGGGCCGGGAACGGAAGGCTTCGGCTCCGGCGGAAGCGGGATGTCCGGCAAGGTGGAAGCCTCACCACGAAGCACGGTGATCTGATGGGTCGGCAGTGTCCGCGTCGTCGCCGCCTCAACCTTGATCGACGGAACTTCTTTCGGCGGTGGTGGCGGAATGAACTCGGTGCTCGGAATGGGAAGCAGCTTCTCGATGTCCTCTTCCGCCTGCGGCTCTGCATCCTGCGCGAGCAGTGAGGCGTTGAAACAAAGGGTAAGAGCGAGGATCACCGATGGCTTCATCGCCGCATTCGATATGGCTTTCCGCCTTCGCTTGCAAGGTTGACGTTGATTAAGGTAGGGACGTCGGTTGCCCGACGCCCCCCTCGCAGATCCCGGCGTGCGGAACTACCGCACCGGGCTCCTCGAGAATGCGCGCAGGTGGAACTTCGATCATGATTGGTTTCTTGTTGTCTGACTCCGTCATAGAC
>CAZVMS010000103.1:0-6682 GCA_964628795.1 uncultured Haloferula sp. | reverse complement strand
GGTTTTCCGCGATGGGGCGTTTCTTTGTATTCCGCCCTCGGTTTGGTCAGGTAACTGAAGGGTTTCGGTCGTTTCTTCTTTGCCCTGGGCTCGTGCCGGAAGGGTCTGAAATGGATCACTTTCTCGGCGATCATTTCTATCGTCGATTCCCATATCTCTCGAATCTTTATCACATGCTTCTGCCTGCGAAGATAGCGGGCGGAGTTCGCCACGATCGTATCAAGCGCTCCCTTGAAGCTAATCAGACGAAGGTCGGTTCCTGCTGCATGGCCCGCTTCCTGACAGCCTGATTTGATCAGGTTGTAGGCGATTAATGCCATCTTCAGCGTCTTGCGTGCGTTCTCCGGCGTCTTGACGCGCAGATGTTCCAATCCAAGCGTGGTCTTCACGTCGCGCAAGCGCAGCTCAATATCCCAGCGCTGAGCATAGAGAGCGGCAAGCTCGATCCAGTCGTATTTCTCATGATCAATCAGGGTGGTGGCAAGCACCATGCGGCGCTTCTTTCCATCGCGATCTTCAAAGTAGAACCGGATCAGACGAACTGTCATTTCGTCGGGAAGCGCAGCCCAACCAGCCGCATCAAGTGTGCTGCCGGTCGGCTGTTGGGCAGGCTTTTTCCAGATGAAGAGCCGCTGGTTCGCGTCGATCTTCTTGCCTTTCCGCCAGTCGAGGATGCGGTGCCTGGCTTGGTGCAGGCGCATCAGGGTGTCGACTTCCCTACCCTGCAGCGTGGACATGAGTTCGTAGGTGCAGAAGGCGCGGTCACCACAGAGGATGTCACCCGGATTGAAGCAGTGGAGCAGCTTGTGGAAGATCGGCGCGTCGTGGGCGCTTTGCTCGCCGTTGGCGAAGTCTTCCCATCCGCCGTGGGAATGGTTGAGCACTCCCATGATGCCCATGACGGGAAAGCCGCAACCGGGCTTCTGGCTGGTCGGCTGGGGATATTCCACCTGGTTTTCCTCGGTGTCGTCGAGCGCCATGGAGCTGCTGTCGATGGATTCGACGATGTGGCCGTGGTAGGTGTCCTCCGGCCTGATCCGAGCACTCATATAGGTGTTGATCCGCTCGCCGACCGAGGTGAGGAACTCGGGCCTCAGGCGTCCGCGTGCTTTACTGTAAGCACTGACCCTGTTCTCTTAGCCTGCCTCGATCAGATCGTCCTTGTGGACCGACTGAGAGAAGTCGTCGCTCAGGTGGGCTTCACGCGCTTTGAGTCCCGGGGCACCACTCTTGACGGAGAACTCGATCTCCAGCTCCAGCCGGCACCGCTGGCGAAGGACAAAATCAAGATCATCCCCGCCTTTGAAAACCGGGGAGAGGGAATCTTCCTACAGTTTACCGCCGCACGCATCAGCGAGTGGTCGGAAAAATCCTCGGTGCAGAATCGTTCGGAGGATCTCAAAGCAGGGTTCGCCCTCAAGGCTGAGGAAAGAGGACAGGATGACTACAAGTTCCACGGTGCTCCCTTCTACATGCTTCACACCTTGGCTCACCTGCTGATCCAGGAAATCACGCTGGAGTGCGGCTACCCGTCCAGCTCTCTGAAAGAGCGGATCTACTGCGATGCATCCGCCGGGGAATTCGGGATTCTAATCTACACCGGAAGCTCCGATGCAGAGGGAACGCTTGGCGGGCTGGTGAACGCCGCCGACCGGATCCGCGCCATTCTCCTCAACACCATCCAAAATGCATCCATCTGCTCAGCCGACCCAGTCTGCTCTCATACCAAGCCCGAGAAGGACAACCCAAGCCACTGGCTTCAGGGCAGCGCCTGCCACTGCTGCACCCACCTCCCTGAGACATCCTGTGAGCAGATGAACCAGTATCTCGACCGTTCCTTGGTGGTTACCACCTTGGAAGGACTGGGCTGTGAATTCTTCAATCTAACCGGGACATGAACCCGTTTGTCAGACTACCCGTGAGTAATCTGGAATCACTGAGAACTGGTTTCGCCAGTGGTTCCCTCAAGTTCGAGACAACTCAAAATGCGCTGATCGGCTCTGGTGCTCCTCCTGAGATAGTCGCCGAACTTTGCTCCTTCATCAAAACAGGCAACCATTCGTCCGCAACTGTCGTGGCAATGCTCGATGCCATCCTTGATGCACGCCGCTACGCAAGGGACGTCTCGCTGACCCAGACACTCGTCGTGACGGGTCCCGCCACAGCGCGAATGGAAAACCTCAAGATGGGAGCCCGATTCACCCAGGTCGTCGAACACGCGAAGCGTGAACTCATGCTGGCCACCTTCGCCCTCTATCAGGGAGACAAGATTCTCGAGCCGATTCACAATGCAATGACCCGGATTCCCGAGCTTCAGGTGACACTCATTCTGAATGTCGCGCGAAAATACGGAGACCGGACACAAAGTGAGGATCTCCTCGAAGGAGCGAGGCAGGAGTTTTCAAAGAACTGGCCATGGCCACTGATGCCAGCGGTTTGGTACTTTCCTGAGTCGCTCCACATGAATGCCATGGACCGGGCGTCGATGCACGCCAAGTTCGTGATCGCCGACGAAGAACGCTGCTTCATCACCTCTGCCAATTTCACCGAGGCCGCCCAGAAAAAGAACATCGAAGTCGGGGTCGAGCTGGGTCACTCCCAGGAACCGAAAGCTCTGAGTCAGTATTTCAAGCAGCTCATTGCGGAGGGAAAGCTGGAACAACTTCTTTAACTTGATCTCAGTCCATCTGAGTTCACCGATTCCGACCACTCAGTAGGACCTCAAAACCGTGGCGGCGAAGTTTCAAATCAAGAAGTGATCCCGAAAATGGACCGAAGTTCTCAACTCCCTCGCAACTATTGTGACCCTTCCCTACTCCAAGCTCCATCCAAACGTCCAACGCTCGAAAGGCGAGGGCAAGGCCCGCTACGCGCCTCACAAGCCACTGCTGCTGCTGTGCCTGTGCGACCTTGCCGAGGAGGGGGTGCTTGATGGCCCGCTCCAGCACAAGACAGCGGAACTCAGGCTTCGCTTTGATTCCTACTGGGCGATCTGCCAACCACGATGGGGCGGACAACCCGGCCTTGATCTCCCCTTTTACCACCTCAGCTCCCAAGGCTTCTGGAAAGCCAGGACCAAGGAAGGAACTCCCAGCCGAGGGCCGCACAGCACCGACCATGTCCTGCTCAGCGAGTGCCTCCTCACAGACCTGAACGACAAACAAAAGCGCGACCAGATTCGACACACCTTGATCACCACTTGGTTTCCCGAGCCCGAGCAGTACGCGCTTTTTACCGCCATCGGATTCACGCCTGCCAAACTGAGAAAACTGGAATTTGAACTCCCCGCCTCGGACCCCACGATTGAAGCCGTCGGCCGGGATGCCCGCTTCCGGGTGACGGTGGTGACGCAGTATCGATTCACCTGCGCGCTCACCGGCTATGGAGCCCACACGAGGAAAGGACACAGCATCGTGGAGGCAGCCCACATTCACACGTTTGCCAAAAGCCGAAACAATCAACCCGACAACGGACTCGCGCTCTCGCCAGACGCTCACTGGATGTTCGATAAGGGCCTGTGGACGAGCGATGATCAGCACCGGGTTCTCGTGGCGGATGAAGTCTTCACCGAATGGGGCCCGGAAGCCGAGTGGCTCAAGGCACGGCACAAGCAGCCGCTTCGGTTTGCCGCTGGCGTCCAACTCCGACCTTCCATCCGCCACCTCACATGGCACCGTGACCAGGTATTCAGCCAGTCCTGACCAAACGATGAAATCCCATGTTCTCATCCCTGACGCCACGCGAAAGGCCTTGTCGGCGTATCGATGCGCATTGGTCGAAGGGCAAGCGATCCCGGGGAAGCGAGTGCTTTCAAATCTGGAAGCAGTCGATGAAGAAACGCTCACCGGCGCGGCACTTCTCAGCGCCCTGCTGCGATCCAAGAAGCCACTGATCTTTGCCGAAAGCGCGGTCGCCGGGGATGGGTCGGATTGGAATGCGATCGAGCTCCAGCTTCTGAGTGACGTTTCGGTGGCGATGGACGTGACGATCTTCGACGATGGTTGGCATTCGAGTCCTGAGGTCCATTCACAGCCATTTGAAGGAACGCTCATCTTCACGCCCGGTGCGCTACTCCGGGTAAGCGGCAGGAGCATCCCTGCAGACTGGGAGGAAGTGGTGCGGGACGATGGCACCCTCGATGACGATGCCTACGACGCCCTCTACCTCCGGCGGCTCCTTCCTGCCTTTCAGCACATCGAAGCGCACGGAAAGGCATCAGGCCGTCCCGGACTCCTCACCATTCCCGGGCTCGGATGTGGTCAGTTCGCAGGGCGCTTCCAAGGTCAGCTTGGAGCCGCTCTGGAGCGAGCTCTGGTAAATTTCCTGGAACGGCACGGGGCGGATTTCCCTCACCTGAAAGCCGTCCATTACGATCCCTACTCGGAGTGCCGACCAAGCCGCAGAGAGATCCACGGAATTCCGTTCCTGGTGCGTCCTCTACTGGATGCCAGCGGTGGGAAACCACAGCTCTGTGAACCACGTGCATACGGGGAAGCTGGCGACGACTTCAGCGAATGTCGCTTGTTCAGCATCGTCGCCTAGGATCATGTCTCGTGGCCGGGCAATGACTTTTTCGGTGGCAGCCGAGCGACCGATGACGGCGTCAAAGCAGCGGCAACCAACTCGATGGAGGTGCTGACCGGAGTGGCCGGAAGCTATTCGGCTGAGCGATCCGCCTACCTTCCTCCCCCACCCTTTGGGACCTGGACTGAAGTCATCGCTGAAAAGAGGATCCCCTTCCCCCTTTGATGCAATGCGTCAAGGGTCACGGAGTATTCTGTCAGTCACCGCCTAGATGACCCATCGCTTCATACATACTGCTCACCCTCGCCAGACTATGAAAACCAAGCCCATCTTGTGCCCCGAGCGGCTGCGCCACGTGCCTCGCCAGTTTAGCTGGATCGACCAACGCCTGGTGCGCGACCGCCACATCCAGAACCGTTCATCCCATGCGCTCGCCCTCTACCTGTTCCTCTGCACCGTCGCAGACGCCCAGGGCGCGAGCTACTACTCCGACTCCACCGCCGGGAAGATCCTCTCATTTTCCTCCGCCCAACTGCGCGAGGCGCGCGCCGAACTGGTGGCTGCCGGGCTCATCGCCCACCAATCGCCGTTTTATCAAGTCCTGAGCCTGGAACCCGGGCTCGCCCTTGACCGAGCACCCGCTCCGCCACCCCGCGCCGGTGAAACCCGCTGCGCCGCCGAAATCCTGCGAGCCATCATGGAGGAGCCGGAATGATCAGCTACGAAACCTACTGTCAGATCCGGCTCTTTCACAAAGAGCACGGCCTCAACGCCAGTCAAATCGGCCGCGAACTCGGCATCGACCCCGAAACCGCCGCCAAATACGCCGGCCTCGACACCTTCCCGCGCCGCCGCGCTACCAAACGCGCCAGCAAACTTGACCCCTTCAAGCCCGCCATCACCCGTTGGCTCGAACGTCACCCCTACAGCGCCACCCAGATCTATCAACGGCTGTGCGCCGACGAGGGATACACCGGCGGCTTCAGCATCGTGAAGAGTTATGTGAAAGCCGTTAGGCCCGTGCGTCACCCCGCCTTCCTGAGCCTCGCCTTCGCACCCGGCGAGGCCGCCCAAGTGGACTGGGGCAGTGCCGGCACCATCACGCTTGGAGCCACCCGCCGCCGACTCTCGTTTTTCGTCATGGTCCTCTGCCACAGCCGCATGGCCTATGTCGAGTTCACCTGCGGCGAGGCCACCGAACACTTCCTCGCCTGCCACCAAAACGCCCTCGAATTCTTCGGCGGCACGCCCGGCGTCATCCTCATCGACAACCTCAAGGCCGGAGTCCTCAGCCACCGCTTTGGTCAAAAAGCCGTCTTCAATCCCCGCTACCTCGACTTCGCCGCCCACTACGGCTTCGAGCCCCGCGCCTGCACCGTGCGCAAAGCCAACGAAAAAGGCCGCGTCGAAAACTTCGTCGGCTACGTGAAGAAAAACCTGCTCGCCGGTCTCGAGCTTCCTAACAGCCTCAGCGCCATCAACACCGCCGCACGCCAGTGGCTCGGCACCATCGCCAACGTCCGCGACCACAAGGAAACCCGCAAACAACCCGCCGAACTCTTCGCCTCCGTCGAAAAACCCGCCCTGCATCCACTGCCGCCAGTGCCCGGAGACATATCTGTCGCCCGCACCGTTAGAGTCACCAACCGCTGCCGCATCGTGCTCGATACCAACCGTTACTCCGTCCCCCATCTCTACGCCTCCCAACAACTCACCCTCCACGCCTTCCCCGACCGACTCTGCCTCTATCACGCCCATAACCTCGTCGCCACCCATCCCCGCTGCTACGAGCGCCACCGCGACTTCGAAGACCCCGACCACGTCAAAGAACTCCTCGAACTCCCCACCGCCGACCTCCCCCCATACGACACCATCTAACAAATCGCCTAACAAACCATCATCATGAAAACCGATCCCGCAATCCTCGACCGCCATCTCGCCACCCTGCGCCTGCCCTTCATCAGGGAACACTGCCAACCCTTCGCCGCCACTGCCGCCAAAAACTCCCTCAGCCACCTCGGCTACCTGCCCATCGACCAGCGCGGAGCCGATCTGCTCTTCCAGGTCATCAGCGCCCGCTACGAACGCGGTTCCATCATCCTGACCACCAACAAGGCCTTCAAGCAATGGCCCACCATCTTCAACGGTGACTCCACCA
>CAZVMS010000102.1:0-24792 GCA_964628795.1 uncultured Haloferula sp. | reverse complement strand
GCATGATTCTGATGAAACAACGCTGCGGGAAACGACGACTGGAAGAATTGAAGAAGGTGGCCTGACTTCGGACACCTGACACCGCAATATCTCAACTGTCATGGGAGAATTGCGCCCAAAACTTGAGATCTAGTCAGGGTGTTGGGCCATTTTTCCCAGTGAAAGGCGCTGCGCACCTCCCGCAAGCCCTCGGCACCCTCTGCAGACCGCCCGCATCAACTAAAAATTCGAAAATCACCCTGCCCGAATGGCTTTTCGAATAGGGTCTAGTCTACATCACGTCGGCAACGACGGATTGCACATCGACCGAAATCGCCGAATACAACACCTTCGTTCAGGAGGATGCATCTTCCAACGGAATGGGGGCAGCGAACTGGTTCGTCATGGGATCGACCGCGACCACCAACGCGGTCGACAACGCGGTCATCACGGGCCCGGTCATCAACATTTCCAATCAGGGGATCATCGCTATCGATGCCGATGATCTGTGGGATCTCGACTTTACCGAAAGCGGGGCGCCGAAGACCTTGAGCGGCGAGAACAAGAACGTGCATTTCGGCACGCTGGGTGGAGGCCTGGTCCATGTCGGCAACGAATTGGGTGCGGACAATGGCTCCGTTCGAATCGCGTGGTCGGGATGGACGGACTGGAGTCAGGCGTGGCGGGCCGAGTTGACTTCCGGAGAAAAGCCGTTGGTTGCGATCTCCGAGGAGCTGAGAGTCGGTGGTCCCCAAGACGATTTTCAACTGGTGATCAGGCCCAGTAGCGCGACTCCCGGCAACTTTGACTTCGAGTGGGAGAGCAACTTCGGCAGGCTCTATGATCTGGTCAGCAATCCCGACCTCGCGACCCCGCCAGAAAGCTGGGAGCCATGGGATCCTGACGGCGCGGGGGGCAACCCACCTTATAGCGATATTCCTGCTGACGAGGGAGTCACCACAACACTCACCGACATTCCGGGACGCACCGTCAGTCTAGGCGGTGAACCCCGTCGGTTTTTCGCGGTTGTGGAGAAGGATCTGCCGCCTCTTCTCAGCGAGAATTTTGATTCGGCCGCCGCGATTCCCGCTGACTGGAGTGCCACCAGCAACGGAGCGGGAACGGTGTGGCAGGTGAATGACCCCTCGAGTGGACCGCCCGAAGGCCCGGATGCCGCAGCAAGTGGTTCGTACTGTGCCGGCACCAATATCACTGCCAGCTATACCACGTCCGCGATTGCCAGTCTGACCACCCCTGTCATCGCGATCCCTGCCAATGGAGCGATCTTGGTTTTCCAGTATTACATCGATACCGACATGCTGGGTGACGTGGGGTCGGTGCGACTCTTGGACGCCGACAACGGGGACGCCGAAATCATCGACGGAAGCTTCCCTGTCACCTCCATTGAGGGGATTGCGTCCGGTTGGACCACCAGATTTGTCAGCATTCCCGACGTGGCGCTTAATAAGAATGTCAAAATCCGCTTCCAGTTTGACAGCAATGATGACTTTGGAGTCTACACTGGCTTTTACGTCGATGACGTGGAGGTGAACGCGAATTGAGGACCTGCGGGTCAGATTCCGACCGGGAACCTGCCTGACTTCATCTCTTCTGGAGAGCTTGCGCGACGCTTGGTTTCCGTTTCGCTCCGGTTTGACCGTGCTTTGGCGATGCGGCATTGCTCGACCGCAGGCTCAAGGCAATGCACCGCGAGTTGACGTAGGACGGGGCACCTTATCCCGTCACCAAGGAGGACGGCAGGCCCATCACCCATGAAACGGCCAATACCCTTCGACCGGATTGCATTGCCCCGTGGTGCAGGAATGGCATTCTCCATCAGCCCAATCGAAATCCCGTCATTCAAACCGTCACCCCATGTATTTCCAAGGACTTCTATGCGCCCTCATGCTGACCGCCAGTCAGGCCGCCAACGAACCCAACTTCCTGATCATTTTCACCGACGACCAAGGCTACGGCGACGTCTCGGCTCATGGCAAATCGGACGTGCTCACACCGAACATCGACCGCATCGGACGCGAGGGCATGTTATTCACCCAGATGCGCGCCAACTGCACCGTCTGCTCGCCATCGCGAGCCGCCCTGCTGACCGGCCGCTATGCCGACCGAGCAGGCGTACCAGGCGTCATCCGCACCCAACCCGAAGCCTCATGGGGTTACCTCGACCCGAAATTGCCGACACTCGCCGATGCCCTGAAGGGACTTGGCTACCACACTGCCATCGTCGGCAAGTGGCACCTCGGACTCGAATCACCAAACACACCGAACGAGCGGGGCTTCGACTTCTTCCACGGCTTTCTAGGCGACATGATGAACGACTACTATAAGTGCACGCGCCACGGCATCAACTACCTGCGCCGTAATAAGGAAGTGGTCCAACCGACGGCTCATGCCACCGAGATGTTCAGCGACTGGGCGATTGACTACCTCGACTCACGCCAAAAGGCAGCCGATCAACCGTTCTTCCTCTACCTCGCCTACAATGCCCCGCACTTCCCGATCCAACCACCCAAGGAGTGGGTGGAAAAAGTGCGCAACCGCCACCCCTCGATGGACAAGCAACGAATGCACAGCGTGGCCTTCGTCGAGCACCTCGATGCCGCCATTGGTCGTGTGCTCAAGGCTCTCGATGACAAGGGCTTGGCCGAAAACACCGTGGTTGTTTTCGCCTCCGACAATGGCGGCTCTCTGGCCCACGCGCAGAACAACGATCCGTGGCGCGGCGGCAAGCAGGACCACTACGACGGCGGCCTCAAGGTGCCGTTCATGATGCGCTGGCCGGCCATGGTGAAACCGGGGGCACGCAGTGATTACCAGGGCCTCGTCTTCGACGTCTTCCCGACCTTTATCGAACTCGCCGGAGGCAAACCCTCCGATGACCTCGAGGCCCTCAGTCTGACGCCCTTGATCATGGACGAAGCCATGCCGCCCGAGCGCGACCTCTACTTCGTCCGCCGCGAAGGCGGCCAATATTTCGGCAAGGCTTATCATGCCGTCATCTCCGACGGCTGGAAGCTGATGCAGAACGACACCACTAGCCCCTTCGAGCTCTATCACCTCGCCGAAGACCCGCACGAAACCACCAACCTGATCGGATCGGAATCCAAACAAGCGAAACGCCTGCAAGCACTGCTTCAGGCGCACATTCAGGCAGGCGGCCAAACCCGGTGGCAGGCACCATGACTACTGCCAGGAATTTGCTTCTGACGAGTGGCTTCTGGAGCGACCGATGCGCCGGATGCAACTCAAGGCAGGTGGCAGGGTCCTGTTGTTGCCGCCACTCGACAAATTGCCACACAGTGGTGACCCGGATCTCGTCCACCACCCGGACGAAGCCCTGCCACCGCTTGCCGCCTTCCTCGGCGTGCCTGAGAAACTCGAAGCCATGCGCGCCGTCATCGATCCCACCCTCCACCGCGCCCGCAGTGCAGCCGATCTGGCCACCGAACCCGCCTAACTCCCTCCGCCTCACCATGACTCCCTACCAACCATCCCCAGCTCCCCGTTCCGTCGGCTCACCCATGGGCAGCGCTGGCACGAGTCGCCGGACGCATTTTTCATTCATCGATGGGCGATCTCATGGTCGCCCTCGTTCCCTCTCCTCCCTCTGCTGAGGCAGCAAACTTTACCTTTTACACCCGTCCTGCGGACGGCGGTCATTTTTCGGATAAAATGCTGATTGGACCAAGCAAGCCCGCCGGTTTGAGTGGCGAGTCGGCATTGAGGAATTGATGGGTGACGAAGGTGTAGCGCCCAGATGAAAAAGTCTTCCCGCCTAGCAAGCCTGACTTCCACGAAAGCCTGCGAGCGTTTTTGTCGCCGGCTTGTCGGTCCCCGATCAGTCGGTTGACCCAACTGTTGGCAAGCTTGATGACGAGTTCATTTCCCTTGCTTCGGACCGCGTCGGTGATGTCCACCCGCCAAGGCGCGGTCCAGACGATACCGAGATCCTTCCCATTCAGGGACACCCGACAAATGTCATACGCGCTACCGAGATCGAGGGACATGCGTTTTCCCCCCATCTGTTCCGCTTGTGGAAGATCGAAGCTTTTCCGGTAGGTTGCGCTACCTGAGTAATAGCGAATGCCCGGTTCCTGATGCTGGGACCAATCGACAAGGGAATCGAAGTTCACTGTCCCGGGACCTCCCATTGCCGGATCAAACTCCACTTTCCATCCACCGTCGAGCACCTTGACTTGCACGACATCGGGAAAGTTGGCGGCAGGGTCTTGCTTGGGCTGATGAGGATCGGACTTATGGGGAAAGACCACGAAGAAGCTCTGATAGGGCGCAAAAGTCAGCGGCACCCGGGTGAGGGCGCCTTCGTGTTGGTATTCCTCGAGTGCCCGGGTTTCCCCGGTAACGGCGTCCCATAGCTGGGGAACGCCGCGCTCGATCCTGAAGATACCCTCGGTGGCCAGAGGCTCGTCGCTGCGGTTGGAGACAAAGTATAGGTCGTAATCGGCCGTGATGCGGTGAATGTAGCGCAGCTTGGCGGAGGGTGAGGTGAAGTCCTCGGCCAGGCCCATCTCGGCAAGCAAGGCGGCCGTGGCGGCGTAGCTGGGGTAGGTCTCCCCGGTGGGCTTCAGCGCACCACCACAGTAGATCGCGCCACGACCGAGCGGGACGCGGGTGACGGTGGCCGGGGATGAGGAGGCACCCCACATTTCGGCAGCCTTGGAGGCGACCGCTTGATCGCAGGCGGGGTAGTTGACGAGGCTCGGTGATTTGGCCGGGGGGCCACCAATGACCGTAGCGCCGGCTTTGACCAGGCGCTCGATGCAAGCCAGGGTCTCCGGCGTCATGGTCGGGACATCCGGCAGAACGAGAACCCGGTATGAACTGCCTCCGGGGAAGGCAATGCGCCCCTCATTGACCTCGGCCCGAAGACCGAGGATTCGAGGGCTGACCGCATCAAAGGAATAGCCCCTCTTATCGCGCATGACGGGCTCTCCCTCCATGGCATCGGTCGGCGGGTCAAAGATGACCGGTGCGCCCTCGGGGGTAAGATAAAGGATATCGGCCACCGCCTCGCCCTCGCGCAACAGATACGAGCATCGCGCCAGGTAACGGTGATAAGCCGGCAGGTAGTCCCAGAACGTCTGATTGCGGTTCCAGTGAAGACCGTAGCGCCACAGGCTCATCCCGGGGTGGGCCGCTTCTCCCAACGGCTGGTGCACGTAGGTATGAAACATGAAGCCATTGATGCCGATGGCCAGGGCCCAGTCGGTCTGGTTTTTCATGTTCGCGGGAGTAAAGGAGAAGGTCTCCTTGTGGGCCGTGAAGGCCTCGGCATTGACGATCTCCTGTCCGACAGTATGGGCGATGCTTGCGGCTTCGATGCAGCTGAATTGTCGGTCGGCCATGGGAGGGATGGACCAGAACTCCGCCGAGACAATGTCCGCGATGGATCCCAGGTCGAGATCACTGGCCGGGCTCAGGCCGTAGGGCTCGTTGGAGTAAAGCAGTCCGCGCTGGTGAGCAAGTTTCTTGATCATACCGGCATATTCCTCAAGCACCAGTTCGTTGCCAGTCACCCGCAGGTCCCAGAGAAAGCGCTCGGTTTTTTCCATACTCCCGACCACCATGCCCATGAATGCCGGATAGAACGGTTGGGGATCATAACCCCGGCGTTCTTGAAATTCCCGGCGGAAATCTTCCGTCCAGTTCTGTGCGCTCATTTCCCAACTATCGAGGTGGATGGCCGTGAGTCCCCGGCCCAGTTGTAGGGGACCGCCGAGCGCCACCACTTTATCGATCAGCTTCTGTTGGTAGTTTTGCCAATGGTCGAGGTAGGTTTCCCCGTCGAATTTGTCATGCTCGAATCCGAACCCGGGGCGGGGCGCAGGGCGCGTGGTCTGCCCCGTGCTGCGTGCGACGAAGCGCATGATCGTCCATTCCCCCTCTGGGGCTTCCCACTGGATTCGGCCGTCGGGCTGTAGCAATGCGGTCAGATCCACGACTTGGCGCTCATCAAATACCTTGGACGCTCCAGGTTCGTTGTATTTCTCCATCGGCATCACGAAGCGTGGACTCGGCCTCAACTGGGGAGCAGGGATGTCCTTCAGCGTCTTGAGACTGACCTGGTCGACCTTGGCCACTCCGTCTGGGGGAGTGGGAAAGGCCAAGACTGCCACGTCGCGAAACCAGCGCTGGCGGAGCTTGGCCTGGGCCGGGGCGATGCCCGCGTGCTTGTTGGCCGATTGAGGGGGAGGCACTGGCAGGACTTGATCGACGGAGCCAGGCCCGCTGACCTGCACCGCCGAGCCGACGAGGTGTTTCATGGAGTTCTCGATCTTGACCCAGGGTCCACCGCTTCCGGCCCAGCCGGGCCCGGTGCCAAGCAGGACCTGCATCCCCATTTTACCCGCTTCGACAAAGGCGTAGGCGACGTTGTCCTGCCATTGCTCACTCATGAAATGAACCGGCCCGAGGGGGGCATTCTTGTTGACTTCGAGGAAAATGACGGACCCGATCCCGACATCCCGCATTGCCTGCAGGTCGGCAATCATCGCATCGCGGTCCTGGTTGCCATCGAGAAAATACCAGTAAGCTCCTGGCCGGGCCGAGTCGGGAGGGTTGAGAAATCGGGTCGCCAGGTCGTCGGCAACCGCCGAGTGAATTGCGGCGGAAAGGGCAAAGATCAAAAATCCTACAAACTTATTGCTGGCTGCTAGGAATTTGCTGCTAGGAATTGGCTTTCTCAAGGATCGGTGGAAGGAGCCCCGAAGGCCGGGGGTGCGGGGGAGGAAGGGGCGGATTTCATCGCTGTTTTGGAACACTCGCCGACGGGATACCGAAAGATCCGGGTGGTTGGCAAGCTTCGAGGCGATATCCGGCGATTTGCGAGCTGGTGGTGCCTGAAAAGACCGCATCCAGGACGTGGACCCTCAGGCCCGGCACTTCTGAAGAGGTGGCGAGCTTTTGATCTTTCACCGAAGCCCCTACGCGAACTCGTCTGGCGGAGGTGGTTCCGCATCGACGACCAGGAGAAGTTCGTCGTCCAATGGCACTTCCCGGGGTGTCCATCTGGAGCTTTGGTCGAAGCCGTGCAGGTCAGGATTGGCTGGATTGCGGGGACGGTTGAACCAGTCGAGGTCGGGTTCGCCGTCGGCAATCCATTCTTTGATCGGCTGCCACGGTGGCTCGATGGGCTCCATGGTGTCGATGTCGAAGGGTGGCGGTGGCGGGCGCGGGAGTGTGACGATTCCCTCCCAAAGGCGGTGGAGGCGGAGGAAAAATTGATTCAGGGCCGCCCCACGGCCCTTCACCCCTGCGGGGCACGTCACCCGCGGGGCGGGTTCCTGTCCAAAACGCCTACAAGCCTTCGGCGTTTTTCGATTTCCTCGCGACGGATGACTTTGCGGACGGGTTTCATGGTGCCCTTGCAGCAGGGGCACTGGAGCGGGTCGCCACCCCAGATCTTGAGAATCAGGTCACGCCAGAGGGGGCGCATGTCGCGGGCGGATTGCTTCGGCGGGGCGGGGATGAGGAGGATCTCGGCCGGTGGCTGGGGCTCAGGCACGCGGGCGGCTTTGGGCGGAGGGATGAGACGCTCGGGGACGGGCGAGGTGATCTTCTGGAGGGAGAAAGGATGACGGATGAGGTATTCGGCGAGGCGTTTGCGGCCGGCGTTGTCGTGGGCGGGCACGGGCTTTTCGCCGCCGTGGTGGATGGAGAAGCTGGTGTGTTTCCAAGCGAGGAGGCGGGTGAGCTTTTTCGGGCTGATAATTCAAGTGGGTCGGGAGGTTGATTCTTGGTGATTTTATGATGCGTCTGTGTGAGGCACCGGATGGCGGCGTCGACCATCTCCCGCCCAATTCGTGCGACAACCGGGCTCCGTGGTCCGTCTAAAGCCGCTCGCGCACGGCGTGGAAACACAGCTGACCGGTGCGCGGGCAGGGGTAGGCAAAGAGGAATTTTCGGAAACGGGCGTCGAAATACCAAGTTTCGGTGGTGGCGAGCTTCCACTTCTCGGCAGCCTTGATGCTGACGAGCACCGGCATGGTGGCCGCGCCGTCGCTGGGGGCTCGCACCACCCCACCCTTGCCGGGGTCGAGATAAAGCGACTCGTTCTTGCCTGCTTTGATCGCGATCTGGCTGTTGCATGCGTTGATCAGGTAGCGGTCGCCGCCGCCGATCGCGTTGGCCGGGGTGCGCACCTTGATCACCTTGAAGCTTTCCCCCGACGGGACGAAGAACAGCAGGAGATCCTTGCGCTCAGCTTCCGTGATGGTGAGCACGATTTCGGGCGTTTCCCCGTCGCCACGCCAGAAATCGAGGAACCGTCCGTCGCGCAAACGGACCTTGAACGGCCCGGCGATGGAGGTCAGTGGAATCTCGACGTCGACCCGCTTGGTGGCGCTGCCGACCTCAAAGGTGGGCGGCTCGCCGTCGGCAGGATCGAAGCGGGTGACCCGGAATTCGACCTCGAGATTCTTCTCTTGGGCCAGGATGGTAGGCGCTAAGGTGACGCTAGCCAGCAGGGTGAGGATCAAACAGAATTTCATGTGGAAGTTTCCTCGATTTCGCTCGGGGCAAGCCATCGGAACGATTGGATGATGAATTGTCGACCAAAGATCTTGTTGGTCTTCGAGGTGAGTTCCGCGGGCGGGAGATGGGCCTCGTCGGAGGGATCGAGGTATTCTGGGATCCGCTGGACGACCGCCTCGCACCAGGCACGGGCGAGGACCTTATTGCCATCGGCGGAGCGCGACTCGCCATAGCCGCGGATAAGGAAGGTATCGGAGCGGGCGTTGAGGATGGGGGCGATGGGCATCAGGATGTCGGCTTGGGAAATGTAGGCCGGCGTGCCTTGGTAGCGGGAACCAAGGGCGGCCTCCTCAAAGCGGTAGTTGGCCTTGTACTTTCCGCCGCTGAGATCACCCGGGGTGATCTCGTTCTCGACGCCCCGGTAGCGTTCGTTGATCGAGACGTCGGAGTCCTCGAGGGCGGCCTGGATCGCGCCGTAGCGTGCGAGGTCGGGGTCGGTGCTGAGGCGGCGGTTGACGAACTCACCGAGCGAGCGGAAGGGCCCGCGGGTCTTGACCTGCTCGACGATGGCCTCGGCCAGTTCCACGAGCTCGTCCGCTGTGAGCTCGCGGTATCCGATCCAGCGCGAGTCCTCGCTGCCGGCGGAATTGTCGGCACCCCCGCGCATCAGCGGGGCACTGAAGCGCGAGACGACGAAGCTTGCCCGATCGTCGGCGAGCAGCCGGCCTCGATTGCCGAGGATCACCGGACGCTTCAGGTGGGAGGACGCGAGCATCGCGGTCCAGGCCGGGACCGAGGTCGAGTTGACGTTAAAGCCGCCGGTCGTGATCAGGTGGGCGGCGGCCCGCTGGTGGGCGTCGGCCGGCACGCCGCGGCGGCTGCCGGCGAGGCGGGCGACGAGCTTGTCCGGTTCCACACCTCCGTTGTGGGCGCGGTAGCAGGCGTTGGGCAGCGGGGATTCGCCATTGAAGAAATCCGAGACGACCGAAGGCAGTGCCCGCTCCCGCCCGTATCTGGAGTAGATCATTCCTTCCTGAGCGGCCATCGACGAAAAAAAGTAGTCATCGAAGAGCAGGTGGTTGGCGGCGTAACTGCGATCGATCACTGCGGCAGGGGCGATATCGACCGTGTAGTCGGCATTATTGAACCAAGTCAAACCGCTGTAGAAGCGCCCGGAGATATCGCCTGACTGCCACGGGAAATACTGGCCGAGGTAGAAGGGAAAGTGGCGGGCCTTGATCTCGTCGGCGCGCAGGCCGGGCGAGGCATAGGAGTTGCCGATCGCGTGGTTCTGGTAGTGATAGCCGCTCCAATTGAGCCCCTCGATGGGAGTCTGCGGGAGGTTCTGGAGCTGGGCCAGAGAGGTCAGCGGAGCCAGTGGGATATCCTGGGCGACGATTACCGGGCGGCCGCCGGGGCGATTACTAGGTCCGAAGAATGGCTCGTTTTGGATAACTCCCTCGATGCCGTTGATCTGCGCGAAATTCACGTCGTAGGCGTGGGCGAAGAAGCTCGTTGCGGCATCGACCTCGCGGTGTTTGGAGGTCGAGGTGGCGGCGGCGTAGGGGTGCTGCGGGATATTGTGCAGCCAGGTTTTGTTGGGCAAGCGGGCCTCATCGAGGGTCTTGAGCCGCACGTCGAGGTGGATGAAAGGCGTCGGCGCGTTGTCGAGTTCTTGGAAGCTTGCACCGGGGAAATTCGTCTGCGAGATGAAGTCGGCGACTGGGTTGCCCTTGTCGGTTTCGCGTCGCCAGCAGACCTGGCTACAGAACATCTGCTGACGGAAGCGGTCGGGGTGACCGCGGTGGACCGCCTTGTTTTCGCAGCGGAAACCGAAGGTGGTCTGGAACTGTTGGTAGGAGTTCGAGCTGCTGTTCCAGCTTGATCCGGTGGTTTCGATGCGGATCTGCTCGCTCGGCTGGGCGGTGACCGTGGCGAGCTTACGTGGCTGGCCGACGTGGCCGTCGGGGTCGCGCGAGCTCGGCGGAGTCCACGCCTCGAGCCCTTCGACCATGTCGTGGGCATGGAACCCGCCCTCCTGCGATTTGGTGTAGGTGAGGATCTTCGCCTCGCCGGGGGCGAAGGTGATGCCTGGCGTGCCGGCGTCGCCGAAACGCATCACCATGTTGCCGGCGGGCCAGCCCCAGTTGTAATTGCCGTTGCGGGTTCCGCCACCGGTGAGTTGGATCTTCTGGCTTCCCTTATACAAGCTGTGCTCGAGGGGCATGGTGTGGAGGAACACGCTCCACTGTTCCACCCGCAGGGCGACACTGTAGGGATTCCACAGAATGAGCACCGGGTAGCTGTACATGTAGATGTCATAGTTGTAGCTGCCGCGGGCGGCGGTGCCGGTCTTCCTGACTCCGTAGGAGACGATCATCTGCATGCGCACCAACACCGGCTGGATGCGCATCACGTTGGAATTCCAAGTCGGGTTGCTGATCGGATCGGGCGCTGAAGTGTAGTTGCGCATCGCCATCAGCGGATGCCCCGCGTCACTGCCGATCTGGCGGCGATGCATGTGATACCAATGGTGCAGGGATTTCCACGCCAGCACATCATAGTCCTGCGGGTGGCTCAGGGCGATCTCGCCATTGGGACCGAGCGGGCCGCGCGGTGCCCGCGTCTTCCCCTCCGGCCAACCCCAGCCCTCGAGCCAGTCGATGTCGTTGCGCTCGAGGTAAAGGCTCAGGTCCTTGCGCAGACCTCCCTTGGTGACGTCGGCAATGACGCTTTCCGAATACGGGGAAAGGTCGTGGAACCAGCGGAGCGGCCGCACTTCCTCTTCCTCGACGAGGCCGAGCGAAGCGTGCGAGATGAGCTTGTCGGAGACTTTGGAATTAG
Source organism: uncultured Haloferula sp. (assembly GCA_964628795.1). Classification (GTDB taxonomy): domain Bacteria; phylum Verrucomicrobiota; class Verrucomicrobiia; order Verrucomicrobiales; family Akkermansiaceae; genus Haloferula. Next base: position 13,458 of record CAZVMS010000102.1, on the reverse strand, counting down.
TGGGGAAGTCCTCCAACTCCGCGATGCCGCGCAGGCCGTGAGCCCCGGGCGTCGCGGAGCTCGCCAGCAGAGCGGCGACGGTGGCCGAGTCGTCGAGGTCAAGTTCATCACGCAGGCCGACGCGCGCCTTGCAGTTCTCGTCGGCCACCCACCAAGCGTAGCCGCCCTTGCCGCTGCGGACCAAACCGGCGTGGACAGCCGGGCTGCCGGGCGAGTCGCCTTCGCCCGGGGTGGCACCGACCACCAGCACCGGCTCGGTGAAATCCGAGGTGGTGGCGAAGTCGAGGCTGCGGACGCGGTCGTTCTTCGACTCGGAGACGAGCCAGCGCCGGAACGGCTTGGCCCGGTCATAGTCGGGCTTATCACCGAGGGCGTCGTTACGAGATTCCCAGATTCCCGTGAGATTAGGATGGATCACACCATCGGTCGTCTCGCTGTCCGGCACGGTGTCGAGCATGGAGGAGGAAGCGGTGATCCGTTGATCGGGCCCGACACCGAGCTGCAGTTCGCCGATCGCGATGGTCAGGGCGAGCCGGGCGTTCGCCTGGGCCTCGGCACGAGCCGCCTCGTGGGAACCGCTTCGCAGCGCGATCGTGGAAAGACTGAGCAGGCCGACGGTGAGCAGGGCGAGCAGGATCATCATGGAAAGCGTGATGACCAAGGCAAAGCCGACTGGTCGGCACGGCCGCCGGTCGGAACGGTGGAAGCGCGACGACCTCGATCGAGAGTCAATTGGGGCTGCGTTTCTCGTCATCATCGGCGAAAATCGACCAAAAATAGCTACGTGGAGACCGATTTTTGCTACTTGCTGCAAGTGGATTCCTTTTAAGGGTAAGCCCCTAAGCCAGCCATTGGCCAAGCCGGAGGGCGGTGTTTTGGCGAGAAAACCTCCGGAGTTGGCAGGAATATCGCAGTGTTAGGCAATCTCGGAGCGAATATCATTGATCGGCAGGGTAGCCCTCCGGGTCGCCTTGCCAAGATTTCTTTAGCCCGACTTTCGTTGTTAGCTGGATTTTCGGGACCGTAGCGTTGAGATTGCGTCGATTTTCTCAAAAGGTTTCCACCACAGCCTATGGTTTTCTTCTGATTCTGTTGCCAGGAATTTGGGCAGTCGGCTCGATCTGGCTCGAAACGCACCGGGCAGACATGGTCTCCAAGCGATGGACGATTGTGACGGGCGCGGTGCTTTTCGGCGTGCTGGCCTGGATGCTTTTTGTCGCAGCAATGAGAGGATGTTCGCCGCCTCTAATGGAAGTGAGTCCATAGTTCCGCTCTTCACGTCTCTATTTTCCGGATAGGAAAATAGGAGGAACGGGAAGAAGCACCAACTGATAGCGGGTGCACTCGCGCTCTCAGCGGAGCGCACCCAGTTCCGCGATGGTTGCCGACTTGAGGGTGGGGTGGGGCCCATCGATCAAAAATGGTTGGTTTTGATCGATCGCAAGCCTGCTTAGCGATCATCATTCGCCGATTGGCGGGAGGTCTTGGTATTCGGAGGGGAGGGGGGGAAGGTCGGGTTCCAAGGATTCGAGGGCGTCGAGGTCTGGGTTGCCGTCGTTCGAGGGAGGGAGGAGATCGGTGGGGATATGGTTTTCGCTTTGCTTGCGTGCTTCCTCGCTCTTCTTTTTGGCGTCCTCCTTGGCCTTCTTCGCGTCTTTCTTCGCCTTGCGCTCCTTGTGGGCGTCGATGGGTTTTCTGACGGCTTGAGCGGTGCCTTTGGTGACGCCACCGAGGACTCGGAACGGCATTCGGATGAGGCCGCAGGAGCTGAGGGAAAGAACCAGGATCAGGGCGGCGAGTCGGATCATTTCGGGACGCTGACTTGGGTTCCGGAACTAGGCAAGGAATCACGGTCGCGGGAATCACGTTCGCGGGCGACTTGGGGATCTTGTTCCAGTTTGATGGTATGTCGCGGCTTGATCGGGGGGATGATGGCGGGCTTAATGTCGGGCGTGAGATTGGTGAGCTTGATGTTACTGATGCTAGTGATTCCGCTGGTGGCCCAGGAGTCGAAAAAAGTGGCTCCGATGCCACCGGCACCGGCTGGGCGCATCCTCGATGACGCGCGGCTTTTCTCGCTCCATCCGCAGGAGTTGGAAAGGCTGTCGGATCGATTGGCGGAGATCTCGGAGCGGACGGGCTACCAGATCTATGCCGCGATTTTTGACAGCCTGATTGGGACCAGCTTGAAGGAGCAATCGAGGTTGCTTCAAGAAGCATGGATCGGCGAGAAACCTGGGGTGGTGCTGGTCCTTGAAAGCGATAGCTCGGTTTACCAGATTGGCTGGAGCCGCACGCCGGATGCGGTGACGGAGGCTGGCCAGAAGGTGCCGCTGCTTGCCACGAGTGATCTGGCACCGCAGGATCAGGTGAGAATTTTCGATGCGCTCTCGCTGATGGAAAGCGACGGGAAGGGATCGATGGAATCGGCGGCGAAGTTGATCACAGCCTTCTCCGATGAGATCGATCAGGCTTTCAAGGAAGTCGATGCGGTCGAGCCGGCGCGTTGGAATGCGCGCGTGCTGATTTTGGGTGCCGGTTTGCTGGCCGGACTGTTGCTGATCGGCCTGATCATTGGTGCTTGGATCCGGCACACGGATCGGAAAGTGACGGAGCAGCTGGTATTTCCCAAGGTGACCGTCGGGATGCGTCTGGGCGCGCAGTGCGGCGGCGGCAAGATCAGTTGGCGGACCTTCGACGTGCTTCCTCGCGAGAAGGTTTAATCCGGCGGGCAGGTCGGATCGGGTGCCGTTTGATCGGTAGATGTTGTGGAAGGATCGCGGAGAAGAGGCGGACCAGCGGGTAGGAGATGAGGGAGAGGAGAATGCCCATCACGAGGAAGCCGATGATGAAGTTGGAGAAGCCCGGAGGGAACTCGATTTCACCAACTTTCGGCACGGCGAGGCCGAGGTGCTCGTGGAGCCAGCGCCCGAAGGCCAACTGGCTCGCCCGGATCGGGATTTCCGTGAGGGGGTTGGTCACGAAGCAGGCGGCGACGGTGAAGGGGATGTTCACTTTTGCCCGGGTCGCGATGGCAACGGCGGCCAGCGTTTGAAAAGGCATCGGCATCATCGAGAAAAACAGCCCGATCGAGATGGCACCAGCGACGGTGTCTCGGCAGGGGTGCCAGAGGCGGCGGTCGAGAAGTTGGTGGAGAATGGGTTTCCACCAGTCCCGATTACGCAGACGCCGGTGCCGGAGAAGTCGATGGACTTTCCTGACCAACCTCAAGTATCGTACTTTCCAAACCCTCAGAGCCACGCCCCACCATCCTCCGGGTAGGGCGAACTATCAATCGCAAATCCCTTGCCGTCGGCAGACGAGTCTTCATGCTGCGCGCCTTGCCACTACCATGAACTGGATTGAAGCATTCATCCTCGGGATCGTCGAGGGACTCACCGAATACCTGCCCGTCAGTTCGACCGGGCACTTGATTGTCGTTCAACGCTTCATGGGCATCGGCCTGGAAGGGAAGGACAAGGCGGCGGCGGATTGTTTCGCGATCTGCATTCAGGCCGGCGCGATCATGGCGGTGCTCGGGCTCTACTGGCCGCGGGTGAGGCAGATGATCCTCGGGGTGCTGGGGAAAGATTCGGTGGGCTTGAAGCTGACGATGGCTTTGGTCGCGGGATTTTTGCCAGCGGCGGTGATCGGATTGCTGGCGAACGACTGGATTGAGGCGCGGCTTTTCGGGCTGAAGCCGGTGGTCATTGCATGGATTATCGGCGGCATGGCGATCTTGTGGGTGGACCGTTGGATGAAAAAAGGGGGGGGCACCAAGGGCGTCGAGCTGGCAGAGATCACGATCAAGATGGCGCTGGTGATCGGCTTCGCGCAATGCGTGGCGATGATGCCGGGGACGAGCCGCAGTTTGATGACGATTCTCGGTGGGCTGCTGATTGGTCTCAGACTGAGCGCGGCGGTGGAGTTCTCGTTTTTGCTCGGTGTGCTCACACTCGGAGCGGCCACGGCGAAGAAGGCGGTGTGGAAAATCGAGGGCATCGGGGAAAAGTATGACACCTGGGGTGGTGGCTCGCTTTTGATGTGGGATGAATACGGGCTGATTCCGATTTTGGTGGGCGTGATCGCGGCAACGATTTCCGCAGCGATCGCGGTGAAGTGGATGGTCGGCTACTTGAACCGCAAGGGTCTCGGCATCTTCGGATGGTATCGGATCGTGGCTGGGATGGGGGTTGGAATTCTGATTCTTACGGATTTCCACGGCTTTGCCTCGGCTTGAGGAATCAGCTGCGACTGGAGCCCCTTTTCAACAGCCGCAGTCATCCTGGTCCGTGCGGGTCGCGTCGGGCTGTTCGCCCTTGGCAAATTTCCACCGGGAGGTGAAGCCGTCGAAGGCCTCGGCGGCTTGAATGTCAGGGTTGGGTATTGATCCGCCGCTCTCGAAATTTCTAAATGCCACCGTTTTTCATCCATCCCGTCCATGCCATGCGTGCCGTCCTGACGTCCCGCTCATCTCCGAACCCGGTTTCAACCCATGAACATCTCGACTCTCGATCTCGTCATCATCGTCGCCTATCTGATCGGCATCACCGCCCTCGGTATCTTTGTGGGATTCCGCAAGAACACCACCAGTAGTCAGCTGTTTCTGGCGGGCAGGTCTCTGAGTTGGCCGATCATCGGCATCTCGCTATTCTGTGCGAACATCTCGTCGATCCATTTGGTCGGACTTGCCGCTGGTGGTTACAAGGAAGGGATGCCGGTGGGGAACTTCGAATGGGGCGCCTCGTTCTGCTTGATCATCCTTGGCTTGGTGTTCGCGCCGTTCTATTTCCGCAGCAAGCTCAGCACGCTGCCGGAATACGTGGAGAAGCGCTATGGCCCGATGACTCGAACCATCCTCGGCGTCATTTTCATCCTTTCCGCCTTGCTGGTCCATATCGGCATGAGTCTCTACGCAGGTGCTGAGTTGATGGAGGTGTTCTTCGGGATCGATGTGATCACCTCGATTGTCGTGATGGCCGGCGTGGCGGCGCTTTACACCATTCTCGGTGGTTTGCGGGCCGTGATGATCACCAACGTGGTGCAAGTTGTCATCCTGTTGGCAGGTGCGATTACCCTGACCTATCTCGGATGGGAGGCGCTGGGTGAGAAGGGCATCACCAGCTATGGCCAACTCAAGGAAGCGGTGTCGCCTGATATTTCGCCGACGGTGTTGCAGAGCATTAAGAAGCCTGATGGTAGTCTGAACGAATATTCTTGGCTCTGTGTGTTGGTCGGCTATCCGATCCTTGGGATCTGGTACTGGTGCACCGACCAGACAATTGTTCAGAACGTGTTGGCGGCCAAGACCGAGAAGGACGGTCGTGATGGCGCGATTTTCGGTGGCTTCCTGAAGATCCTGCCGGTATTCGTCATGGTGCTGCCCGGTATGATGGCCTACGCCCTTTACAAGAATGAAATCGGCGATGACAGCAACAAGACCTTGATGGTTTTGATGAGCAAGCTGCTCAAACCCGGATTCATGGGTCTGTTCGCCGCTGGCTTGTTGGCGGCGCTCATCAGCACGGTGGCAGCGGCCTTGAACAGCACTGCAACCTTGGCTTCGTCGGATATTCTCAAGCGCCTGTGGCCCGATGCCTCTGAGAAGGCCATGGTCTGGACCGGACGGATCGCATCGATCGTCGTGATCCTCTTGGCGATGGCGTGGTCCACCCAGGGCGATAAATTCGACAGTATTTTTCAGGCGATCAATCAGATCCCGATGATGTTTGCTCCGGCCATCACCACGATTTTTCTTGGAGGTGTGTTTTGGAAGCGCGGCACCAAGCAGGCAGCCATCGGCACCTTGTTGTTCAACATGACCGTGGGTGTGCTTTACCTGTTGGCGGTGCTGGTGGATATCCCGCTTTTCACCGAAACCAAGTGGGTGACAGACTTTGTCGCGATTCCATTCATGTTGGTGGGCGGAATTTTCTTCGCGCTTTGCATGGTCACCTACGTCGCGGTCAGTCTGGTGACTCCGGCTCCCACCGAGGCCAATATCAAGAATTTGGTCTGGGATTCGCCACTGGCATTCCTCAAGGAGGGTAAAATCACCGGCGTCACTGACCCGCGGATCATGGCCTTGCTGCTGCTGGTCATCATGGTCGTTCTGTATCGTGTGATGTGAAGATGCCGACGGCTTTTTGAATGGAGTTGCTGGACAGCGTGGCACCGAGAGGAATCTTTTTGAGCATCATGAAAATCGACAGCCATCACCATCTCTGGGCCATCAACGAAACGGACTACGTCTGGATGACGGAGGACCACGCGAAGATCCGTCGCGACTTCCTGCCGGAGCACGCCGCGAGTCATTTCCAGGCGGCTGGGATCGACGGCAGCGTGGTCGTGCAGGCGCGGCAGATGATCGAGGAAACCGAGTGGCTGCTGGGGCTTGCTGAGGCGAATGACTGGATGCGTGGGGTGGTTGGCTGGGTGCCCCTGAAAGAGAACGCGGGCGAGCCCTTCCTTGAGTGCTTCGCGGCGCATCCAAAGCTTCGCGGGGTGCGGCACGTGGTTCACGACGAGCCCGATGACGATTTCATCCTGCGTGGAGATTTCAACGAGGGCATCACTCGGCTTGCGAATTACGGGCTGGTTTACGACATCCTGATCTTCGAGAAGCATCTGTCGCAGACGATCAGATTCGTCGACCGGCATCCGGAGCAGGTGTTCGTGGTCGATCATGTGGCCAAGCCAGTGATTCGGAAAGAGACCTTCGATGAGGTCTGGGCGAAGCACATCCGCGAGCTGGCGAAGCGGGAGAGAGTCAGCTGCAAACTTTCCGGAATGGTGACCGAGGTAAGGGATGACGCTTGGGATGTCGATCTGTTGCGGCCTTATTTCCAGACGGTGCTCGAGGCTTTCAGTCCAGAGCGCTTGATGTTCGGTTCCGATTGGCCAGTGTGCCTGTTGCGTTCGGAGTATGCCGCCTGGGTCGCGTGCGTTGAGGAACTGGTGTCTGAGCTTAGCGAACACGAAAAAGCCGCGTTCTGGGGTCAGAACGCGGCCAGGATTTACGGGGTGTAGGACGAAATTCCTCGCTCCGGTGGGCTTAGCCTTTCAGCGGAAGCTCAAGCTTGATGAGTTTGCCAGCCGGCAGCTCGACTTTGCGGCCGTCTTGGCCCGGCAGCACGAGATCGATCGTCTGAGCATCCTTGGAAGTCATTTCGACCTGGACCTTGTCCGGCGTCCAGTGGAGGCGGTTAATCTCGATCGCGCCGCGGCAGAGCACGCCTTCGAGGGTGCCGGTGGACCATTCCTTGGGAAGCGCAGGGAGGAGGTGCACCTCGCCAACATCGGAGCCGACCAGCATCTGGATGATCAGCGCCGGTTGGCCACCGCTGATGTCCATGTTGAACAGGTGACGGTGGTTGTGCATCGAGGCGAGGTTGTTGAGCCAGAAACGGTTCACCAGGTGGCGCAGGCAGAGCAGCGAAAGTTCGCCGTCACCCAAGGTCGAAACCACCTGACCGAGTTGGATGAGTCCGAAGGACATGAAGCCGCGGTCCTCCTTGTCCTTCCAGTGCTCGGCGAGCTTGAACTCGACGCTCTTGCGGAAGCCTTCCTTGAGTTTCGGGTTCTGATCGATCTCATCGGGCATCACGTAGTAGAGCGGGTAGAGCTGGGAAGAGTGGCGGTGGGCGTCGTTGTTGCCGAGCTTGGGCGTCAGCCATTCCTTGATGATGCCGTCCTCGTTGAGCATGTAGGGTGGCATCTTCTTGAGCATCGCCTCCCAAAAGGCGAGCTTGTCGGCATTGATGCCGAGGATGCGGGACGCCTGGATCAGGTTGCCGATGACCTCCTTAGCGACGGCGACGTCCATGGTGGCGTTGAAGGTGGCCTGGGACTTGCTGCCGGCCGGCCAGTTCTCGGGGGACTGGGTCGGCGAGAAGATATACTGACCTTTCTCGTCCTCATAGAGGTAGTCCTCGAAGAACAGGGCGACCTGCTCCATGTAGGGCACGGCGTGCTTGGCGAGGAAATCCTTGTCACCGGTGAACAGGTAGTAGTCGTAGAAGAAGCGGGCGGCCTTGCCGGCACCGGCGACCCACATGCCGCCGGCGAAGTTCTTTTCGTAGGCGTTGTTGTAACCGTTGGTGCTGGTGCGCGAGGGTAGCACGACGCCGCGGGCACCGAAGAGATGCTTGGCGTTGAGTTGAAGGTCGGGGAGGAGCGACTCGATGTAGCTGGTGTAGGCCGGCGTCAGCTCGGGCATGTTGCCCGGCAGGTTGGCGGCGATGGCCGAGGGGACGTTGCCATTGTGAGTGAAGTCACTGGCCCAGTTCGGCACATAGGTGCCACCCCAGATGCCTTGCAGGTTAGGGGGCAGTTTGCCGGTTGACGAAATGATGTTGTGGCGGCCGGCGTCGAATTGCTTTTCGAGGAGCGCTAGGTTGATGTCTTCCCAAGTGGAGATATCCAGCAGTTCCTCGGTGCTCTTTTTATGATCCCCGGCGCTGCCCCCGAGGTCGAGTTTCACGCGGTTGAAGAGTTCTCCGTGGAGCTTGGCCTGACCCGCCAGCAGGGCCTCGTAGTCGGGCGAGATCTTTGCCAGCTTCGCAGCGAGTTGCTTGAAAAGGTCGGTGCCCTTCTCGCGGGGTAAGGCGATGTCCACCAGCAGCAGTATCTCATCGGCACCCTCGATCGCCAGCGAGCCGTCTTCCTTGGCAACGGCCTTGCCGCCCTTGGTGATGACACGGGCATGTCCATTGACGCCGGTGATGCTGCCCGGATAGGACTTGAGGCACTGCATGCTGTAGGACAGGGAGTCCTCGGTTGAGCGGCTCTGGATGTCGCCGAAGTGCTCCTTAAACGAGTCGATGGATCGTTTGGCAATGTCGGTATCCTTGTTGAATTCTTCGCTGGTCTCGCGCGGAACGAGTTGGAGGGTGGCGTTGAGACCGCCGGCCTTTTCAGCGCTCAGCTTGACCACTGCCACCTTGTCCATGCGCGAGCAGAACAGACCGCGTTCGAAGGAGCCGAGTTCGTTGCTCCACTTGATTCGGGCCTCGCTGCTGCTGAAGTTGACGGTCCTGGCGTAGTCTTTGGCCTCACCACCGGGCTGGGTGATCCGCAGGTCGAAGGCTGGGACGAAGAAGTCCGGATACATGAAGCCTTCCTGACCGGAATACTCCGCTTGAAGGGCTTCCGCCTCCTTGTATTTGCCATCGGCGATCAGCTGGCGGATTTCAGGAAGGTGCATCGACTGATCCGGCGGGACGAAGGGGGCTCCCATGGGCATGAAGAGCTCTTCATGGGTGAAGATGACGCGCTCTTCGCTGGGGTGACTGAAGGCGAGCATTCCGAGCGTGCCGTTGCCACAGATCAGGCCCTCTTCCCAGTTGGCGGCGGGCCTGTTGCTGAGGAAGCCACGCTCGGGGACGGGTAGCGATGCGGATGGGGCGGTGGTCATGGTAGCGAGAAGGCCGGCAAGCACCGGCTTGAGAATTTGAGAAGCTTTCATGGTCTATCAGTGAATCAGTGAAGGTGTATTGTTTGTTGGGTCACCTACTTTGGCAACCCCTTCCGGTCATCGTTCTCAAAAGCTCGATCGGCCAGCGTCGCTCTAGCAGAGACCCGTTGCGGCCCTTTCAAGTCAGTTCCACGCTTGCTTAAAACCAAGCTTTTTACGCTCTTTCCTTGTCCCCGAAGTAGCCGTTTTGCTAAGTGAATGCTATGAAATTCGGCTACACGATCCTCTACGTCAAAAACGTCCCCGCCTCCGTGGCCTTTTACGAGGATGCCTTTGGCCTTCAGCGCAAGTTCGTTCACGAGGAGGGTTTCTACGCCGAAATGGATACCGGCACCACTACCCTTGCCTTCGCCGCCTATGGCCTAGTCAAGACCAACCTACCCTGCGGCTTCCAGAAAAACGACCCGGAGGCGGCGCCCGGAGGGTTTGAAATTGCACTGGTCACTGAGGATGTCGCGGGTGCCTACCAGCACGCGATCGACGCCGGCGCTACCGCAGTCACCGCACCTGTCACGAAGCCCTGGGGGCAGATCTGTGCCTTTGTCCGCGACAGGGACGGCATCACCGTGGAGATTTGCTCGCCTGCCAGTTAGCATCTGTCTATGAGGCGATCATGACACCGGTGCTCAACGGCATCATGTTCGCCGATCAAATATTCCTTCGCGGACCCTTTACTTCGGTGCAAGAAACCGGTGGATGCTGCGTAATCGGCAGTGAGTTGGAGAAGGAGCGTCCGGGAAAGGCGGGGGGAAAAGCGGGGGAAAAGCGGGGGATGCTTCTCGAACATTCCGGTGATCCACTCATCCGATCCTTCATCATGAAAACAACCGTCCGGCGACTCTCCGTCATCTTCATCTTCATCGCCGCCACGGTCCAGGCTGAGGAACCCAAGTTATGGTATGACAAGCCTGCCGGGAAATGGACCGAGGCCTTGCCGCTCGGCAACGGACGGCTCGGCGCGATGGTCTTCGGCGGCACCGCCACTGAGCGCATCCAGATCAACGAGGAAAGCCTGTGGGCAGGTTGTCAGGTCGAGGCCTATGCTCCGGATTTCAAGAATCACCTCGCCGAAGTCCAGCGGCTCGTCCTCGCCGGGAAAAACCTCGATGCCCAGCAATACGGACTCGCCCATCTCACGCAAACACCGACCTCGTTCCGCTCCTACGAGCCGTTAGGTGATATCTTCCTCGATTTCGGCGATGCCGGCGAGGTGATGCGATATCGCCGCGAGCTGTCGTTGCGCGACGCCATCGCCCGCACCGAATACCACACAGCAGACGCCACGATCACCCGCGAGGCGCTGGTTTCCTCGCCCTCGGACGTGTTGGCGATGCGCGTTTCATCAGACAAGCCCGGCGGCTTGTCGTTCGGCGTGCGCCTGACCCGCCACAAGGACGCGCGATTCACGGTTCTTGGAAACGACCGCCTTTGCATGGACGGGCAAATCGTGGACATCGCCAAGGAGGATGGCGGTTTCGACGACAATGTCGGCGGCTCGGGTCCCGGCGGCGCGCACATGCGCTTCTCAGGCCGCCTGTTCGTCCGTTCCGAAGGCGGCACGGTGGCCGCAGGATCGGACCACTCGTTGCAGGTTTCCGGCGCGGACAGCGCGCTGATCCTCTTCACGGCTGCTACCGACTACCACCTCAACATCAATCTCCAGATGAACTACTGGCCGGCTCCGGTGACCGGCCTGGATGAAACGCTCGATCCTCTAACAGGCTGGTTTCTGAAGCTGGCCGAACGCGGCAAAACCAGCGCGCGGTGCCTCTACGGCGCGGACGGCTGGGTGGCCTTTCTCGCCACCAACCCCTTCGGCCGGGTCACGCCCAGCGCCTCGAATCCGCATTCTCAGTTCCTCAACGCCGTGCTCGATCCCTTGTGCGGCGCATGGTTGGCGGCGCAGCTTTTCGACGCCTGGCAGTTCGATGGCGATCCAGATGAACTCGAAGCGCTCTATCCCGTGCTCGAGGGGGCGAGCGAATTCGTGCTCGATATCCTGACCGAATGCCCGGATGGCAAGCTGCGCATCGTGCCATCCACCTCGCCGGAAAACAGTTATATCGATCCCGCCAGCGGCGAAAAACTCCGCATCACCGCCGGTTCGACCTATCACATGGCCATCGTCCGCGCGCTCTTCAAAGCCATCACCCGCGCCGCCGCAGACCTCGGCAGGGAAGGGGAGTTGACCGCACGCGTCGCCGCCGCCACCGCCAAGCTGCCGCCGATCGCCATCGGCCCCGATGGGCGCATCCTCGAATGGGCGGAACCCTACCGCGAAGCCGAACCCGGACACCGCCACGTTTCCCACCTCATCGGCCTGCATCCGTTCGATTTGATCACGCCGGACACGCCCGATCTTCTTCGCCGCCGCGCGCAAGACCATCGACACCCGCCTCGCCAAGGGCGGTGCCGGCACCGGTTGGAGCCGCGCGTGGACCATCAACTTCTTCGCCCGCCTGCGCGATGGCGACACCGCCGCCGTCCACTGCACCGAACTGCTGCGCCGCAGCACCATGCCCAACCTCTTCAACAGTCACCCGCCGTTCCAGATCGACGGCAACTTCGGCTTCACCGCCGGGGTTTGCGAAATGTTGGTCCAAAGCCATCGCCGCGATGGCGAGGGGAATTTCATCATCGATCTCCTGCCCGCGCTGCCGAAGGCCTGGCCTGCCGGCAGCGTCAGCGGCCTGCGCACGCGTGGCGGATTCACCGTGGATATGAAATGGCACGCCGGGAAACTCCAGTCACTGCGCCTCAGCCATCCCGCACAAGCCGAGGCCCGCGCCGCCTCCGGCGAAACACAGGCCACCCTCAAGGCTGACGCCACATGGCGTGCCTGGCAGCCGAGGTAGGCATAGGCCGATTTCCCGGTGGGCGGGATCCCACCTTGCATTCACCCGCGCACGATGAACTCGCGCGAGACCCGCACGTATTTCTCCGCTCAAGTCTTAACCCGGATTTCTCATGCCGTGAATTGCAGACGGTTGGAGTTGTGGTGTAAGTTGTTGGTGTTTAAATCAATGCCCCACACACAAAACCACCGCCGATACCATCTCAGGCGTCCACAAGATCCATGCTGATCATGCGGCACGATCGTGCGCCTGCTCATCAGCCAGGCCCTCTCCCGCCCGGCCGCCGACACCGAGGAGATCGTGCTGGATTTCAATGCCGCCAACAGCTTCAGCAGCTCGAATTTCAGGACAACCCCAGCGCCAAACTCACCCCCTCCTTTTCCGTCCTGCTCTTCTCCTTCACGACTCCACCGCTCGCACTCTCAGCGCACGCAACGTAAACAAACCCACTGTCGTCTCGCCGATCTTCCGCGCACCGGCCTTCCGTTTCGCCCCGAAATGCTCCCTCCTCCCAGCAAACACCCCTTCCACAAAACTCCGACTCCCAATCGCCACCCCATCGCTGAAATACCGCACCCGGCACCTCAGCAGTTCCGAAAGACTCAGCTGCCCTCCTTTCGCCAAAACCTGCTTCGCCTCCTCCTTCGAGATCCCCTTCCGTCCCGAGGATACCGCTGAAGCCTCTACCTCCACCCCTTCCCCAAACAACCAGCAGCGATACCACTCCGCAGCGCTTAGACCAGACGGCCCGGCCTTCTCGTTCCACGCATCAAGCGGCGAATCCACCACCCGACACAGCCCACGCCGTGCTCGCTTCGAACCCGCCACCGCCTCCGCATAACCACACCAGCGGTAGTCCTTCGGATCCTTCGCCAAGCCCGCCCTAACAGAATTGAGGTCGATGTAAGCCGCCATCGTCCGCAGCGCATCGCCATCCTGCACCAGCACGCTTTTGTAGCGATCCATCCACAGCGTCCCACGCCGACCGTGGTGCTTGTTGAACCAGCGCGAAAAGCGCTCCTTCAGCTCCTTGACGAACTGCGAAAGGTTGCAAAAACGACTCCGATACCGCTCTAACAACTCCTCCGCAGGCCCACTCATGCCCTTTGAGCGAAGATCGGAAAGCTC
>CAZVMS010000101.1:0-17689 GCA_964628795.1 uncultured Haloferula sp. | reverse complement strand
TTTGCTGCTCGGAGAGGGCAGGCATGCGGAACTGGGAACTGGCCATGCTGTTTTCTGCCCTTCCTGTCTGGAAATGTCCAGCATTTCCTCCCTAGGCTCTGGTTGTAACTGGGTTGCGCGTTTGCAAAAATCCGCCGTGTTCGCGGCCGTCAGCTTTTCATTTGAGCCTTGCGATGGCTGCTGGCTGTTATGCTCCGCCCGAGATTGAGCCGATTTTCATCATCGTGGATGTGGATGAAAAGGTATCGCTGGGGACCGGGCCCGCGAGGGTGGTGCTTGATCGGGACAAGTCCGACCGAACGTTGACGAATCTGGATCAGAGGCTTTCGGCTTACCAGCATGCGGCTGAAGCGGCGTCGAGCGTCGCGGCGGTTCAGATCTATGTCGCACCGAGTGCTCCTTATCAGCGGATGATCGATGTGCTTGCTTGTGTGGAGTGGAACCGAATTGAGAGGGTGTTTTTCATCGATATGCCGGATGGCCCTGAAATGGGATGTGGCGGGCTGCCGCTACCGGAGTTGAGGCTGAAACCCATGGTGAAACCGCGGGCACCATCGGGCTTGGGACCGCTTGGCCTGGCTCCGCGCGAGAATCGGCTTCCAGAGCCTCCGTTCGATCCCGAGCCCGATTGACCTCGGCATTTCGATCTCTCTCATGGCCCCCTTTCCCGAGGCGCATCACATTCGGCCTTGCCCAATGATTCGGGACTCCTAAGCATTGGGCCAGCAATGACTTCAGACGCCGATGAGCCCAACTCCCTGCGGGGGATGTACAAGGAGTTTTTCCTCGATTACGCCTCCTACGTGATTCTTGAGCGGGCGGTGCCGCACTTGCACGATGGTCTGAAGCCGGTGCAGCGGCGGATTTTGCACTCGATGAAGGAGCTTGATGACGGGCGCTACAACAAGGTGGCAAACCTGATCGGGAACACGATGAAGTATCACCCGCACGGTGATGCGGCGATCGGGGCGGCGACGGTGAATCTGGGGCAGAAGGATCTGCTGATCGATTGCCAGGGCAACTGGGGAAATACGCTGACGGGCGACAATGCGGCGGCACCTCGATACATTGAGGCGCGTTTGACGAAGTTCGCGCTGGAGGTGACTTTTAATCCGAAGACGACTCAGTGGACGCCGAGTTACGATGGCCGGAACAAGGAACCGGTGGTGCTGCCCTCGAAGTTCCCGGTGCTCCTGGCGCAAGGGGTTGAGGGAATTGCGGTGGGCCTTGCCTGCAAGATGCTGCCTCACAACTTTATCGAGATCATCGATGCTTGCATCGCGGCTTTGCGGAAGCAGCCGTTCGAGCTTTTGCCGGACTTTCCGACGGGCGGTATCATGGATGCGAGTGATTACCGCGATGGACTGCGCGGTGGGAAGGTGCGGGTTCGTGCGCGGATGCATGTTGAGAAAAAGAATCTGATCCGTATCACTGAGATTCCGTTTGGAACGACGACCGGAAACCTGATGGACTCGATTGTCGCGGCGGGCGAAAAGGGCAAGATCAAGATTTCCCGGATCGAGGACAACACGGCGGACGCGGCGGATATTCTGGTGCACTTGCCGGCGGGTGTGGATGCGGAAACAAGTCGTGATGCCTTGTTTGCCTTCACGGACTGCGAACTGAGCATTTCGCCGAATGGCTGTGTGATTGCCGATGGCAAGCCGCAGTTTATGGGGGTATCGGAGATTCTCAGGCGCAGCGCCGATCAGACGCGTGATCTGTTAGGTCAGGAGTTGGAAATCAAGCTCGGGGAGTTGAACGAGAAGTGGCATTTCAGCTCGCTGGAGAAGATCTTCATCGAGAACCGCATCTATCGCGACATCGAGGAATGTGAAACCTGGGAGGCGGTGTTGAAGGCGATTGATGATGGCTTGAAGCCATTCAAGAAGTTGCTCAAGCGCGAGGTGACTGAAGAGGATTTGGTGCGACTGACCGAAATCAGGATCAAGCGGATATCGAAGTTCAACAAGTTCAAGGCTGATGAGGAGATCAGGGGGCTTGAAACGGAGATTGAGGAGACGGAGAAGAACATCCGCAACCTCACTAAGTTCACGATTCGCTGGTTTGAAGATCTGAAAAAGAACTTCGGTAAGGGGCGTGAGCGGCGGACGGAGATCTCATCGTTTGACAAGGTCGATCGGATGCAGGTCGTCGCGGCGACGGAGACGCTTTATCTCGATGAAAAGAATGGCTTTGCCGGCTACGGGCTGAAGAAAGAGGCCCCGGTCGAGAAGTGCTCGACGCTCGATGACATCATAGCCTTCACGGCGGAGGGAACGGTGAAGGTGACGAAGATCGCAGAGAAGGTGTTCGTCGGTCAGCGCCCCATTCGAGTGGCCATCTTCCGCAAGGACGAGGACCTTATTTACTCGATGATCTATCGTGATGGGAAGGACGGTCCTTTGCTTGCGAAGCGTTTCCGCATTGGAGGGGTCACTCGAGATAAGGAGTATGATCTTACCAAGGGAAAGAAGGGCTCACGGATCTTTTACTTCGCGGTCCACAAGGACGAGGAGTCGAGCAACGATCAGATGTTGATCGTGCATTTGAAACCTGCGCTTCGGCTCCGGAACGTCAGCCGTCCATTCCACTTTGCGGAAGTCGGCATCAAGTCGCGCGGAAGCGGTGGCAACATTGTGACCAAGCTTCCTGCCGAGCGGATTGTCCGAGCTCCGAAGGACTTTGAGTTGAATGGCTAGACCCTATTCGAAAAGCCATTCAGGCAGGGTGATTTGCGAATTCTGAGTTGAAGCGGGCGGTCGGCAGAGGGTGCCTTCATCAGAATGATACGGCAGCAAGGATCGGCGAGGACCTGCTGCCATCTTTCCCTCTCCGCGCCGTCGCATGCCTTGGATCGCTGGACTGAAGTCGCGGCGCCTTGGAGAAGGGGGTTGCTCTCTCTCTTTCTTTCCTCGGAACGGCATTTCTGACCAGTTCCGGTGAATCCGTTGGGAGTTGGAATGGCAGGAAAGTAGTGGGAAATCACAGGCGTTGCGGGGTGGATCGGTCGCGAGCGGGGTAGCTTATGTCTAAGGGGGGATGGTGATTCTGCCGATGCCCCGAACCGAGGCTTGGTCGAGGCGAGATGCCGATGACTGGTTGATACCATGAATGGAAAGCAGATGATCGTGTCGCGCTTGGCTCCGGCTGGCATGGGAGTGCTTGCCTTGGGGGCGCTCATCTATGTTGGGCGGGCGAGCTTGCCTGAGGCGAGCGTGCCGTTGCGTGTGCCGGTGAACGGCACCGCCAGCGGGGAGCGGGGTAGAGCGGTTTCACCACTGACACAGACGAACCTTCAGTCGTTCGCGGAGCTTGATGAAGAGCTTCCCGGAACTTGGCCGGGCTTTCGTGGGTCGCTCAGCGATGGCGTTTCCGAAGATGGAACGATGCTTGCTGACGTGTGGCCTGAGGGTGGTCCGACTCATTTGTGGTCGGTGGACGTCGGTGAGGGCTATGCTGGAGCGGCTATTGAGAAGGGCAGGGTCTATCTGATGGACTATGATCAAGACGCGCGTGCGGATGTCATGCGCTGCTTTTCACTCGCCAGCGGCAAGGAGCTGTGGCGGCTTTCCTATCCCTTGGATGTGAAACGCAACCACGGGATGTCGCGGACGGTGCCCGCCCTCGCGGATGGGCGGGTGGTGGCGATGGGGCCGAAGTGCCACGTGACATGTCTGGATGCGCAGACGGGCGAATTTCAGTGGGGAATCGATCTTGTGAGTGAATTCGGAACTGAGGTGCCGCCTTGGTATGCGGGGCAGTGTCCGCTGATTGATGAAGGTCGCGTGATCCTCGCGCCTGCCGGGGATGAGGTGCTGATGCTGGCGGTGGATCTTCAGAGTGGAGCAACCGTTTGGACCACACCGAATCCGATGGGCTGGAAGATGACGCATGTCTCAGTTGTTCCGCTGACGCTTGGTGGACGGAAGACCTACGTCTATTGTGGCCATCGTGGCGTGGCCGGGGTGGCGGCGGATACGGGTGAGCTCCTCTGGCAGAGCGATGCCTGGAAAATCAGTCTTGCGACGGTTTGTTCCCCGGTGGGTCTGGCGGATGATCGCTTGTTTTTCAGCGGTGGCTACAATGCGGGAAGCCTGCTGATGAAGATCCGGGAGGAGGGCGGGAAATGGACCTGCGAGGAGCTTGAACGCTTCGACGCGGATCATTTTGGAGCGACGCAGCAAACGCCGATTTTGTTCGATGAGTATCTTTACGGTGTGCGACCGAATGGCGAGCTGGTTTGTCTGGATGATCAGGGTGTGATTCAATGGACCAGCGGGCTGGATCATCGCTTCGGCTTAGGGCCGTTCATGATCGCGGACGGCTATATTCTGGCCATGAATGATGAGGGGAGGCTGAGCATGATCGAGGCGGTTCCGGATGGTTTCGAGTTGTTAGAGGAAGCTTCGATTTTAGAGGGACATGATTCATGGGGGCCGATGGCCATCGCAGGCGGGCGACTGGTCGCTCGCGATCTTACAAAAATGGTCTGTGTCGATCTTGAAGCGAAATGAAGGAATTACGGAAATCCATGAAGCGTCGCGAGCTGCTGCTGCGTGTCGGCGGTTTGGCGGGGTTGGGGGTCCTGGGCGTGATGCTTGGAGGTCGCGGGGACAGCTGTGAAGGGCAGAATCCCTGTCGGGACTGTCCGCTGCGGGATGGCTGTGATCTGCCTGAAGCGCGGCATCAAATAGGAAAGGCGGCGAGTGATGAAAAATGAGCCGGGAGAATTGAAACCGTCGCTGGATCGCAGGGCCTTTGTACGCTCGGCCGCATGGGGCAGTGGAGTGGTTGGATTGGGGGCCTTGGCGGGGTATGCGCTGAAGCGCACAGGAAGTGGCACTCAGACCGAGAAACCGAAGCTGGGGGCGGAGTTTAGTTATGATGTCTCGCGCTTTCAGACCAGCGATCCGGCCTTGAAACGATACGATGAGCTGCTGCGCTATCGAGTCGGAATTGAGTCGGCACGCTGCATTGCCGTGGCTGAAGACGGCGTGCTCTATGTTGGCGGCGATGAGGGGATTCAGGTGGTCGATGGCGAGGGCTGTGAGCTGGCTGTGATTCGCTTGGCGCGTCCGGTTCAGTCCCTTGCGGTCATGGGTTCTGATCGACTGTTGGTGGGGCAGAAGGGGCGGATTCTTGTGCTTGGCCTGGACGGTCGCGAACTTGAAAGCTGGGATGATTTTCCCGAAGATATGCTGCCGACTTCGATCGATGTTTCGGAGTTGGCGGTCCACGTGGCGGACGCGGCGAATCGGGTTGTTAGAAAACTGAATGAAGCGGGCGAAGGTATTGGAGTCATCGATGGGCGATCCGGAGTGGTGGAGGGCGTCGGGTTCAAGGTTCCGAGTCCGTATTTCTGTGTGAAGACGGGAGCGGATGGTTTGCTGCGGGTGACGAATCCGGGAGCGCATCGGGTGGAGGCCTATCTTCCTGATGGTCGGCTTGAGTTGGCTTGGGGGCGGGCGTCGTTTGCGATCGAGGGCTTCTGTGGTTGCTGTAATCCGGTGGACTTCGATATCTTTCCCGACGGCAGCTACGTGACTTGTGAGAAGGGCTTGCCGAGGGTGAAACTTTACGACGCCCATGGTGTCTTCACCGGAGTAGTCGCGGGGCCGGAGGATTTTCCGGAGTATCTCGCGGTGGTGAATGCCGGGGCGCACAAGGCTGCCGGTGCCGGTATCCAAGCAGTGATCGACCCTGCGGGGAGAATTTTGATTTTGGATGCGATCGCCCAGAAACTTCGAGTAATGGTCAGAAAGGAGAGTGGCAATGAGTGAGGAGACTAAGAAGCTTTCGCGGCGGGACCTTCTTTGCGGTGGGGCCCGTGGAGCGGGTCTGCTGGGTTTGGGGGCTGCTGCAGGATTTCTGGGAGGGCGGGAAAGCCATGACGATGAGGTGTGGCAGATCGATCCCGGGAAGTGCATCCAATGCGGGCTCTGCACGACGGAGTGCGTGCTGAGTGTCTCTGCGGTGAAGGTGGTTCATTCGCACGGCATGTGCGGCTACTGCCAGCTTTGCACCGGCTACTTTGATCCGAATCCGGTGTCGCTCGATGAAGGGGCGGAGAATCAACTTTGTCCGACCGGGGCGATCGAGAGGGAGTTCGTCGAGGATCCCTACTATGAGTATCGTATTTTGGAGGATCTTTGCGTCGGCTGCGGGAAGTGTGTGAAGGGCTGCAACATGTTTGGCAATGGTTCGCTCTATCTGCAGGTGAAGCACGATCTGTGCATCAACTGCAATGTCTGCGCGATTGCGACCGCCTGCCCTTCGCAGGCCTTCCGCAAGGTGCCGAAAGACGATCCTTACCTGCTTCGTGGAAAGGGGGCGATCGGATGATGCGGCGGGCTTTCATCGGACTGCTGCTGACGCTTGTCCTGGTGGGAATCGCCGTGGCGGCTGAGCAGCGTTTTCCTCCGCCGGAGTTCACGGACGGGCATGTGTTGCCGGAAACACTGACGCCGTCGGTGTCGCCGCGGACCATGGCGTGGGTGGATGTCGCGCTGCTGGTGGTCGGACTGGGGCTGGCCTCGTGGATCAGCCTGAGGCTTCGGTCGCGGCTTGCCTTGGTAGGCTTGTCGATGGCCTCGCTGATCTACTTTGGGTTCTGGCGGCAGGGCTGTGTCTGTGCGATCGGCTCGGTGCAAAACGTGGCCTTGGGCGTGGCGGATCCGAGCTATGCGGTGCCGCTGGTGGTGATCGGTTTCTTTGCCCTGCCCGTGATCTTCGCACTGATCTGGGGCCGAGGGTTCTGCGGTGGCGTCTGTCCGCATGGAGCGCTTCAGGACCTGGTGTTGTTGAGGGCGATCAAGGTGCCGAGGTTTCTGGATGAAGTGCTGCGTCTTGGTCCGTGGCTCTATCTCTCGCTGGCGGTGCTGTTCGCAGCGACGGGGGGCTTGTTTCTGATCTGTAAGTTCGATCCTTTCGTCGGCATCTTCCGGATGAGCGGAAGCCGCAGCATGCTGCTGATCGGGGCGGGGATGCTAGTGCTTTCGATGTTCGTTGGGCGGCCTTACTGCCGCTATCTCTGTCCGTATGGGGCGCTGTTAGGTGCCTGCAGCCGGGTGGCAAGATGGCGTCCGGAAGTGACGCCGACGGAGTGCTCGCGCTGCCGTCTGTGCGAGGATGCCTGCCCTTACGGTGCCATTGACAAGGGTTTGCCGGTGGGTGTTTCGGCGGAGCCGGTGAGGGCGGGGCGGAAGCGGATCACGCTGCTGTTGGTCGGGCTTCCCTTGGCGATGCTTGTCTTCGGTTGGCTCGGGAGTCGGGTGGGAATCGCCTCGGTGGCCTGGCATCCGGCGGGTGAGTTGGCGAGCTTGTTAGAGGCGGATGCGGTGGACGCCAGCACGCGGCCGGATGAGTTGGTGGCATTTTTCCGGAACGATGGAGACCGGGCGGCGGCCTTTGCGCGTGCGGCGGAAGTTGAACGGCGTGCGACGGGTTTGGGCTGGGTGATCGGCGCGCTTTTTGGCGCGGTCGCGTTGACGAAGACGGCGCGTGCCTTTTTCCCTGAGTCGTCGCCCGACTACGTCACGGATCGTGGACGCTGCGTGTCGTGTGCCCGCTGCTATTCATCCTGCCCTTACGAACTTCAGCGGCGGGGAATCCCGGTCGCTTTGCCGGAAGGAGGGAAGGGTGAGTGAGTTGACGAGCGAGCGGAAGATGTCCGTGGTGATCTTTTTCCGGCGAATCTCGATGATCGCGGCCTGCTTCTCGCTGGCCCTCGGGGGATTGCTTCTGTTCAATCATTCGCGCCTGCTGCAGCCTGATAGCGAGGGGCGAGTGCTCGTGGTTGAGGGTCAGGAAATGGCGGATCTGAAAGCGCGGCTGAATGAGGAACCGAAGAACGACGGGCTGCGGAACGAGATCCGGATGCTCGACCAGCGGCTGCGGGAGGAGATGTTCCGTCGGGAGTTGGTGGCTCGGCGAGGAGGGTGGATGCTGGTGGTGGGTGTGGCGGTTTTCGTGGTCTCGATGCAGTTGGCGCATCACGATGCGGGCAGGCCATTACCCAAACTAAGCGGGGCAGTTGAGGACCGTCGAAAAGAGTCTGTCAAATCCGGGCGGGCGCTTGCGGTGGTCTTGCTGGGATTGTTCGCGTTTGCAGCGGTGCTTGTCGGAAGGGCTTCGCCGCGCTGGGAACTTCTCGCTTTAGCGGAAGGTGAAAAGGCGGTGCCGGATGCTGCGGTGCCGGCGGAGGATTCGTGGTATCCGTCGCGTGAGGAGCTTGCTTCCAACTGGTGGCGCTTCCGTGGTCCCGGTGGGCTTGGGGTTTGTTCGTTTTCAGGCATCCCCACGACATGGAATGGAGAGTCGGGCGAGGGCATTGCGTGGAAGACTGAGGGCGGACTGCCGGGGGAGGGTTCGCCGGTGGTCTGGGGTGCTCGGATTTTTATGATCGGTGCCACCGTCAAGGCGCGCGAGGTTTCCTGCTATGATCTGAGCACTGGCGAATTGAAATGGCGAAAGAGTGTTTCGACGCCGGAGGGCAGCCGTGCGGATCCGCCTTCGGTGATGGACATGACCGGCTACGCGGCCTCGACCCCGGTGACCGATGGACGTCGTGTTTTTGCGATTTTTGCCAATGGAGATCTGGCCGGCTTCTCAGCCGATGGCGAGGAGCTCTGGGTCAGGAATTTGGGGTCACCCGACAATGTCTATGGTCATGCTACTTCGCTGACGATGTGGCAGAACCGGGTGATCGTTCAGTTCGATCAGGGATCGAGAGGGAAGGATGGTCTTTCGAGTTTGCTGGCGATCGATGCTGCAACGGGCGACATTGTCTGGTCGACGAAAAGGATGGTGCCGAACTCGTGGGCCTCACCGATCATCATCGATGTCGAGGGGCAGTCGCAGATTGTCACGCTCTCCGACCCGTGGGTGATCGCCTATGATCCGGAAGATGGAAGCGAGCTTTGGCGGGTGGATTGCTTGAAAGGGGATGTGGCACCATCGCCTGTCTTCGCCAACGGGCTGATCTATGTCGTGGGGGAGGGAGCCTGTTTGGGTGCCATCGATCCGAAGATCGCGGCGGCGGGGAAGGTTGATCCGTTTGTTTGGAAGCGGGAGGGTGAGGATTTTCCTGATATGTGCAGTCTGCTCTGCGACGGCGGGCGGGTTTACATGCTCGTGTTCGGGAAGCTCCAGGCTTTTGATGCCCTCACAGGAGATCGGTTGTGGGAGCACAATCTCGATGGGGAGTTCCAGGCCTCGCCGACGCTGGCGGACGGGGAGTTTTATCTGCTGAGCGACGAGGGGGTGATGATCATTGGCACGGCGGATCGAGAGGGTTTTGTTGAGCAAGGGCGGATGGATTTGGGCGAGGATTGCGGGGCTTCGCCGGTTTTTGCGCCGGGCTGGCTGATCCTGAGGAGTCGCGAGAACCTGCATGGAATAGGAGGTCCGGATGAAGACTGAGCCTCGGTTGGTGAAGGGTTCGGAGCTCGATCTTTCGTTTGTGGATGCGGTGGTTGAGCGTCTGGGTGATGAAGAGGAACGCGCGATCCCGATTCTTCAAGCCCTGCAGAATCATTACCGCTACCTGCCGCCAGAGGCGCTGCAACGAGTGGGTGCATTGACCGGAATCTCGGCAGCTGCTTTGACGGGAGTTTCGACCTTCTACGCGCAGTTTCGTCACAAGCCGATGGGCCGTCATCACGTCAAGGTCTGCAATGGAACGGCTTGCCACATTCAGGGAGCCGAGCGGGTGCATGAGGCGATGGCCGAGCATCTTGGTCTTGCCGAAGGGGCGGATACGGATGCGGCTGGGGTCTTCACTTTGGAGAAGGTTTTTTGTGTCGGTTGCTGCACGCTGGCACCGGTGGTGCAGATCGATGGGGAGAGCCATGCTCGGTTGAGCCGTGAGACGGCACCGGATCTGTTAGAAAGCTTTCTCAAGCGCTCGGCTCCGAAGCGGCGTGCTTCGAAAGCCGGGCGCAGGACGATGAGGGAGCCGCTTGGCGAGGTGCGGATCTGTTTGGATTCCTGTTGCGTGGCGCGCGGTTGTGGCAAGACCCATGAGGCCTTGAAGGAGGCGGTGGCGAGCGGGGCGTTGAGGGCGAAGATCAAACAAGTGGGCTGTGTGGTGATGTGCGATCGGAGTCCCTTGGTTGAAGTGGCGGTGAATGGTGCAAGTCCGCGGCAATATTCGGGCGTGGAGGCGGGAAGCGTGGGTCGATTGTTAGAGGATCATTTCAAGGCGGGTGGTTTGATGCCTTGGCTGCGTCGTGGTGCGTCGCGGGCGCTCGATTGGCTGAGTGGCGAAAGTCGGCCAGCGATCGACCAGCAAACTCTGGAGACTCCCAGCGAAGCGGTAGCGGCCTTCTTTGGGCCGCAGCGACACATTGCGACCGAGCATTTCGGCACGCTCGATCCACTGGATCTCGACGACTACATGGCGCATGAGGGTTTTGCCGCGCTGATGTCTTGCGTGAGGGAGCGGAGGCCCGAAGAGATCCTCAATCAAGTGGAAGCGAGTGGCTTGCGAGGACGGGGTGGGGCGGGGTTTCCGACGGCTCGGAAGTGGCGGGTTGTCGCGGCGACTCCGGCGGATCAACGCTATGTGATCTGCAACGGCGACGAAGGTGATCCGGGTGCTTTCATGGACCGGATGCTGATGGAGTCTTTTCCTTTCAGGGTGATCGAGGGGATGGCGATCGCTGCGCGTGCGGTGGGTGCGTGCAAGGGTTTCTTCTATGTGAGAGCTGAGTATCCTTCGGCGGTCGCACGGCTGAAGGAGGCGATTTCGATATGTCGTGAGCGTGGAGTGTTGGGCGAGAGCGTGATGGGCAGTGATGTCTCGCTTGAACTCGAGGTGTTTGAGGGTGCGGGTGCTTTCGTTTGCGGTGAGGAGACCGCGATGCTGGAATCGATGGAAGGTCGGCGGGGGATTCCTCGCTTGAAGCCGCCCTATCCTGCGGAGTCGGGTTATCACGGCAAGCCGACGCTGATTAACAACGTCGAGACTTATGCCAACGTACCGTGGATCATCCGCCACGGCGGCGCGGCTTTTGCTGAGGTTGGAAGTGAGGGAAGCAAGGGGACGAAGGTTTTTGCGCTGGCGGGAAAGGTGAAGCGTGGTGGTCTGATCGAAGTGCCGATGGGAGTGACGATTCGTCAGGTGGTCGAGGAAATCGGTGGCGGAACGCCATCGGGTGGGCCGTTCAAGGCGGTGCTCGTCGGTGGGCCATCGGGTGGCTGCGTGCCGGAATCGCTGGCTAACACGCCGATCGATTACGAGTCGCTTGCCGAAGTGGGAGCGATCATGGGATCGGGTGGTTTGATTGTGCTGGACCAGTCTGACTGCATGGTGCAGATGGCTCGCTACTTCCTCGATTTCTGTCAGTGTGAGTCCTGCGGGAAATGCACGTTTTGCCGAGTGGGGACGCGGCGGATGCTCGATATCCTCGACCGCTTGTGCGCGGGAAAAGGAAGAAAGGGTGACATTGATCAACTTGAGGAGTTGGCGGGTATGGTCGGTAAGGCGAGTCTCTGTGGGCTTGGGAAGACCGCACCGAATCCGGTGCGGTCCGCTTTGCGCTTTTTCCGTAGTGAGTTTGAGGCCCATCTGCGTGGCGAATGTCCGGCTGGGGCCTGTCGCGAACTCATTGAATACTCGATCTCCGATAAGTGCGTTGGATGCACGGTGTGTGCTCAGCATTGTCCGGTGGATGCGATCCCGATGGTGCCCTATCAGCGCCACGTAATTGATAGCAGTTTGTGCACTCGTTGTGATACTTGCCGGATTGTTTGCCCGGAGGACGCAGTTTTTGTTAGATAGCAGATCAACTTTAAATAGAAATCATCATGCCGAATATCATCATCGATGGCATCCCTGTTGAAGCAGGGGACGGAGAAACCGTGCTTGAGGCAGCGCGGCGAATCGGTGTCGAGATTCCGACGCTGTGTCATATGAAGGGCTTCGAATCAGGCGCTTCGTGCATGGTCTGCGCGGTGAGGACGAGTCACAACGGTCAGTTCATTCCCGCCTGCGGCTCGCGTGCGGTCGAGGGGATGTCGGTGGAGACGGCCAGTGAGGAAGTACGTGCTGCCCGCCGGATGGCGCTGGAGTTGCTCTTTAGTGATCACCTCGGCGACTGCCTTTCACCATGCCAGCGGATCTGTCCAGCGCACTTGAGCATTCCCGCGGTACTGAAGCATGTGAGGGAAGGGGAGTTTGGATTGGCGGCAGGGACGATCCGTCATGATCTGGCGGTGGCGAATGTTCTGTGTCGCGTTTGCCATCGGCCATGTGAGTCAGGATGCCGTCGTGGGGCGCATGATGAAGCGGTGGCGATCGCCTCCTTGGTGCGGCACTCGTTGGAAAAGGAAGGAGAAGCACGCACGCCAGTTCTAAGGGCGGAGCGGAACGAGAAGGTGGTCGTCGTGGGCTCGGGTTTAAGCGGCCTGAGTGCGGCGTGGTTTCTCCGTCAGAAAGGCTTTCCTTGCAGTGTTTTTGAGTCCGCTGATGAGCTGGCTCCGACGATTCGGGCGGGGTTTCCCGATCTTGATCCGGCGATTCTTGAGGCAGAGTTAGCAGGTTTGAAAAAGGCGGGTGTCGAGTTTTTTACGGCATCCGGGGTCGAGGATCTCGCCAAGCTGCGAGAGGGCTTTTCTGCGGTGATCATCGCCGCCGGTGAGTCCGCAAGTGAGCTGGGTCTGGAGATGTTGGGTTCACGGGTGAAGGTGGATAAGGACTCGATGATGACCGGCATTGCTGGCGTGTTTGCTGTCGGCTCGGCGCTCCGTCCGGGGAGCAAGCCGGTGGCATCGGTAGCCGACGGCAAAGAGGTGGCTGCCTGCGTTGAGCTTTATCTCGATGGTCGAGAGATTCGTCGTCCGGCCAAGCCATTCAGCTGTTTCATCGGCAAACTCGATGAGACGGAGATGGAGGCGATCATGCAGGAGTCCAATCCTCATGGACGTGAGCTGGACGAAGATGACAGGTCAGCGGAGGAGATCGATCGGATGATCGAAGAATCACATCGCTGTGTGCAGTGCAACTGCCCGAAGATCGAGACCTGCAAGTTGCGGGATCTGGCGATGGAGTATCAGATCAATCTCAACCGTTTCAGCGGTGGAGGAAGGGCGGCTTTCAAACGCGAGGTCGGGCATCCCTTGGTGAACTTCGAGCCGGGCAAGTGCATTCGCTGTGGGAACTGCATCAAGGTGGCTTCTGACCACCGGGAGAAGCTGGGGCTGACCTTCATTGGTCGGGGCTTTGATGTGCACCTTGGAGTGCCTTTGGATGGCACGATGGAGGAGGGGCTGTTAGTTGCTGCCGAGGCCGCGGTGGCGGCCTGCCCAGTCGGAGCCTTGTCGCTGAAGGATCCGACTTTCAAGAAGTGCGGAGATTCCCGCCATGATGATGGCGGGAATGGAGAGTAATCCGGCTCACTCGCCGGTGATAAAGTCCACGAGGTCCTTGCGTGATTTCACCAAGTCGGGGAGATTGAGGTAGAACATGTGGCCGGCGTGGTATTCGGCGTGCGTGATTCTTTCCAACGCGGACTCGGAGGCATCAGTCATCTGCTTGATGGAGTAACGGATGCCGTCCGGCGGGGTGGCGAGGTCGCAGCCACCTTCCATGACGAGCACGCGGAGGTGGGGGTTGTCGCGCAGGGCGGTGCCGAGGCGGTTGGTGAGGTTGACGTAACCATTGGTGGCACCCCACTTCCATGGATGAACCTTTCCGGTAAGGATTTCATAGGGCGAGTCCTCTTTCCAGCCGAGCTCTTCTGTGAGGTAGCCAAGCATGGTGGTGGAGTAGGCACCGAGGGCGAGCGAAAACGAGGGGTCGTATTCCGGCCAGGTGCTTGCCTCGCTACCTGATGGCCAAGCGACGCGGGCATCGAAGCGGCCAATGACTTTGGCTTCGGAGCGCAGGAGCTCAGCGCGAAAACGGTTGGGATCAAGAAGTAGGTCGAGCTTTTCGATCAGGTCAGCATCGATTGAGGTGAGTCGTGAGAGAGTGGCAGCGACTTCCTTTTTCTTTTCTGGAGTGAGGGCATTTCCCTGCATGAGGGCGAGGGCGTATTCGCCATCGGCGAAGGCGCGGGCTTCGGCGACGAGGGAATCGCGGTCGCCTGTGAGTTTCCCGTGGTGATGGGCGACGGAAGTGTAGGTCGGGAGGTAGACGGAGTAGACGAGGTTGTCGCCATCGCCACCGCGCAGGGTGCGGAAGTCGAGGAGGGAGGAGAGCAGGACGACGCCATTGAGCGACATGCCGTAGCGGGACTGGAGGTGCTCGGAGAGGCCAGCCACGCGGACGCCGCCGTAGGATTCCCCGAGGAGGTACTTTGGCGATGACCAGCGGTCATTTTCGCTGATCCAGCGGCGGATGAAGTCGGCGATCGATTCGATGTCTTCATTGACGCCGTGGAAGTCAGAGGGATTGGTGTCCTTTGCCGCGCGGCTGTATCCGGTGGAAACGGGGTCGACGAAGACGAGGTCGGTGTGGTCGAGGATCGAAAATTCATTGGGGACAAGTCTTGCCGGAGGGACGGGGGCTTCGGTGCCATCGCCCGGCATGGCGACCCGATAGGGGCCGAGGATACCGAGGTGGAGCCACACGGCGGATGATCCGGGGCCGCCATTGAAGGCAAACATCACGGGACGCTTGGTGAGATCTTGGACGTCCTTGCGTAGATAACTGACGTTGAAAATGGAGGCGCGTGGAGTCCCGTCGTCCTTCTTTAGCTGGAGCTTTGAGGTGGTGACGGTGTAGTTGATTTTGTTGCCGTCAATGGTGACCGATCCGTCGCGAATAACAGGTTCCTGGGGTTTCTTTTCCTCGGTTTTTGGCTTCTTGTCCGAGCCGTCTTTTGGCGCAGTCTTGGGTTCCGCTGCGAGGCAGGGGATGGCGGCGAGGAGGGAGAGGGTGAAAAGGCGCATCATGGGATGGAATCGATTATTGGTGTGATGGGTAAGGCACTACACGGAGCTGTGTAGGCTGGCTTTCTGTCGGAATGAAAGGCCGGAGAAGAACGAATTTAGCGGCGTCGCCGACTGATCTCTTGGATGCGGCCTTCGAGGTGCTTGGCCACACTTTCAGGAAGTTGTGCGGAGCCGATCCATTGGCTTGCACCCTCCAGATCCTGCCACATCCAGCCTTCAAGCGTGCGGCGGTACATTCGATTGCGTTCGTCTTCATTTCCGATGCGAGCGATGTATTCCGCGGCGATGGCGGGCTCATCCCTGAAGGAATGCCAGACAAACTGACGGTAGGTGTTGTCGTCGGCGTCGTTGGAGTGCGAGTCGAGGAAGTTGGCGGCTTCGCGGGGGTTCTCCGTGGCCATGTGGTTGGTCAGTCCGCGCAGCGCATTGGAGCGCAGTTTACCGGAGGGCATGCCTTCAAAGTGGGCGATGGCGGCGCTGGAGTCTTTGCCAGCCCAGACGCCCATGACGTTGTCGATTGATCCATTTGCGGCGTCACCTCCGTTGGTGGCAAGCCATTCGGCGGTGCCGCGAGGGTCGTCCTTTGCCAGTTGCTCGGAGATGCGGCGGATGGCTCCGTCGCGCAGCCGTTCGTCGTCGATCGACATCGCCCAATTTTTCGCCGCATCACCTCCTTGGGAGATGATGTGGGGGAGGATGGCACTGAGGGCGTTGCCACGTTCATTCGAGTAGGGCATGGAGGCCATGAGCTCGCTGGCCCGCACGGGGTCGTATTGCGCGAGTCCACGTATGACGCCGACCATGTAGGGGTTGGCCTGGTCGCCATCGTAATTGTCGTTTGCCCAGGCGATGGCGGCTTCGGGATCGGTGGTGACCCAGCTGGCAAGGATGGTGTTTCGGGCAAAAGGGTTGCCGGTGTTTGCCTTGGCGTAGTCGAGAGCTTCCAGCGGGTCGACCTTGGCCCATGCGGTGAGTAGCATGGCATATTCGCTCATGTTCTCCCGGGTGAAGCCGGAGTCACGGAAGTCGGCGACGACGCTTTCGAACTGGTCAGGTTCGAGAGTGTTGATGAAATCGAGCCAAGCCTGGGCGCGGGCGAGAGGGTCGACCGTGTCCATGATTCTCTTCATTTCGGCGCTGGCAGCGGGGCTGTCAGCCAAGCCGGAACTGAGATTTGCCGCGCGGAGCGGCGAATTGGAAGCCGGCGCGCCGGAGATCGATCCTGATGTTCCCCGCGAAGGCCTTGCGGGAATCGCGGATGCTTCTTGACCCGGGGATGAGCTGTCCTCCGGAGCACTGGCACGGCCCGCGATGAAGGCGGCCGTGGACACAATGAGGAAGGCGGCGGCGGTGAGTGGAACTCTTGGTTTCATGGCTTCTGGAGAAACGGCTGCTAAGCTGGTGATTAACCGACACCAATCGGACTTTTTGTTTGGGAAATCACGTCTCTGATTCGCAGTCGTCGATTCAAGACGCTTTGAGGTGGTGTCGGCTTTCTGATGGCAGCCCAGATTGATCGAGATCGCTGGGCGGGTGGACGATAATTCGAGCCTCCGGGTTGTTTTTCAAATAAGCAAAAGCCCAGCCGAGTAGGACGGCAAGCTTGTTGCGGAAGCCGATGAGGAATAGGATGTGGACGAGCAGCCAGGCCATCCAGGCTGGAAAGCCCCGGAGCTTCAGTTTGCCGGATTTCACCACTGCGACATTTTTTCCGATGATCGCCATCATGCCTTTGTCAAAGTAGCGAAACTTGGGTCGGAGCGATCGTTTCCGGTCGGCGAAGCGAGTCTGCTCCAGACGTGCTTCTTTTTTAAGCACCTCTGCCACGTGGTCGCCCATTTGCACGGCGGCAGGTGCCACTCCGGGCACGGCGACGCCTTCGCGGTCGGTCATCCGAACGAGATCACCAGCGACGAAGATGTCGGGTTTTCCCGGAAGGGACAAATCGAGCTCGGGCGTGATGCGCCCGGCGGCATCAGCGAGGGGCACGCCGAGTTGTCGGGTGAGGGGATGAGCTTCGACTCCGGCGGCCCAGATCATGGCGGATGCTTCGAGCGAAGAGCCGCCGGTAAAGTGGAGGCACTCGGATTTTACATCGCTGACACGGTAGCCGGTTCGGACCTGCACGCCGAGCGTCTCGAGCCGCTGCCGGGTGTATTCGCTGTGGTCCTCGTCGAAGGCGGCGAGAAGCCTTTGTCCCTCTTCGATCAGGATGACTTGGAGGTCGGAAGTTTCGAGATGACGGAATTCGCCCTTCATCGAATCGCGCACCAGGGTCGCGAGGGCTCCGGCGAGCTCGACTCCAGTCGGGCCACCGCCCACGATGGCGACGGTCATGAGGCGCCTCCGCTCGGCGAGGTCGGTGGTGCGCTCGGCTCGTTCCAGATTGGTGAGGATGGTGCGTCGGACGGATTGGGCGTCGGCGAGCGACTTGAGTCCCAGTGTGTGCCGCTCCCATTGTGGATTTCCGAAAAATGAGGTGCGGGCACCGGCTGCGAGGAGCAGGGAATCCCAGTGGTATCGTGTTCCCGAGGCTCCTGTCGCTGTCTTGTTCTCCGGATCGAGCTTCTCGATGTCGTCCATCAGCACGGTGACATTTTCCGCTTTGGCAAGAATCTGCCGAATTGAGCGGGCAATGTCCGGAGCGGCAGTAGTGTTCGGCATGCTCGCTGCTTGTTGAAACGAATTTCTGAATGTGACAAAAACGTCACTTGTACTGTTAGTTGATTTCTGGTTTCCTTCGCTCGTGGGCCGCGCCAAGGACAAGATCGACGAAAAGAAACTCTCC
>CAZVMS010000100.1:0-15818 GCA_964628795.1 uncultured Haloferula sp. | reverse complement strand
ACTGGTGAAAAACCGGAACGATGCGATGTCGTCGGCGGGATGGGTGAAGACGGGAAGGTGGCCGTTGAAATAATAGACCTGCCCGTCACGCTGCTCGAAGGCTAGGTCGGAAGTGATGGCGGTGCTGCTGGCCGGAAAGATGGGGAGTTGGATCTGCGGCATGCCGTCAGTGTGAGCGTGTTTGGCGAAAGTGCCAGCACTGGATCATTCCATTTCCTCGCTATTGCACGGAACTGCGCATGACCGGGGGGTAGGTCAGGATGTCTGAGAATACACGGATTTAAAGGCAGTTGCGATGTCTCTGACATTCACCTGACGAGGTGTTGATTCGGCTTTGATGAGCGATTCGGAATTCGCGTCTATTGGCGGATTTATTTTGCCTTTTACGGCAGGTTTGCCGGACGCGATGGTTATTGGGCTTCGGCTTCGCCGCAGGCAATGGTTGTTGGGTCTTTGGGAGAAGTGAGCTCGCTTGGTGGTTCGGCAGGGCAGAAATGCTCTGGCTCCGTTTCTAACAACTCCTCAGGGGGGGGAAGCGCCAGTCGAAGCGGACGGCGA
This sequence comes from uncultured Haloferula sp., assembly GCA_964628795.1. Classification (GTDB taxonomy): domain Bacteria; phylum Verrucomicrobiota; class Verrucomicrobiia; order Verrucomicrobiales; family Akkermansiaceae; genus Haloferula. Next base: position 15,260 of record CAZVMS010000100.1, on the reverse strand, counting down.
GCAGGCGGAAGACGACGACTACGGCCGAGCTCACGATGGTCATTGTCACTTGCTCGAATTGGAAGTGGTCACCAATGACGTAGACCCAGGCTCCGGTAAAAGAACAAGTGGCGCACAAGGGGGCGGGCTTGAAGAGCGTTGGGACTTCGTTGCAAACCACATCGGCAAGCACCCCACCGAAGGTGCCAGTGATCGCGCCCATCAGGGCGGCGATGAACCATGAGTCCTGTGAGCCCAGGGCGATGGCGGTGCCTGCGACGGTGAAAAAGGCCATGCCGAGGGAATCGGGAACGAGCAGCAAGGGTTTGATGCGGGGCAAGTGGTCGATGGTAAATGCTCCGATGATGCAGATCACGAAGACCGTGATCGGGTAGTGCGGATTCCCGATCCAGAAAAGCGGCTCACGGTTGAGAAAAAGATCGCGCAAGGTGCCGCCACCAAAGGCCGCAAGAAACGCTACGGAAAAGGAACCCACGAAATCCATCCCGGTTCGTGAGGCCAACAGCACTCCATAGATTGCTGCGGCGATGACCGCAAGGTACTCGATAAGTGTCACGACCGACATGCGGCGACACTCAGCCTTCCATGACGCTGAGGTCAAGCGCACCTCAATTTGTCGGCGCATTCCGCTCAACTGAGGTCCAGTGCACCGCCTTCGCAGAATTTCTCTGATCCAAAGGATTCGAGCGGGTGGCCCATGGCGGCGGCGACGGACAGCCAGAGGCGGTTGTGAGCGAGATTCAGGCGGTTGTCGCCTTTGCCTTCCCTCTTAATCACTTCGGCGAGGTCGAGGCTGCGGCCCATCTTGATTCCGGGGGCACCTCCGACCATCACGAAGGGAATGTCATCAAGGGTATGACTGTTGCCTTTGCCCAACTCGTTGAGCCAGATGATCAGGGTGTGATCGAGCATCGTGCCATCAGCGCCGGGCTCGGGCGTCTCGGCGAGCCGCTGGGCAAGGTAGGCAAGCTCACCGGCGAACCAGCGGTTGATTTTGATCAGCTTTTCGCGTGAATCCTTGTTGCCATCGGGTTCATGGGAAAGTCCGTGGTGGCCTTCCTCAACATCGAGCCAGTGCATGCGGGCCTGGCCGACGGAGCGCATGTACTGCAGGGTGCCAATGCGGGTCATGTCGTTGGCCATGGCATTGACCAGCAGGTCGATCTGCATGCGGCTGAGCTGCGGGGTGTTGTCGTTGACGAGTTCGACGCTTGGGTCGATTTCCGGCACGGCGTGAATGATTTCTTTTTGCCCGGCCTGTTTGAGTTCGATCTCCATTTCACGGACCAGCGTGAGGTGCTCGTCGAGCATGCGGCGATCTTCGGAACTGAGCTTCTTCGCCACGCGGCTGATGTCCTCCTTCACGCCATCGACGATGCCGAGAAGCGTGTCCTTGTCCTTGGCTTCACCGTAGAGTTTTCCAAGCATCAGCTCGGGATCGGAAACGGGAGCGAGCGGCTTGTTTGGGCCAGCATAGCTCATGCGTGTCCACGGGTCGGCGCGGTCGGGCACGGCGACACCGAACTCAAGCGATCCAAAACGGGTGCGGGTGGCTTCGTGAGCTTGCAGGCGATTTTTCAGCTCCTGATCGATCGATATGCCGCTGGCCCAACCGGCGGGCGTGTGCGATCCGCCTTGGATGTTGCCGGGAAAAAGTTCGGTCCCGGTCAGCAAGCAACTCATGCCGCGCATGTGACTGTCGCCATCGCCACGGACCTGATTGGAAATACCGCGCAGGATCAGGGTGCGGTCGCGGAAGGCATCGAGCGGTTCGAGGATGCGCTTGAAAACGGGAGGACCATCGGGGCTGACATCCGGCCAGAACTCGTCGGGGATCGTGCCGTTTGGCGAAAACATCACGATCAGACGCTGACGGCGGGGCGCGACAGCATCGGCAGCGAAGAGGCTGGAAAGGCCGCCGAGGAATGGTGCGATGGCCGCCGAGACACCGAGATCGCGGAGGAAGGAGCGTCGATCGTAGTGATTCATGCTGAGTTTACGTGTGATGGGAGAAGGGCTTTCGCCAATCGAAGCAGGGAGCGTGCCCCGGATTCGAGCTATCGCTTGGCGGTGTCCGTAATGCGGTCGGCAGGGGTTCCGTCAAGGGAGGCTTCTTCGGCGATGGCGACGACAAGATCCCGGATTTTGAAATTGGATTCCTTAAAGCGTTTGTAGAGGACATCTTCGGTATCGAGTCCGTAGCTGGCCATGCCGTGCTTGACCATGTGATGGAACATCTGGCGCACGAAGGCACGATGAGCCGAGGGGCTGCTGGCGGCATATTCGGCGATGTCGCGGGCCCCCGTGAGATGAACTTTTTCCCCGCTATCCGGGGTGAATTCGCTACTCGTGTTGATCGCCTTGTCGCCCTCTTTGCTCCGCCAGCGCCCGATGGCGTCATAGCGCTCAAGGCTGAAGCCGAGCGGATTGATCGTCGAATGACAGGCCATGCAGGATTTGTCGCGAGTGAGCTCGGTGACTTTTTCTCGCATCGTCATGTGCGGATCAAAGTCGCTGTCCTTGAACGCGATCGCTTCGGGCGGCGGTTTGAGCTGCTGACCGACGATGTTGCGGGTCAAAAAGACACCGCGATGAATCGGCGAAGTATTGTTGTGATAGGCGAGGGTGGAAAGCAGGTAGGGGTGCGTCACCACGCCGGTGCGCTCGTTCGGATCGAAGGCCACGCGCTGGAATCCTTCGCCTTCGACTTTCCGTCCATAGACCTTAGCCAGACGCGGGTTGAGCATCAGGTAATCGGCGAGCAGGAGTTGGCGAAAATCGGAGGCTTCACCCCAGACGATTTCATCGAGGAAAAGGTCCAGCGAAGTGCGGAGGTCCGCCATCAGGCCTTCGTCGAATTGCGGGAAAAGTTCGCTGTCTTTGGCGACATTCCTGGCTCGCTCCATTTCCAGCCAGTGATGGAAAAAGCCACGCATCTTGGACCTTGCTCTAACATCTCCGAGCATTCGGTAGGCTTGTTTTTCCAGCGCCTCGCGCGACGTCAGCCGATTTTCTCTGGCGGCTTTCCACAGGGGTTCGTCGGGGACCGAATCCCACAAGCTGAGCGCCAGGCGCGTCGCGATCTGCCACGAGTCCGGCGCTTGATCGGTGGGCAGCTCAGGGTAGAGAAATTGCGGCGAGGTGAGCAGCTGAATCACCATCGGTCGGATCGCCGCGGCAGGACTAGCCGCCTTTCTAAAATGAGCCTCAAGGAAGAGCTGTTTTTCCTGATCATCCAGCGGACGCCGCAGGGCGGTCTCAACGAAACGCCCGGCAAACTCGCGAAGCTTCGGATCCCGGTTCTTCTGTCCGGGCTTGGTTCCCGCCATCTTGTCGAGCCGGCTATCAACGAAGTCGGCGGCTTCGATCGCACCGCGGGTCACCGCTTCCAGCCATGCTTTGGAAATGCCACTGCCGCGCTCGTAGCCATAGCTGGCGTCATCGGCAGGAAAGGCAGCCGTCACCACCATCGCCGTCGGGTGATGGGCGAGATAGAGGTTCCGGGAAGGGATGGGTTCCAAGGTGCCGTGAGGCTTCTTCCACCGCACCTCAAGCGTCGCGTGTTGATCCTTGGGCGAGACAACAAAGTCCATCCGCAAGGGATAGAGTCGACCACCGATGAGCTGGACGTTGATCTTTTCCTCACGGATTTCCTTGCTGGAAGTCACCCAGCCATCGAGGCCCGCTGGGCGGTTGGTGTCGTCTTCGTTGACCCACAGGCGGAAGCCGTTCGCGGTGCGGACCAGGAATTCGTAGTTGCCCGTTTCTTCCGCCAGAAGCGACCCCCCGAGATTGGCCTGGAGGTCGGACTTCAAGGTCAGCGGTTCTTCATCGATCTGCTTTCGGAGGTCGAAGACCAAACTTGTGATCTTCTTATCGAACTGATGACGCTTGGCATCCTGGGCGAACTTGTTCTTCGCTTCGCTCTCTTTGTGGAGGCCTCGGATTTGGAGATTAACGCCCTCTTCACCCGGCAAGCGGTTGAAGGGTCCTCCAAGAAAGCGCCCGACCACATCGGCGACGGAATTTTGAAACTGCGGCACGGTCAAGCGCACCAAATCGCGAACTGGCGGGTTGAGTCTCGCCTGGGCTTCGGGCGCATAAAATGCCTGATGAATGTAGGCAGCCACCGCCGCCGCATCCTCATCGACGCAGAGCCCCTCTTCATCCTCCGGCATCGTCTTGTGGATGCGGCGGGCAAGAGCCTCGACCGACTTGTTGCCGTAGAGTGGATCGACAAATTCCTTTTCATTCCCCTCACCCTGCTTGCCGTGACATTCGACACAGAGCTTCTGGTAAATCACCTGACCACGCTGAACCTCCGGCGTCGCCGAAGCCGCCCAGCTCATCAGCAGGCAGGCCAGCGCAGCAAACGGGATCTTCATGGCTGGAATCAGGTTTGGCATCGTAACTCGATAGAAGCTACGCGCCCAAGGAGAGGAACTTTCACCGACACCAAGCCCCTCAGTTTCGAAACTGATCGTATTCAGGATTCACCTCAGCGTCCTTGAAAATCGGATTATCCTTCCAGAGTTCATAGGTGCCTCTGAGCTGCACGGCGGACTCGGGATACTGACCTTTGTCATCGGATTCCTTGACCCATGCCTCCAGAATCTCGCGATGCCTTTTCAACTCATCCGCATATTTCGCATCGTCCGCGAGATTGTGAATCTGATGAGGGTCGGCGGCGATATCGTAGAGCTCTTCCTCCGGACGGAGACCAAACCAAAGTTCATCCTGAGAGGCCGTCAGTTTGCCTTCCTCGTGAAGGCGTTTCAAATCCTTCACCGTCGGATGATTGTCGCGATACTGCGCCTGAAGCAGCGGCCGATCAGGATAGTAATTTCGAATGTAACGAAGCTTCTCAGTCCGGACGGTGCGGATGCGGTCAATCGTGTAGTCGCAGCGATCCCTCGCGGAAATCACATGATCCCGCACTTTGTATCCCTTCCCGAAAAGATCCTGACCATCGAGGTAGTCGGGAAGCTCGACTCCCGCGAATGCCAGAGTCGTCGCTGAAATATCGAGACTCGATACCAATTCATGGCGAACGGTCCCGGCTTTCAGCGCCGGATGATTTCCCATCATCACCAGCGGAATGTGAACGCCCCCTTCATAGCAAAACTGCTTGTGCCGCAGCGACTGATTGTTGCCGTGGTCGGAAAAGAAGAAGACCAGCGTGTTGTCCAATTCCCCGTCGGCCTTGAGAATCGCCAAAATTTCCTCGACCTGGGCATCGGCTCCGCGAACGGCATTGTAGTGCTCCGTCCATGATTTCCGATGCGCCGGGGTGTTCGGGAAATACGGGGGAAGAGGCACTTCATCAGGTTTCAAGCGCTCACCCTTGCGGACATGCTTTGCCCCAGCCTTGCCACCCCAGATCATGATCTGCCCGAACCATGGCTGATCCTTATCTTTCCGATCCCTCCAATTCTCCTGCGTAAAAGAGGTCGAATGCCGCGCCTTGTTTCCCTGCCAGCCGTTCATCCCCACCATGTAATTTTCAGCCGTACCGACCGAATAAAGCGCCCGACGATTGTAGTGAAAGTTATAGTCGTCCTTGCCGCTGTTAAAAGTGAAGTATCCCGCCTTTCGCATCAGCTCAGGAATCGTTTCGATACCGTCCGGAAGATGAATCTGAACCTCTTCGTCAACGACCTTTCCTTCCGGAGCCCGGCTCGAGCGGTGCAAGTGGGTTCCGGTGCTTGTCTGCATCTTTCCCGTGATGATCGCCGAGCGTGAGGCTGAACAGACCGGAGCCGAAACGTAGGCCCGCTTGAAAAGCACGCCACTCGCCGCTATCTTATCGATCGCTGGAGTGTGACCTTCATTGATCGGATCGCCATAGCAGCCGATGTAGGGCGAAAGATCCTCAGAAAAGATCCACAAAATATTCGGGCGATCGCCCGCCTGGGCCACGGCAGAAGCGCAGATGATCAGAACACTCAGGGCGATGCGAGGCAGGTAGGTTCTCTTCATTTTCGATCAAGATAGCTGACCAAGCATTACCCATTGCGCCGGATTGTTCTTTCGGTGAAACCCTCACTGCCCAAGGCGTTCAAGCAACGGAAGGAATCGGACCATGATGGATTTGATAAAAAGGATGAAAGCCACGAAATCCGATGATATCGGTGTCCAACCTCATCATTGAGTTCCGGTGCTAGCCTAAAATTGAGGATGTCGGCTCCAAGATCCAAACCATTCTATCGATCTGGGTCCAAAAAACATCAATGCTCCAACTCATTGAGCCCAGGCAGCACGAAGTCGGCACCCGCGGCCTTCAACTCATCGGCACTGAACCTTCCCGTCGCCACCGCCAGGCATTTGGCACCCATCGCATGCGCGCAGGAGATGTCCTTCGGAGTATCCCCAATCACCAAGGTCTCTTGAGGCGAAAACTCGCGACCAAGGTGGTTGGCAGCCCGTTCAAGAGCGACCGGGCCCAGCAAATTCCGATCGGCAAAATCGCACCCGTAGGCACCGAACTCAAAGTGGTGATCCAAACCGTAGTGCTGCATCTTGACCGCCGCACCATCGGCAATATTGCCTGTTAGAAGACCAACGGCCGCAGTGTCATCGGTCGCCAGTCGATCCAGCAACTCAACGACTCCCGGAAGCACCCGCCCACCGAATCCTCCATGCGCCAGGTTCCACTCGAGCCGTTCGAGATAGAACGCATAAAAGTGCTCCACGCCTTCTTCGCCATGCGGCACTCCGAAGTGCTCACACATATTCAGGACGATGCCTGAGTCGGTGCTGCCAGCGAGGTCCAATTCAGGGCCTTCCCCGCCAAAGCACTCAATGGCCGCTTCTTTGAGCGCCCGCATGCCGGCTCCTCCGGTATCGACGAGCGTGCCGTCAATATCGAAGAGCCACAAACGGATGCCTTCCATCACGCCTCGGCACGATCAGCCTCTTCTTCCTCGTCCTCAACTTCCACCTCATCGGCATCCGTCATATCATCCGAGTCAAAGTCGAGATCATCATCCTCTTCGTCCTCGTCACCGTCGAATTCATCTTCATCGATGAGTTCACCATGATAGAGCTGGAATTTCCGCTGGCGCTGGACCTTCGGAAGTGGCGAGAGCAACATGCCAACCGCACGGCCACTCAGGCGCGGCTCCTGGTCCACATTGGCCATCGTCTTGAGGTCACCGATGATCCGGCTGAGTTTGGCGAAACCGAGTTCCTTGTGGGCGTTTTCACGACCACGATACTGGAGCACGACACGCACCTTGTGGCCTTCGTCGAGGAAGCTTTCGATGCGTCCGAGCTTGATGTTGTAATCGTGCTGCTCGGTGCGGACGCGGAATTTGATTTCCTTCATCCGGGTCGCATTCTTCGAAGTCTTTTGCTGCTTCTGAAGCTTGGCCTGCTCGTACTTGTATTTGCCGTAGTCAATGATTCGGCAAACCGGTGGGTCTGCCTTTTCTGCGATTTCCACGAGGTCGAGCCCGACGAGTTTGGCTTTGGCCAGGGCCTCCATTGGAGTCATGATGCCGAGCTGGCGACCGTCCGGAAGAACGACGCGGACACGCGGAGCGCGGATCCGTTCATTGATGCGGGTCGTGTCACGCGGAGCGCGATTGAAGCGTTTCTTTTTCTTAGCGATAGCAGTAGGTGGCGTATGGTTCAGTGCGACACGGAGGCCGGTGGAAGTTCCACAAGCTTCTCCGCGAAGGGGGTCAGAAAACGATGGTCCGGATTCTCAATCATACGGACACAGCAGCGAGAGGGCCGGTCATCTTAAAGGGACCGGTTTGCCATTTCCTCACGTATCGTTTCAATAAAATCATCAATGGGCTGGGAGCCAAGGTCGTCGCGGTCGCGGTGGCGGATGGAGACTGTGCCTTCTTCCACTTCGCGTGCGCCTAGGACAAGCATATAGGGCACTCGGTCCAAGCGAGCAAGACGAATCTTGGCACCCACTTTATCAGAACTCCGGTCCAGCGAGACCCTCACGCCAGCATTGGCCAGCTTCGCGGTGGCTTCCTCCGCAGCTTCCATGAATTTGTCCGAAATCGGCAGCACCCGCACCTGCTCCGGGGCCAGCCAAGTCGGGAACTTGCCCTCGAAGTGCTCAATCAGCAGCCCCGTAAAGCGCTCCAGCGAGCCAAAGGGCGCGCGGTGAATCATCACCGGACGGTGCGCCTTGTTGTCTGGACCGATGTATTCCAGCTCGAAGCGCTCCGGCAAATTGTAGTCGACCTGCACCGTCCCGAGCTGCCATTCGCGGCCGATCACATCCTTCACCACAAAGTCGATTTTCGGGCCGTAGAAGGCCGCTTCGCCGAGTTCCTCGGTGTAATCGACACCGAGCACCTGCACCGCTTCGCGCAGCGCCGCCTCGGCTTTGTCCCAGTTCTCCGGCGAGCCGACATACTTGTCGCTGTCCGGATCACGCAGTGAAAGGCGCACCTTGTAATCATTCATGCCGAGCGTTTTCAGCACGATCTTCACCAACTCAAGACAGCCCTGGACCTCCGCCGCGACCTGATCCGGCGTGCAGAAAAGATGGGCGTCATCCTGGGTAAATCCGCGCACACGAGTCATCCCGCCAAGCTCACCGCTCTGCTCCCAGCGATACACCGTGCCGAACTCGGCCAAACGCACCGGCAAATCCCGATACGAATGGTGATCGCTCGCATAAATCTTGATGTGGTGCGGACAGTTCATCGGCTTGAGCATGTAGCCCTCATAGGCACCGCTCTCCAATCCGTTGATCAACTGGTCACACGTCGCGTTCTCATCCGCCAACTTCTCCAGCGTATCGCGCTCAGGGATCGGCGCATACTGGCTTTCCTGATAGTAAGGAAAGTGCCCACTCGTCCGATACAGATCGAGCTTGCCGATGTGCGGCGTGAAAACCTGCGAGTAGCCCTGCTTGTCGAGTTCCGAGGTAATGAAATCCTGCAGCGCGCGACGCACCAAAGCGCCCTTCGGCTTCCACAAAATCAAACCCTGCCCCACTGCTTCATCGATGTGGAAAAGCTGCAACTCGCGGCCCAGCTTGCGGTGATCGCGCTTCTTCGCCTCCTCAAGCCGCTCAAGGTGAGTCATCAGATCCTCCTTCGTCGGGAAAGCCGTGCCATAAACGCGCTGAAGCTGGCCCTTTTTCTCATCGCCCATGTAGAAGGACGACGAGACACTCATCAGCTTGCAGTGCTTCGTTTTCGCCGTCGATCCCACGTGAGGACCCGCGCAAAGGTCGATGAACTCACCATTTTGGAAACAGGAAATCTCTTCGCCTTCGGGAATCTTGTCGATCAGATCGAGCTTGAAGCGGCTCGGATTTCCCGGACGCTCGGACAGACCGCCGAGACGACCGCTTTCCGCCATCGCCTTCGCCTCCTCGCGTGAAATCACCACCCGCTCGAAGCGTTGGTTCTCCTTCGCCACCTTGCGCATCTCCGCCTCGATTTTTTCGAAATCATCCGGCGTGATTCGGTGCTTCATGTCGAAATCGTAGTAGTAACCATTCTCCACCGGAGGGCCGTAAGCAAACTGCGCATCCGGCCAGATCCGCAGGATCGCGGTGGCCATGACGTGGGCGGTGGAATGGCGGAGCCGCTCCAGGTCAGTCATCTGCTGGCGTTCATCGAGGGTCTTGCGTTCGGACATGCGGCCCCGGACAAAGCAGAGCCGGACGGTTCTTACAACCGCGAAAAGGGTCTGAGGCGGGCAGAATCGGAATTTGGAGTACGATTGCTGCTGGCGCAGCAGACTCGAAGCGCACGGCCTCGGCAAACAGGGGGCAGGATTCAGCGATCAGAACGACATGAGGCGCCCGGCTCACCAAACGCGCTCATGCGCGCAAGGGAGCATCCCATGATGGGCTGGCAGAGCGGTTGGCGCTGGGCCACCCTGCCAATGGCAGTCGAGCAATATGCAGGGTAAACGAATCGCAAGCGCGACGACGTAAGGCCAAGGCTCTGATGAAACTTGGGCTCAAAGAAGCTCGGGAAACCTCGTCAATCCTTTCAAAAGCAAGAGGAAAGGACCCTAAACCCGACGGGGTGAGACTAAAAAAGCTCCGGCGACTGCGAACTACGAAAAAAAAATCCCGGCAACCGATCAGCGGTTGCCGGGATGATCAAGAAGGTTTCCTGAGGATCTTATTTTCTACGGCGTAGCAGAAGACCTAAAACCCCAAGACCGACCAAAGAGAAGCTGGATGGCTCGGGAACGACGTTGGCTGTGATGCCGATATTGTCGACCAAGGTTTCCACGCCACCTCCGGTTGAGCTGGTGGCGGGACCCGGGCCAAAGGTAAGGGTGAAGATGGCGTCTTGGCCTGCTTCCCATACATTGTCCGACAAGCTGGACAAATCAACGAACTTGTCGCGTTGAGCCGCGCTCGCCGTATCCAAGTTGGTTTGGGCGAGTGTTCCGCTGGCAGCGGTTCCGGAAATCGCACCACCGAAGGTCAGCGCCCATTCTTTGGCAGAATCCGCAAACCGACCGACCGAATCAAAATAGAAACCGTCCATCGTTCGGTCCAACCCCGATGTATTGGTCAAAGTGATCGTTAGAGTTCCGGGCTTGCGACTACGGTTCAGACTCAGGTTCCGGCCTTGGTTGGCACCAGAAGTTCCGACAGTCGAAGCCGCCGCAACCGTGGGGCTCAAACTTCCGAAGGTGCCATCAACACTCGAACCGTCGCCGCCGGTATTGCTCCAATCATCCCAGCCACCACCTGTAGCGGTGGACGTGAGGGTTGCCGCCGTGTCGGAGGCCAAATGGGTCGCTGTCGGGTTGGCTACAACATCGAAAGCATCCCAGCCGGCGACAAGCACGAGAACGGCGGACGCGGGCGAAGAAACAAGCGCTTGGATGCCCACAATGAGGCTCAAGGATTTTTTCATAGGGTTGGATTCTAAGATCTTTGTGATTGGGATTTTCTCACACGCAACATGCCCTCGGGCGCGGGTGCGACCGTCAAGCTGCAAAATGCTTTCAGAAGATCAAGAAAAATTTCGTTCAGAAAAATCTCATACGGCCCAGAACTGTTCGGGATGATTGATGCTTTCGCTGTCGAAATGCCTCGATTTGCTGCGATCTGAGTTGCTTGGGGGCTAGTTGAACTCGCACTTCCCTGCTGGGGGATTGAGTTTGCTGCCATCAAGGCACGACAAAACACGGGAGCCCCGACGGTCGCAATTCCCCGAATGATCTCAGGTGGCTGTTTTTCTTGGGTTCGAGTCTTTCGTTTCCTACCTCTCGGATTTCCCGTGGATTCGCTTGGCAAGGCCTGCCGCTCTACCCTAGACCCCGGCAGAGATGTTTTCCCTAGAACCAATCGAATGGCCAGACGAGGTCGAGATCCTCGTCGATCGTCTTGAAAGCGAATCTGCCGAACGTGCTCTCAGCCGTGAGGAACGTGCTCTCATGGATGTGTATGAAACCGTTCCGCTGATCGAAAGTGAGGACGGCTTGCATGAGTTCTGGCACAGCGGAGTCGATCACCAACGCATCATCAAGTCCTTCGACCTCGTCGGCGCAACCTCCCTTGTCGACCCGCTCAATGCCAGCCGATGGTGCCAAGCGAAGAGCGAGGACCGCAACGACTACAGTGAGACCGAAACCGACTACCTGTCCTCCATCGAAGAAGATCTCCCCGCCGCCATGGACGAACTCGTCGACCTAGTGCTCGATTTCATGGAGGAAGAATTGGCGTAATCTCCGGCGATCCCTTCTCCCATCTCCGCCAAGCTCCCAAGCACGGAACTTTCTTCACCTTCTGACAACCCTGCTCTTGCCCCGCGCCAGACCCACCCCTTAGGCTTCGTGCAGCGCATTTCTTGTGATTTCCAATCCAAACGGCATCCATCTTACCGGCATCCTCCCAGCCCGCTGGGGGTCCTCCCGCTTCCCCGGAAAGCCCCTTCATCTCATCGCAGGAAAACCCCTCATCCAGCACGTTTGGGAACGCTGCTCGCAGTGCTGTCGGCTCGATGACCTCCTCATCGCCACCGACGACGAACGCATCCTCGCCGCCGCCGAAGCCTTCGGTGCCCACGCCGTGATGACCTCGCCAGAGCACCCGACTGGCACCGACCGCATCGCCGAAGCCATCCGCTCGCTTCCCAACACGACCCACGTCGTCAACATTCAGGGCGACGAGCCCCTCATCGACCCCGAGCTCATCGACGAACTCGCCGCCACCATCGCCAACGAGCCGGAACTGGACATGGCAACCGCCGCCAACCCAATCGATCCGGCCGACCCGATCGTCCACGACCCGAATGTCGTCAAAGTCGTCACCGCCCTCGACGGCCGCGCGCTTTATTTCTCCCGATCGCCCCTTCCCTTTTTCCGCAATCCCGTCGATGGCCTCTCCATCCTCCGGCACAAGGGCATCTACGCCTATCGCCGCAGTTTCCTCGAAAGCTTCGTCAATTGGCCTCCATCACCCTTAGAGCTTGCCGAGTCCCTCGAACAACTCCGCGCCCTCGAAAACGGTGCCTCCATCAAAGTCCTGACCACCTCCGACACCTCACCCGGAGTCGACACTCCCGAGCAAGCCCGCGCCGTCGAACGACTCCTCTCATCTATCTAGTCCCTGCTCACACACCTTCATGAAATACATTTTCGTCACCGGCGGCGTCGTCTCATCCCTCGGCAAAGGACTTGCCGCAGCCTCCATCGGCACCCTTCTCGAAAGCCGCGGCCTCAAGGTGCTGATGCAAAAGTTCGACCCCTACCTCAATGTCGACCCCGGCACCATGTCGCCTTACCAGCACGGCGAAGTCTACGTCCTTGACGACGGTGCCGAGACCGACCTCGACCTCGGCCACTACGAGCGCTTCACCTCCGGCGTGCTTTCACAAATGAACAACCTCACCTCCGGGCAGGTGTTCGATTCCGTCATCAAAAAGGAACGCAAAGGCGAATACCTCGGCAAGACCGTGCAGTTCATCCCGCACGTCACCGATGAAATCAAAAGCCGCCTCCAGAAAGTCACCGAAGACAATCCCGACGTCGATGTCCTGATCACCGAAATCGGCGGCACCGTCGGCGACATGGAAGGCCTGCTCTTCATCGAAGCCCTCCGCCAATACGCGCTCGAAGTCGGCAAGGAAAACGTCTGCTTCATTCACGTCACCCTGCTCCCCTACATCAAAGCCGCTGGTGAGGCTAAAACCAAACCCACCCAGCAGTCCGTCGCCAAACTCCGCGAACTTGGCATCCAGCCGGACATCATCATCTGCCGCACCGAGTCCGACCTCGACGAAGACAACCGCCGCAAAATCGCGATGTTCTGCAACGTCGAGAAAAAGTACGTCGTCGCCTTCCGCGATGTCGCCCACACCATTTACGAATGCCCACTCGACCTGCGCCGCGATAAAATCGACCGCCTCGTCGTCGACAAAATCGGTCTCGGCCACACCCCCTCACCGGCCCTCGAAGCCTGGGAGCGCTTCGTTCAAAAAGTCATCCACCCGAAGCATAGCATCACCATCGCCGTCGTCGGGAAATACATCGAACTTCAAGACGCCTACAAATCGATTTACGAATCTCTCATCCACGCCGGTGCCCATCACGACACCAAAGTGAACATCACCCGAGTCGAAGCCGAAGCCATCGAAGACCACGGTGCCGCCTCGGCCATTGGCGACGTCAACGGCATCCTCGTCCCCGGCGGATTCGGCGATCGCGGCATCGAGGGTAAAATCCTCGCCGCCCAGTTCGCCCGCGAATCCGGCATCCCCTACTTCGGCATCTGCCTCGGCATGCAGATCGCCACCATCGAATACGCCCGCAATGTCTGCGGCCTCGAAGGAGCCAACTCCACCGAGTTCGTCAAAGACGCCAAGCATCCCGTCATCTGCCTTCAAGAGGAACAGAAGGGCATCGAAGACATGGGAGCCACCATGCGTCTCGGCTCCTGCGAAAGCATCATTCTCGCCGGCACCCGCGCCTCCGATCTCTACGAAGGCACCGACCGCATTCACGAACGTCACCGCCACCGCTACGAGTTCAACTCCGACTACCAGGACCAACTCCTCGAAGGCGGACTCGTCATCTCCTCAGTCTCCGCCAAAGAAGGACTCGTGGAAATCATCGAAGTGCCCAAGCATCCCTTCTACCTCGCCGCCCAGTTCCACCCCGAATTCCGTTCAAAACCGAACAAACCCCACCCGCTTTTCGCCGGCTTCATCCAAGCCGCCCTCGATCGAGCCAATGCCGAACTCCATAATTCCTAACAAGAAACATCCATGATCGCTAGAATCGCATTATTCGCCCTCGCCCTAGCCGCCATTTCCTGTTCCTCGATAGACATGCCCAAGGGCACCAGCAAAGGCTACACCTCTGCACGCCTTGTCAGACCCGATAAACAGCCCACCTACGACAAGGACATCCCGAACCAGGCCAGCGCCAACCGGATGATCCAGAAGTCACTCGCCGCCAACTTCCGCGCCAATAACCTCACCGTCACCGATGGCTCTGCCGACCTCATCGTCGGCTACCTCGTTCTCGTTCAAAACAACTTCTCAACCCTCGCCCTCGACGACTACTTCGGTTACGGTCGCGATTCCGACGCCATCGTCGACAAGGCTCAAACCCTCGGCGTGGTGAAAAGCACCCGTCCCGACGCCTTTGAGTCCGGCACCATCGTCGTCGATGTCATCGATGCCAGAACAAACGAGCTCGTTTACCGTGGCCACGCCACCCGTGAGATCTTCAAGAACAGCAGTGAATCCGCACGCCAGGCCAACATCAACGACGGCGTCACCGAAGCCCTCCAAGGCTTCTTCCGCTAACACGCACCTTCAGTTTGTGAACCAATCGGCGGGCCTCTTGGTCCGCCGATTTCGTTAGTGCGTGGGAGCCCACAGTTCTCCTTGCCAATCCCGCCGACTCCCCTTAACACTCCGGCCCGCCCGGCAAGCCCGGGCCATGGCATTCAGGACCCGTATTTCAACGGATAGAATGGTGGCCTCCGAAGCCGCAGATGCAGGTTCGATTCCTGCCGGGTCCACCAGCCAAAACATAGGGAAATCCTTTACGAACAAAGGGTTACCACGGTAAAGCGAGAAACCATTGATTGCACGGCAGCGCACGAAAAAGCACGTTTTCGCACCGAAAAGTGGTTACACTTGGTTACACCCTCCCCGTTGCTAGACCCTATTCGAAAAGCCGCTGACCGACCGAAAACACGTCGCAGCCTGCGTATGAATCATTCATTGAAAATAAAATAAATACCTTGAAAAGGTGTGACGCAACATGTTGTAATTCAATAACTTAATTTCACTCAG
>CAZVMS010000099.1:0-7190 GCA_964628795.1 uncultured Haloferula sp. | reverse complement strand
GCGCGGGCATCGTTTCGCGCGGGCATCTTTTCGCGCGGGCGTCTTTTCGCGCGGGCATCTTTTCGCGCGGGCGTCTTTTCGCGCGGGCATCTTTTCGCGCGGGCATCTTTTCGCGCGGGCGTCTTTTCGCGCGGGCATCTTTTCTCGCGGGCGTCTTTTCGCGCGGGCATCTTTTCGCGCGGGCATCTTTTCGCGCGGGCATCTTTTCGCGGGCGGCTTTTCGCGGGCGGCTTTTCGCGGGCGTCTTTTCGCGGGCGGTTTCAGCACCAACGGTGCGGCCCATACCAGCCCAGGGCATCGCCCTGGGTTTGGTCACCACACCAAGATTAGCCCTGAAGGGGCGATCCATCGCACGGTGGCGGTCGGGTTGGAACGCCCCTTCAGGGCTTCGATGATTTTTGTGATGGGTGACCCAGGGCGTTGCCCTGGGCTGGTATGGGGCCGGGCCTTTGGCCCTCAGGATGTGCCAGCAAGGCGGATTCATTCGCGGCCCTCCTGTTTTTGATGATGGCGAGCAGGTCCGGACTGGCGGGCAAGAAAAAGTTGCCACACCAAAAAGTTGCCAAGCAAACAGTTGATCACAAAAAGTTGCCAAAAAAAAGTTGCCAGCCAAAAAAAAGTTGCCAGGCAAACAGTTGATAAAAAGCCAATCTACCGCCCCAAAAAGCTCGGTAATAAACTGAGCTTCAACAAGAAAGAAGCCTGACCTCACAAAGGCACCAAGGCTTTCAACGGCTTTTCCACCGGGCGGCTTTCGGCGGGGGGAATGAGGTTGATCGAATGACTACCTCGTGACGCACGGGGCGTGGTGTCGGGTGATTCCTGAGCTACGACATCGCCAGCCGCCGCAATCGTATCGAGACCTGCGCCCCATTCGAGCCCTCGAAAATGTCTCGCCTCAATCCCCCCTCCTCATGCTAAGCCCGGGCATCCGGATGCACGACAGCAATTCCTCAGCCCCCCAAAAGATTCATTCCGATGACTTCGGCACTCTCTCCGATGGCCGCCGCGCCAGCATCTACACCCTCGAACATCCCAGCGGCATGCGCATCCGCGTGACCGACTTCGGTGCCACCCTCGTTTCCTGCGAAATCCCGGACATGGAAGGGAACCTCGTCGACCTCAGCCTCGGATACGACTCCGTCGAAGGCTATGCAGGCCCCGGCAATCCCTACTTCGGCGCTTCGGTCGGACGTTTCGGAAACCGCATCGCCGATGGCCGTTTCACCCTCGATGGCAAGGAATACATCCTCGCCAAGAACAACGACCCAAACGGCATCCCCTGCCATCTTCACGGCGGGACCACCGGCTTCAGCCACATTATCTGGACCGCTGAACCCGCCCCCGACGGTCGCTCCGTCACTTTCAGCTACCTCTCGAAAGACGGCGAAGAAGGCTTCCCGGGAAATCTTAGCGTCTGCGTCACCTACACGCTCACCGAGGATGCCCAGCTGATCTGGGAATGCACCGCCACCACCGACAGCCCTACGGTAGTGAATATCCTCAACCACGCCTACTGGAACCTCTCCGGCGACCATTCCACAGCGATCACCGATCACGAAGTGACCCTCCATGCGGACCAATACCTCCCCACGAACTCCGGCATGATCCCGACCGGCGAGCTGGCAGCCGTCGCCGGCACCCCGATGGATTTCACCACACCCCACGTCATCGGGGATCGGATCGAAGACGACTTTAAAGACCTGAAATTCGGCACCGGATACGACCACTGCTGGGTTCTCTCCGGCCCGCGCACGGACGGAGTCGCCCTCGCCGGCCGCCTCAAGGACCCGAAAACCGGTCGCGTCCTCGAAGTCTTCACCAACCAACCCGCTGTCCAATTTTACGCCGCCAACTGGGTCGATGAGAGTCACTTCCAAGGCGACAACCTACCCGGAAAGGGGGGGGCCGCCTACGGCAAACGCAGTGGATGCTGCCTCGAAACCGAAAACTTCCCGGACGCCCCCAACCACCCAAACTTCCCCAACTCCGTGCTCCGTCCGGGAGAAACCTATCACCACCTCATGATTCACCGCTTTTCCGCAGAATAGCGGGAACGGCACTCCCCGGCACGGCGTTCATTGCCACCCATTCCTGCCAGCCATGAGGAAGATTCCGGACTCATCATCAGCAAACCTTAAATTTGTAACGCCACACTCCATCCTTGCCGCATCGCAAGGCGCTCCTTTCAATCCCTCCCACCCGGCACCACTGGCTCAAACGAACCCAAGTAAACAAAATCCATGGAAATCATCCTGTTCACCATTTTCGTCGTCGGCGTCATCGGCCTCGGAATCTATCAAGGTAATAAAACCAGCGGCGAGACAGAAGGCGGCGGAGCTTCCGGTTATTTCCTCGCTGGTCGCGGACTGACCTGGTGGCTCGTCGGTTTCTCCCTCATCGCCGCCAACATCTCAACCGAACAGTTCGTCGGCATGTCCGGCCAAGCCGCAGGCAACCTCGGCATGGCCATCGCCTCCTATGAATGGATGGCCGCCGTCACGCTGGTCATCGTCGCCTTCGTCTTTCTTCCAAAGTTTCTCAAAGCCGGGATCTACACCGCTCCGGAATTTCTCGAATATCGCTACGGCCTGCTCTCCCGCATGGTGATGGCCATCGCGACGCTCGTCATTCTGGTGGGTGTCCCCACCGCATCCGTGATCTTCTCCGGTGCCAAGGTCATCTCCGTTTACTACCCCGATGTTCCACTCCTTGGAAACCTCACCGCCGCTTGTTGGCTCATCGCTCTCATCGCAGCAGCTTACGTGTTCGTTGGCGGACTGAAAGCCTGTGCATGGACTGACCTCGTTTGGGGTGCATCGTTGATCCTCGGTGGAGCCATCGTCGCCTACCTTGCCTTCAAGCATCTCGGTTCGATGGAAGCCACGGACCTCGCCAAAACAGCCACTTTGAAGGATATCGATGTCGCCAAGCTCGGAGAAGCCGGGGCGTGGGAACGTTTCCAGATGCTCAATGCCGGCACCGCAGAGGAAGGCGGCAAACTCCACATGAAGCGCCCGCTTTCCGATCCAGACATTCCTTGGACAGCCCTCGTCCTCGGCCTCTGGATTCCCAACTTCTTCTACTGGGGCCTCAACCAGTATATCATCCAGCGCACCTTGGGTTCCAAGTCTTTGGCCGAAGGCCAGAAGGGCATTATCTTCGCCGCATTCCTCAAGCTGATCGTCCCATTCGTCGTCGTCATTCCCGGCATTCTTGCCTTCAACATGTTCGCCACCGAAATGGCCAACAACACCGGAGGCCACGACCTCGATGCCTCGTTCCCACTGCTGCTGAAGAACCTCGTCAAGCCCCACCCATGGCTCTCGTGGTTCGTTCTCGCCGCCATCTTCGGCGCGGTCATTTCCTCGCTCGCCTCGATGCTGAACTCGGCGTCCACCATCGCGACCATGGACCTTTATCACAAAGCCAAACCAAACGCCTCCGAGAAGCAACTCGTAGGAGTCGGCAAGGTATTCGTGGTCTTGTTCGTGATCATTGCCGCCGCAATCGCACCGTCCCTCGCCAATCCCAAATTTGGAGGGATCTTCGCCTTCATTCAGGAATTCCAAGGCTTCATCTCGCCAGGTGTGCTCGCGGTCTTCATCTTCGGCGTTCTTGTTCCAAAAGCTCCTCGATTCCTCGGATGGTCGGGAATTCTCCTCAACGCCATCCTCTATGGCTTCATCAAGAAGTGGGGTGCTGGTATCATCATCGGTCAAGGGTTGTGGTTTGCAGATTCGATCTCGTTCCTCGATCGCATGGGTATCTGCTTCATCCTCGTCATGATCTACTGCGGCATCATGACCTTGGTTAAGCCACTTCCTACTCCGATCGTGCTTCCAGAGAACAAGGCCATGAACCTCGACTCCTCACCATTCGCCAAGTTCGCAGGTGCTGGCGTGATCGTTCTCACGGTCATCCTCTACATCGTTTTCTGGTAAATCCTTCGTTCATCAACAAAGAACCCCGCCCGGATCATCGGGCGGGGTTCTTTTCTTCAAAAGGATCGTTTTTGCGGATCAAGGAACCCGGAAATACTTCTTCTCCGAGGGATCGTAGTGAGGATCCAGCACCTTCGTGCCTTTCGGGAAGCCCTTCACGTCGATCATCTTGTTGTTGTAGGGGCTGAAAACAAAACCATCTCGACCCGGCACCTTTCTCGCCACCGGCACACTCGACGCCTCCTGGCGCGGCGGTGTCGGCACCGGTGTCAGCTCAGGATCCGGATCACGCGCTGGTGGCAAGGTATTCCGAGGTTCCGGCTTCACTTCCCCAGCTTGCTGACGCCCCCGCTGCGCCTGCAACTCATCAAGCGTCCCCGGTGCCGGAGCTGCGTATTGCTGCCCGGGACCACCCGCCCCGTAACGGATCGGCTCCTGCCAGACATAAAAGCACGACGTCGTCATCAGACCCATCGCCACCACTCCCGCGTATCCCAAGGGCCGCATCCATGCACAAATATCTGGCTTCATGCCGCTACTCCATCACATCCGGTCGACGCCGTCAAGCCTTAGATGCTGCTTTTCCAGCATTTCGTGGCGACGTACACCGTGCTCTCCGACATCCGCTCCAAGTGCGGATTCTCAAACGACACCACGTGCGACTCACACGAAGCGAACACCTCCCTCAGCGCCTTCATGAACGATTCTTCCGGAGGATCATCCGACCACAAGGCAAACACCCCGCCCGGATGGATCTTCGCCGCGAGTTTCCGCAAACCCTCAGCCGCATAAAATTCCCCATGCCGCTCGTGCAGCAAGTTCGCCGGCGAGTGATCGATATCCAGCAGCACCGCATGGAACTTCCTCTCCGCATCCTCCGGATCGAAACTTTTCTCGCCACTCAGCGAAAGCTCGAAAAAGTCGCCATGCACATAGTGGCAGCGGGCATCGGCGTTCAGTCCCGGCCCCAAAGGCACCATCCCCTTTTCGTGCCACTCGATCACGGGCTCCAAATAATCCACCACTAACAGCGAGCCCACTTGCTCCTCTTCCAAAGCCGCCCGTGCCGTATAACCAAGCCCCAATCCCCCCACCACCACATCGAGCTTTTCCTCAAAGCCCTTCTTCACCGCCGCCAGCCCCAGACGCGACAACGCCTGCTCCACCTCCGTGAACAAACTCGACATCAAATAGGCATCTCCAAGAATCACCTCATAGACCTCCAGATTGTCGAGCGATGGAATGATCCGCCGCCGGAGGATCAGCTCCCCAAGCGGCGTCTTCCGGTAATCAAGTTCTTCAAAACGTAGCGAAGCAGGCACGCCCCCTTCTAATCCCCGATCTCCCCCATGCCCACCGGATTAATCCCGTGATCGATATTGCTTGGCCCCAGCCCGATCCTCGCCATTGCTATGGCCATGCACTGGCTGAACACCCTCGAATCCCGCCTCCACGGAGTCGCCATTCCCGGACTTTTCAAATACCTCACTTTCCTCGGTGTCATCATCTTCGCCTGGCAGTGGGCCGACCCCACCGTTGTCGAACGCATCTCCTTCGATCGCGACAAAATCATGTCCGGTGAAGTCTGGCGCATCCTCACCTTCGCCTTCACCCCCGCCGGCACCGCCGGATTCACGCCGATTGGAGCCCTCTTCCTCTTCTTCGCCGTCATGATCGCCTTCCTGATCAATGACTCTCTCGAAAGTGTTTGGGGCCCCACCCGCACCACCCTCTACATCCTCGTCGCATGGCTCGGCCTGGTCATCGGCATGTTCGTCTTCGATCCCGGCCCCCTTTCCGCCGGCCGCTACATCTACACCGCGATGTTCCTCGCCTTCGCGACCTACTTCCCGGACTACGAATTCCGGCTCTTCTTCATCCTCCCCGTCAAAGTCCGCTACCTCGGCTGGCTCGCTCTCGGCATGATGATCGCCTCCGCCATCGTCGCACCCGTCCTGCTCTGCGTCGTCGTCCCCACCCTGATCCCCTACTCGCTCTGGGTCCTGCCTGCCGAACTCCGAGGAAAGGCCACGCTCGCAAAAGCGGCCAAGCGCCGACAGCAGTTCACCCTCGCCAAGCGCTCCGGGGCCGACGCCTTCCACACCTGCGCCACCTGCCACCGCACCGAGCACGACGACGATGACCTCCAGTTCCGCGTCATGCCCGATGGCACCGAATACTGCGTCGATCACCTCCCCGTCGACGACACCCCGCCAAAATGACCCGCGAACTCGTTTGCAATCCCCCCAATCAACCTTAGAAGATCCCTCGTTATGTCCAAAATCGTACCACTCATCAGCTCCGGCATTGCCGGTCCCCTCGGCGTTCTTCACCTTCCCCGCCTTTGGCTCAAAGCCTCGCTCGAAGCCGCAGGCAAGCTTGCCGACGGCTACCCCGGCTGCGGCCAGGGCTACGACCAGATGGTCCTCGATGGCCTCGGTCTCGATCGCGACGCCTTCATCGCCTTCATCGCCACCAAGCCGACTTACATTCAATGCGAAAAGTGGGTCTCCGAGAATGGCAGCAAGGTCAACGAAGCCGCCATTAAGGAACTCAACGCCGCCATCGTCGGCTACATCCACGCCGATGAAACCCGCCAGAGCATTCTCAGCACTGCCGGCCTCCCTGATGGCGAACCGCGCGACGCCATCAACCTGAACAACCTCGACGACTGGGACGAGTTCCACAAAGCGACGCTCGCCTAACATGCCCTTCGAACTTCATCCCCGCCTCGCTGCAGGAACCCATCCCATCGCGATCCTCAACGGATGCCACGTGTTGCTCAAGGACAACGCCTGCTTCCCATGGTTCCTGATCGTTCCCGAAGTCGAGGAAGGGATTGAAGATCTCCATCAACTCGAAGCCGCCCGCTACGAGGAAGTCACCTCCCTCGTGCGCGCGGTTTCGATCTTTGTTTCCAAACATTTCACGCCGGAAAAACTCAATGTGGCCTGCATCGGCAACATCGTCCGGCAAATGCACATCCACATCGTCGGCCGCTCCGAAGCCGACCCCGCCTGGCCCGGCACCGTCTGGGCCAGCGACGCCAAAAAAACCTACCCCCCGGATGGAATCGAATCCATCCGCCAAGCCGCCTGTCGTTTTCTAGCAAGACCCTATTCGAAAAGCCATTCGGGCAGGGTGATTTTCGAATTTTTAGTTGAAGCGGGCGGTCTGCAGAGGGTGCCGAGGGCTTGCGGGAGGTGCGCAGCGCCTTTCACTGGGAAAAATGGCCCAGCACCCTGA
>CAZVMS010000098.1:0-11680 GCA_964628795.1 uncultured Haloferula sp. | reverse complement strand
TGCTGAGTGAAATTAAGTTATTGAATTACAACATGTTGCGTCACACCTTTTCAAGGTATTTATTTTATTTTCAATGAATGATTCATACGCAGGCTGCGACGTGTTTTCGGTCGGTCAGCGGCTTTTCGAATAGGGTCTAGCGTGCGGGGGACCGGCTGGGAGGGGTTGTTTTGGTCGGTCATTCTGAGGCGGGCTCTTTTGGTCGTTCGACAGGGCGGGAACTGATCCTTCGAGTGAAGCTACGGAGGGCAGGCTGCCTCTACTCCCGTTTTGAGGTGCAGAGACCAATAAAACAATATTTGTCTCGCTGGCTTGAATCGCTAGGTTTCCGCCGATGACGCGCTGGACGATTGGTGGAATGGTGGCTCTTTTTGGGATGGCTTGTTGGGCTGATGAGGGGATGTGGTTGTTTAACCGGCCGCCGTCGCAAGTGGTGGAGGAGAGGTATGGGTTCAAGCTTGAGGAGCAGTGGCTGGATCATTTGAGGGAGTCGTCGGTGAGATTCAGCACGGGTGGATCGGGGTCGTTTGTTTCGAGTGAGGGGCTGCTTCTAACAAACCACCATGTGGGTGCGGGCATCATCGCATCGCTGAGCACGGCGGAGCGGGATCTGATTCGGGATGGGTTTCTTGCGAAGACGAAAGGGGATGAGCTGCGCTGCGGGGACCTTGAGTTGAATGTGCTCACTTCGATCCGCGATGTGACGGCAGAAGTTCAGGCGGCGGTGACGGAGGATTTGGGCGCGGAAGCGGCGTTGATGAAGCGCCGGGCGGTGATTGCGAAGCTGGAGGCTGTGGCCGCGACAGGGAGTGCGCGGCTGCGTCGTGATGTGGTGACGCTCTATCAGGGTGGGGCTTATCATCTTTACGAATACCGGCGATACACGGATGTGCGTTTGGTCTTCGCGCCGGAGAATCAGGTGGGGGCTTATGGTGGGGATGCGGATAACTTCGAGTTTCCCCGCTACTGCTTGGATTTCTGCTTTTTCCGCGCCTACGAGGATGGAGAACCAGCGAGGGTTGAGGATTTTCTGAAGTGGAGTGCGGATGGGGCGGAGGAAAATGAGCTGGTGTTTGTCTCCGGCCATCCGGGGTCGACGGATCGTGGGCTGACGCATGCGCAGGTGAAGGCGATGCGGGACGTGCAGATGCCTTTTCGTCTGGAGATGCTGAAGGGTCGCGAGGTGTTGCTGGCCGCGTGGGGGAGTCGGGATCTGGAGAACGGGCGCCGGGCGAAGCGGCCACTGATCGGCATTCAAAATGGGCGTAAGGCGACGGATGGTCGACTTGCCGGTTTGCTGGATCCGAAGTTCATGAAGTCGCACCGGGCGGCGGAGATGGCGTTTCGCGAAAGGCTCGCAGGAACGGCCGGGGGCAAGGATGCGGAGGAGGCTTTTGATGAGATCGAGCGCGTGCTCGCCAGGCAGCAGGAAGATGGCCTGCGAGGTTCCTTGATTGGCGGCGGAGCTGCGTTTGACAGCCAGTTATTCGGTCTCGCGCAGACTTTGGTGAGAGTGGCGGATGAGCGGGCAAAGCCGGACGAGGAGAGACGAGCGGGTTTCCGCGATGCGGACGGGGTGTCGCTTGAGTTGAGGCTTTTTTCCGAAGATCCGATCTACAAGGACATGGAGGAACTTCGCTTGGCGGACTCGCTGAGCTTCATGTGTGAGAAGCTTGGTTCGGAGGATCCAACGGTTGTTAGAGTGCTCGCAGGGAAATCGCCAAGAGCGCGGGCGAGGGAGTTGGTGCTCGGCTGTGGGCTGGACCAAGTGAAGCTACGCAAGAGTCTCTACGTGGGCGGCGATGTCGGGATTAAAGCATCAACCGATCCGATGATTGATTTGGCACGCTCGGTTGATGGAGAGATTCAGGTGCTGCGGGAACGCTACGAGCAGGACGCTGAGATCCTGAAGCAGTGCCATGAGCGGATTTCGCGGGCTCGCTTTGCACTGGATGGCGAGACGGGTTATCCGGATGCGACGTTTTCGCTGAGGCTTTCGTTTGGAAAAGTGCATGGCATCGAAGAGGACGGGATTCCGTTTCAGACGACGTATAACGGGCTGTTCGCGTGTGAGAAATCGCAGCTGTCGACGCCGCCCTTCGATCTGCCAGAGCGATGGATAGCGGCAGAGGGAAAAATTGATGGTGATGTGGGGCTGAACTTCATCAGCACGCACGACATCACGGGCGGGAATTCCGGGAGCCCGATGGTGAACAGGGCGGGTGAGTTGGTCGGACTGATTTTCGACAGCAACATCGACGGGCTAACGAATGATGTGGCTTACGATGGGACGCGCGGCCGCGCGGTTTCCGTGGACTCCGCAGGCATCATGCACGCGCTGGAGGTGGTGTATGAGGCGGATGAGTTGGTCGCTGAGCTGAAAGCGGACTAAACGGGGGCTTCGACTTCGTCGAGGATCATGCTGACGATGCCGTGGCCATCGGTGCCGGAAAGGCGGGCTTCGGGGGCGACGACGAGGCGGTGGGCGATGACGTCCGAGGCGATGCTTTGAATGGTTTCAGGGATGACGAAGTCACGGCCTTCGAAAAGCGAGAGGGCTTGGGCGACTTTCATCAGGGCGAGTGAGGCGCGCGGGCTGGCGGCGAGCTGGACTTCCTCTCGACTACGGGTGGCGGCGACGATCTCGACGATGTAGGAGCGGAGTTCATCGCTGATGCGGACTTTCCGCACGGCGTCTAATAAGAGAATGACATCGCCGCGTGTGACGACAGGTTCGAGATGATCGACGGGATGGGAGTCGACCTGATCGGAAAGGATCGAGCATTCCTCCTCGATGCTGACGTAGCCAAGCCGCGAGCGGATCATGAAGCGGTCCATCTGGGCCTCCGGGAGGGGATAGGTGCCGCGGAATTCCACCGGGTTCTGAGTGGCGATGACGAAGAAGAGGCCGTCGAGGTCGTAGCGATGGCCATCGATGGTGGCCTGGCGTTCGGCCATAGCTTCGAGCAGGGCGGACTGGGTGCGCGGGGAGGCGCGGTTGATTTCATCGGCAAGGAGGATGTCGGTGAAGATCGGGCCGGGGCGGAAGTTGAATTCCTGGGTACGAGGGTCGAGGACCGAGATGCCGAGGATGTCGCTGGGAAGAAGATCGGGGGTGAACTGGACGCGCTTGAAAGCGGTTTCGGAAACGGATTTTGCGACGGCCTTGGCGAGGGTGGTTTTGCCGGTGCCCGGAACGTCTTCGATGAGGGCGTGGCCTCCGGCAGCGAAGCAGGCGAGGATGCGGCGCACCGCATCGTCCTGCCCGCGGACAACGCGGTGGACGGACTTTTCAAGCAGGTTGGCGGTTTCGGTGGGGGAGGGCATTTTGGGAGATGGGAGATGGGAGATGGGAGATGGGAGATGGGAGATGGGAGATGGGAGATGGGAGATGGGAGATGGGAGATTTGAGATTTGGGAAATGACGATGAGCCTGGAAGGGCTTAGTCACGGTCGGCTAGGGCGTCGTGGGCTTTTTGGATTTCCTTGAGTTCGGCGACGGCGGCTTCGGGGAGGCGGTCGTCGAGGCGATTCCAGGTGGAGGAGTTGAGGAATTCACGCGAGCGGGTGTCGGCGTGGAAAAGGACGGCTTCGGCGAGGACTCGTGGGCCGGACTGGGTGCTGACGATGGGGTAGAGAAGAAAGTAAGGGTCGTCGCTTCTTTGGGTGGAAACCGCGTGGGTGCTGGCGGCGGCCCAGCGGCCCAGCCGATGGATCTTGAGGACTTCCGTTTGGTGATCGGTTTGGAGTTCGTGACCGATGGTGCGGAAAAGGTTTTTGCTGCCGCGGTCATCATCGAAGGCGGCAACGGAGCGCAGGATGGCGCGGGGGTTGCGTGAATGAAGGGCTTCTAGCCATGCCTTGGCGGCAGCGAGGGCTTCGGCTTCGGTGGGCGCGGAGTCCGCTGGGATGCCACCGATGGTGGTGGCGAGTCCAAGCCGGGCGAGCCAGTCAGCTTCGCTGAGCCCGCTGGCTTCTTCAGCCCAAGCCGTCAGTTCCTGAGAGGTCTTGTCGCTGGTTTCGTGGGGGTTTGCGGGAATTGACCACTGCTTGTCCTTTTGTTGAAGGAAGATTCTTTGGATCAGGCTGCGCCGAATTTGTGGATTGCGGTCATCGAAGAGGGAGAGCAGGGCGCAGGCCTGGTCGCCATCTTGTCGGACTTCGAGCAACAGAGGCGATTGACTGTCGCGTCCGCGGAATTCACGCCAGAGGCTGGCGGCGCGTTCCAGAACGGGCAGGGCGTCGCCTGATGGCGGGATGCCGATGTGGGGGAGAATGGCTTCGAAGCGTGGACTTGAGAGGGCCTTTTGGAGGGACTCCATCAAGGCGGTCGGATCCGAAAAGGTCTCTGGCTTGTGGTGCTCGAGCAGTTTTTTGGGGAAGGCTTTAACCAACTCGGCGTCGCTTGGATCGCCGTCGTCGGGAAGGACTCCATCGAGAAGCCACGATGGAAGTCGCAGGCGCCAGGTGTCTTGATCGGACCGCTCGAGCGGGAAATGGAAGACGGTGATGGCCGGTTGGCCGGGGGTCCGTTCGAAAGGGGCGAACTCGCCGATGCTGACCATGGCTCCGTCGGCGAAGGTATCGGTTTCGATCACGACACGTGCGCCGGTCGTGCTGGTGATGTGTCGCCAGGATTCGTTTGGTTTTTTGGTCTCGCGGATGTTGGTAGCAATGAACCGCAGGATATCATCCCAATTTTTTGGGAGGTCTTTTTCAAGGCCTCCGAGGTAGACGAGCGCGGCCGGGAGGTCTTTGGTTCGGCACGCATCGATGAACTTTTGGACGATCTCTTCCGGGGAATCGCTTCGAAGTTCGTCGAGGTTTCCGGCTTTCTGAATGTCGTCTAACAAGTCGGCCTGGACGTCGTCACGGAGTCGGGTGAGTTGATTGGTTCTCTCCGTGAGCATCCAGTCCTCAAGCTTTTTTGAAGAGGTGGAGAGTTTTGGAAGATAGGTGATGCCGGTGTTTTCAAAGGAGGCGAGGACCGGCGCGGGGAGCCAGCGGTCGTCGCGCTTGAGCATGGCGATGGCGAAGATCTGAACCTGTGAGGGGTCGTAGTCGATGATGCGGGAGACGAGGACGGCGGCGAGATCGCCATCGATCTTTTCATCGATGGCGCGCAGTTCACCTTCTTCGACGATTGAGGAGAGGCGCTTGAGGCTTTCTCGAATGATCGTCTCCTTCTCGGCGGTGGTGCCATCGTCGAGGGCGGTGTCTTCGCTGATGTCGACCCGTTCGCGCGCGACATTGATGAGGAAGGCGACGGCGGCATCCGACGGGCCCGACTCGCCATGGGCGAGCGGGCTCAGCAGAAGGATGCCGGCGACGAGTGCTTTCACAGGCTTTGATGGAAGCGGTCTTTTGCGTCGAGCGAAAGGACGAAGCCCGTAAGCAGCTTGATGGTGTTCTCGATGTCGTCGAGGTGGGCGGTTTCGACGACTGAGTGCATGCAGCGCAAGGGGAGTGAGACGAGGGCGCTGGGGACGCCTTCGCGCTGGGTAAAGATTTTATCGGTATCGGTGCCGGTGAAGCGGCTGCTGGCTTCGTGCTGGAGCGGGATCTTGTGCTTTTTGGCGATTTCCGTGAGTCGTTCGACGATTATTGGGTGGTTGGCGGTGCCGTGAGTCACGGTCGGGCCGCCGCCGAGGGTGACCGAGCCGTGCTGGGCGGAGTCAAGGCCCGGGGTATCGGTGGCGTGGGTGACATCGAGGCAGATGCAGACATCCGGGAAGATCCGGTAGGTGGCCATCATGGCGCCGTGGCCACCGATTTCTTCCTGGATGGCATTGAGGCAGACGAGCGAGTGATCGGCTTTCTTTTTCTCCTTGGCGACGCGGCGCATGACCTGGGCGATGATGTAGCCGCCGATGCGGTTATCGAGGGCGCGGGAGACGAGGCGTTTGTGGGCGAGTTCGGTGGGGCCATCGGCGTAGACGGCGAAGTGGCCGACGCGCAGGCCGAGTTCGGCGACTTCGGCGGCGGAGGATGCGCCGACATCGACCCAGAGCTCGTGAACTTTTGGGGCTTTTTCATCGCTGAGATCCTTGCGGAGGTGGATGGCGGTGTTGCCGATGATGCCGAGGACCTCGCCGCTGTCGCCGAGGATGCGGAGGCGGCGGCCACGGGCGGTGGCATGGTCGGAGCCGCCGACGCGGTCGAGCCGGAGGAAGCCTTTGTCGTCGATGTGTTTGATCATCCAGCCGATTTCGTCGGCGTGCGCAGCGAGCATCACGCTGCGCTTGGATTTCCCGGCGAGGGTGGCCCAAGTCGAGCCGTAGGCGTCGCATTCGACGGAGTTGGCGGTGGGTTTCAGGTATTCGGCCCAGACGCGCTGGCCGGGCATTTCGCGGCCGGTTGGGCTTGGGGTTTCGAGCAGGTGGTAGAGGAATTTGCGGTCGTCCTTGGTCATGGCGGGTAGCTTTGAACACAGAAGCCATAAGGTCGAATGCTGAAATCGCCAATTGATGATTGTCAGAAGCGGGTTTCAGCCTTGAGTCTTCGCGCATGGAGTCGCACGAGTGGAGAGAACGGACCGAAGAGGGATTGCGTTTCTGGCGGGCGAATCGCTATGCGGGGAAGTGGACGTTCCAGACGACGCTGAAGACGGATCCGGACTGGGAGCCGATCGATCCCGTGCCTCGCGAAATGTGGGAGACCCTGAGGGAGGTGCTTTGGCGGAAGTATCAGCGGAAGCGCTGCCCGTGGGAGTGGATCCAGGCGATCGATAAGATTTTGGAAGAGGACGATTTCTGAAAATCGGGCAGGGAAGTTCAAACTTGGCAGAGATGCTTAAGGACGGCAAAATAGTCGCTGTGGTTCGGCACCTGCATAGCGACGTATCCAAGATCTTCCTCTACGTGGCGGCATCGATCGCGCTGGGGGCGGCCATTTCGCCATGGCTCTACAATCTGGGGATGGGGCTGGCGGAGGTGACCGAGGGAAAGGAGACCAACGGGCTGATTTCCTGGCTGGGCACGCATGCCCGGAATGCGAAGGACAATTTTCCACGCTACTTCGATCGATCGCTGTTACTGGCGGCGGTCGCGCTCCTTTTTCCGCTGCTGTCGTGGTTGAAAATCGGGCGTGAATCCGGGAGACATCGCGACACGCCGTGGTCGCTGAGGTTGCCGGATGCGGTGGTGGCGATGGACCGCGGTCAGCCGCTGCGACGGAATCCTGATGGGCTGCGCCAAGGGGCGATTGGGTTCCTTTTTGCCGCTGGGTTATTGCTCGCGGCGGGTTGGTTGATGGTGCAGGCGGGGCTGTTCATGTGGCGGGATGCGGCGGCTTCGACGAGCGGCGTTCATAATCCGGCGGTGGTCGACATTGAATGGTGGAAGGCACTGAGGAAGTCTTTTTCGTCGGCATTCGTGGTGGCGACGATTGAGGAGGTTTTCTTTCGCGGAGTTTTGCTGGGCATTTTTTTGCGGGCGATGAAGCCCGGCCCTGCGATCGCGGCCTTATCGTTCCTGTTTGCCTTCGTGCATTTTCTGGAGCCCCCGGCTGGTTCGAGTGTGCCCGACCCTGAAGCAATGAATGCGGGCTTCATTTTGTTGGGGCAAATTTTCAGTCGTTTTGCGGATCCGATGTCGTTTTCAGGCCGCTTTATGGTGCTGGCATCGGTTGGGGTGGTGCTGGCGATGGCGCGATGGCGCACGGGGTCACTCTGGCTGCCGATTGGGCTGCATGCGGGCTGGGTTTTTGCGTATGGGATTTTCAAGGCGGTGACCTGGCCGGTGGCGAACTTGCCGGAGATGGCGAGGTGGTTGGTGGGGGTGAGCCTGTTGGAAGGGCTGTTTCCGTTGACGATGATGGTGATCACCGG
Organism: uncultured Haloferula sp.; assembly: GCA_964628795.1. GTDB lineage: Bacteria > Verrucomicrobiota > Verrucomicrobiia > Verrucomicrobiales > Akkermansiaceae > Haloferula. The sequence continues at coordinate 3,852 of CAZVMS010000098.1, read as the reverse complement.
GCTGCTGGTGGCGTTTTTGACTCGGCCGCGTGATGAAGCAGAACGCGCATAAACCATCCGGGCGGCGTGCTTGGTGGAGTCGCGTGCTGGATGTGGTCTATCCCGGGGTGTGCCATTTGTGTGGCGATGGTGTCCCGCATGGAGGGGCGCTTTGTTCGCCGTGCGCCGATGACTTGCCGGGCTTGAGTCGTCCGTTTTGTGAAATTTGCGGGGAGAGATTTGCCGGCGCGATTGAGGCGAAGTTCGAGTGTCCGAACTGTAGTGATCAGGACTTTGCTTTTGAGTTTGCAAGACCGGCGATGGTTCGCTCGCCGGGGACGATGACGATGGTTCGTGATCTAAAATACGGTCGCCGCTTGGAGTTGGCGCGGCCGCTTGCCGAACTGGCGGAAAGGGCTTTCGAGGATCCGCGGATGTCGGTCGTTTTAGAAGAGAAGTGGCCTTTGGTGCCAGTGCCGCTGCATCGTTCGAGACGGCGTTGGCGGCACTTCAATCAGGCGGTGGAGGTCGCGCTTCCGCTGGGTCGGGCAATGGGGCTGCCGGTGGTGGAGGCGCTGAAGCGGATCCGCCCGACGGTGACTCAAACGCGTTTGAGTCGTTCGCAGCGCCAGAAAAACCTTCGGGGGGCTTTTGAGGTGGCCCGGGGTTTCGAGCCCGGGCCGGGGGTGGTGTTGGTGGACGATGTTTTTACGACGGGGTCCACGGTCCACGAATGTGCCCGGATTTTAAGGAAATCCGGGGTCCAAAAGGTGGTTGTCGTGACGGTCATGCGCGGCTAGGATTTTCGTCATCGCCAAGCGGCATCTTTTTTACCGGCAATAACATGGGAATCTTCAATAAGCCAAAGCTCCGCAGGAATAAGGGAAAGGGAGACGATATGCCCGAGGGTTTGTGGACCAAGTGTCCGGGCTGTGAGGCAATGCTTCATCAGCTTGAGCTGAAGCAGCATTTTCAGACCTGCCACCACTGCAATCATCACTTCCTGATGGGTGGACGGGAGCGGGTCGATTTGATTGCGGATGTGGGCAGCTTTGAGGAGACTTCGGCTGGCTTGACATCGGCGAATCCGCTGGATTTCACGAACTACGAGGAGAAGACGGCAAAGTTGCTTGAGACCACGGGATTGGAAGATGCGGTGCTGACCGGCAAGATCACGGTGAGTGGCAAACCGGCGATGATTGCGGTGATGGACTTCAAATACTTCGCAGGATCGATGGGATCGGTCGTCGGTGAGAAGATCACGCGGGCGATTGAGACGGCGATCGAGGAGAAACGCGGGGTGATCATCGTTTCGGCCTCGTCCGGTGCACGGATGCAGGAAGGCATGCTGTCGCTGATGCAGATGGCGAAAACCTGTGGGGCACTGGCGCGTCTTTCAGAGGCGAAGCTTCCGTATATTTCAGTGATGACGCATCCGACGACGGGTGGCGTGACGGCTTCGTTTGCGACGATCGGCGATATCAATTTGGCCGAACCAAAGTGCATGATTGGCTTTGCGGGTCCGCGTGTGGTGAAGGAAACGACGCACCAGAATTTGCCGCCTGGTTTCCAGACGGCGGAGTTCATGCTCGAGCACGGATTGGTTGATGCGATCGTGCCGCGTGAGAAGCTGCGGGCGAAGTTGGCGACGCTGCTTGGGTATATGATGCCTTAAGTCGAGGGAGTCATGAATTACTCGGAGGCGATCGAGTGGCTTTACTCGACCCAACTTTTCGGGATCAAGCTGGGGCTTGATGGACCGCGTCGTTTGCTCAAGGAGTTTCTCGCGTTTCCGGCGCATGGGGTGAAGGTGATCCATGTCGCTGGGACCAATGGGAAGGGCAGCACTTGTGCGATCATGGATTCAGTGGCGCGCGCGGGGGGAAATCGGACGGCGTTGTTTACGTCGCCGCATTTGATCGACTACCGGGAGCGGATCAAGGTTTCGGGGAATGAGATCAGTGAGGAGGAGTGCGCGGCACTTTTGACAGAGATTCGCGAGCTTTGTGAGCGGCTTGATCCGCATCCGACCTTTTTTGAAATCACGCTGGCGGTGGCGATGAGGTGGTTCCGCGAGCAGGAGGTGGAGTTGATTGTTTTAGAGACCGGCATGGGGGGGCGGCTGGATGCGACGACGGCGGTGCCGGCGGATGTGTGTGCGATCACGCCGATCGGGCTCGACCACGTGCAGTGGCTGGGTGACACCTTGGAGAAGATTGCTTTCGAAAAGGCGGGGATTTTTGTCGAAGGGAAGCCCGGGATTTCATCACCGCAGGCTCCGGAGGCGAGGCGGGTGTTAGAACGGGAGGCAAATGAACGCCGGACGCCGCTGACATTCGTCGCGCAGCCGATTGGCGGCTACACGATTGGCTTGCCGGGGGCGCATCAACGATGGAACGCAGCGCTGGCGCTGGAGTGTCTGCATGCGGCGGGCTTTCGGCTCGATTATGAGACGGTGCAGTATGGGCTATCGTCGGTGCGTTGGCCGGGTCGATTTGAGGTCGTCAGCGAAGGGGGGCAGACGATGGTTTTCGATGGAGCTCACAATGCCGAGGGGGCGGTTGTTTTGGCGGAGGCTTGGCGGGAGCGCTTCGGTGAAAAGAAGTGTTCGCTGGTATTCAGTGCGGTGGCGACGAAGGATGTGAAGGGGATTGTGGCCTCGCTTGAGCCGCTGGCGGAAAAGGTGCATCTCTGCGCGGTCGATACCCCGAGGGCTTTATCGACCTCGGAGTTGGCGGCGGCGTTTTCTGTGGGGCTTCCGGAACAACATGAGTCGGTGCGGGGTGCTTTGGATGCGGCGTTGAAGGACTGTCTGCCGGTGCTGGTGGCGGGCTCGTTATTCCTCATTGGAGAGGCCAAGGCGCTGCTTCAGGATAAGGCGCGGATGTCGACGGATCAGTGACTTGGATGCATGGACTTGAGGGGGCTGGAGCCTCTTGGAAACTCACTTGGGTTTTCCAATCGAGAGGGGGTTGCAGGCTGGAAATGTCGGGTTAGGGTGCACCCATGAATTTCGAAATGATGTTTCTCGCGGCCCAGCAACAGGGAGGTTTTCAAGGAATCGGCTTTGGTTATTGGGCGCTAATTATTGGCACGATGGTGGTGAGCACTTTGATTAGCGGAACCCTCAAGCGCCGCTTTCAGGAGTATTCTCAGATTCCGACAAACCTGACCGGAGCCCAGGCAGCTGAGGCGATGCTTCGGGAACATGGGATTCACGATGTGAAGGTGATTCATACGCCCGGTCAACTAACCGATCACTACGATCCGACCAACAAGACGGTGAACTTGAGTGAGCCCGTTTATGCAATGAACACGGTGGCGGCGGTAGCCGTGGCGGCTCACGAGTGCGGTCATGCGGTGCAGCACAAGGAGGCTTATGCGTGGCTGGGCTTTCGCTCTAAGATGGTGCCAGCAGTGCAGTTCGCGAGTGGTATGCAGAACTTCCTAATGATGCTGATGATTTTCGGTGTCCTTGTTTTTCAAGGCGGCGGAACGGTTTTTATCTGGGCATTCCTTGGAACGATGGCGGTGACGACTCTGTTTACGGTCGTGACTTTGCCGGTCGAGTTCGATGCAAGTAACCGCGCTCTGGCATGGATTGAAAAGAGCGGTGCGGCGAATCGGATGCAGCACGAGAAGGCGAAGAACGCGCTGTTCTGGGCTGCGATGACCTATGTGGCGGCGGCTGTTGGAGCGATCGCGCAACTTGCCTACTGGGCGGCGATGCTGTTAGGCAGCGCTAAACAATAAACTACCGGACTCACCTATTCATTTGGATGAATTTCATAATTCCACTCACCATGGAACTTGTTGCGCTTGATGGTTATTTCGCCGAATTCTTCAGCAGTGATTTTCCGCCCCTTCATGTAT